>JAMPAW010000059.1 GCA_023666975.1 Clostridium sp.
GGGGAAACAACGGACGGTACCAGCTCCGTATGTCCGGAAAATATTTCTATCTGATACTGCTCGGCCTGTCTGGCAAGATTACCGGTAATTGCCCGGAGTGCCGCCTCCTCACTATGCTCTGGCAGCAAAATTGCCGTGGCGGCGCCATAGGGTTTCCCTCCCGCCGCAATCACATTATTCACTGCATTATCAAAAGCATATCTCTCGTTTCCCCGATAAGAAAAGGCAGTGGTGGCCATGGATGTTACCATGCTGCCAGCCACTGCCCCGTCATGTCCAACTGCAGTCCGAAGTGCTGTTTCCGGTCTGCGATACCGTATGGGATTCATTACAGAACGCTTAAACGTATGCTCCGGTAATTTACCAGTCCTCATTCCCATTTCCTCCATCTGCTCACCGCATAGGACTGCCTTCCTATAAACAGACCGATTCGCAGTCCAACCGGTGTATCCGTGTCAGTCGGCTCTGTCGATGGCTCCTCCGGTGTATCCGCAGGCTCCTCTCCCGTGTCATCATCATCGTCGTCATCTTTATCCTTCTTTTTGTCATCTTTATCTTTCTTTTTCTTCGTACCGACACGAATCTTACCCCGGACTTTTTCATATTGGCTGCTATTGACCAGAACCGACTCCTGAAGTTCTCCGTCAATATAAATATGCTTCCACAGCTCACAGTAATACCCTGTATAAGCCGTCTGCTCGGTCTGCGTTTTTCCCTCTTCTAACGTATCGTCTTTTATCTCTTCCGGATCGTCCGGTTCATAAGTCTGAATCGTCTTACTCTCAAATTCGATAGTGCGGTTCGACGGCCGGGTATCATGTCCGTATATGGCAAAAGAAATCGTGCCGCCACCGGCATAACCTTCAATATATATCGGGTATTCCGTATTGTTGGTAAATTTGAAATCGAAAAGCCCTTCGGCAATCGCCGCATCGCGGGAACGCTCAACATAGCTGACCGTCAAACTGTGCGGCCTGCGCTCGTCTACTTTCAGCTCCGCATTAATCACAGCGTTATATAACGTCGTAGACACCTGACAGATACCGCCGCCAAGTCCCTCAACCAGCTCATTATTCACATACTGTCCCGCATCGGCATAGCCATTCTCCTCCGTAAACGGAGTCACCGTATCGAGCATCGAGAACTGTTCTCCCGGCATCATAACCGTTCCGCTAATCTTGCTGGCACCGGTAGACAAATTCTTGGAGCGGCTGGTCTGGCTCTGGTTATAATTTGTCTGATACTGTCCCATGACACTGTCTATCATGTAAAAATCTTCTTCCGTATACTGAGGGTCCTTCTCCTCCACAACGGCATTCAGCTTAACATCTTTCTGTGTCCATTCCTCGGCAAATAAATCCTTTACCGCCTGAATCGTTTCCTCCACCTTGACAGTGGTTCCCTTTACTCCGGGATAGACGGTAAATTCACCGTCTTCTCTTGAAATGGAGGCGTCCTTCGCAGTGGCCACAATATCCTGTGTCTCGTTCTCCAGCTTGTCCTTCAGCTTATCCTCGTCAAACAGCTTTTCCGGAACCAGGATAACATTTTCCTCTTCCAATAACTTAATCTCCCTGTACCGGGATAAAATGTTGCCCCTTCTTCCATAGTGCATTGCCTCGTCGACAGCGTCCTCCACAGACACGGAAATACCGATATCTCTCAACGTCGTAGTATACGATCCCACCGACGTGGTAAAGGTCAGCCGAAGGTTTTCAATGCCTTCTATATATTTGTCATATTCCTTCATTGCCTCGTCCTTGGTCAAGCCGCCTACGTACACACCGTCCAGATATACGCCGGCATAAATCACCTGCTCATTTTCCTCTGCCGCCTTAACCTGACCGATTGCCGCCGCCACAAGCCCTACAGCCAGCAGAAATACGATTAATCTTAATGGATTTCTCTTCTTCATCATATCATTACCTCTTAACGATAATGGTTTCACCGGTTTTGTATCCGTAAAACCAACAAATATCAGATTTATCCTCATTGTAGCACATCACACACAGTTTTCAAGTATTTAAAATAATATTGTCACTATTTACGAATAAATTGACTTTTTTGAAATGATTTTGTATATTTTACTTATCAGGCAGCAAGCTGCCAGTGCAGCTCCTGCCATACAGGCAGGTAAATCTGCTTTGACAATTAGAAGCTGCCGACAGATGTAATGATACAGCTCAGTACCATAACAACCACCAAAATAATTGCAATAACACTGGAAATAATCTTCTGTGTTTTTTTGCTTCCGAAATTGAACATAATAACACCTCTTTTCTGAAAGGACAAATCATGAAACTTTTTTTACTGCCATCTATTACCATATTAGTACTGGTACTCCACCACAACCTGCGCAAATCCAACAAAGTGGAAAAGCGCGGAATCAGCACCTACCTGAAACAGGAGGATCAGGCCAACAGCACCAGACGTCAGGATATCTCCGGGCTTCCTTATATTGAAGCTCCCATTGACTCTTTTCCATTAGATATTACCCTAAATGACCAAAAAAAGCAAATAAAGATTATGGAATATAAAAAACAGATATTGGCATTGTCCGCAAAGCAGATGTTAAATCTAATCGGTATGTCCAACACACAGCTCAAGCAGCTTTACGGTCCTGCCAACCTTGATTTTCTGACGATCTGCGACCAGAACTATGCACTTTATCTTCGCAATCTGCAGCTGTTTGCAGAATGTATATACGACGAATATCCGGAAGAAGCCGTAGCTGTACTGGAATACTGTATTTCTACCGGTACGGATATCTCCGGCACCTACGATTTACTCGCCAGACACTATGCAGCCCATGGAATGACTGAAGAATTTACCAGACTTTATGACTGCATTCCCGACAAGGATTCCATTGCCGGCAAGGTGATTGTCAATAAACTGAACGCTCTCAATCCGTCTGCCTGAAATCGCAGACGGTTCTGACATATTTCTGATTTTTTGCATTTTTTTTGCAACACTTTTTCCTTTTTTACACACTACTATATCAGGTATACCAAAACGATGAGAAAGCAGAGGTGAATAGATTGAACGAAGAAGAAATCAAAGCCCATGTACTGCTTGCACGCAACGGCCACACAGCTTCGTTTTGCAGGCTCTACGAACTCTATTACCGGGATATGTACCGTTTTGCCTATTACATGCTGGGAAATGCACAGGATGCAGAGGACGCTATCAGCGAAACCGTTCTGGACGCATTTACCGGCATCAGGAAGCTGAAAAAGCCCGAACGCTTCAAGTCATGGATTTTCAAAATACTATCCACAAAATGTAAACGCCAAATGGCGGTCTACGCCACAGAACGCAGGCAGAAAAAGGAGGACACGGACAACATGCCGCTGTCCAGAGAAGACCACCCCTATGCAGAATGGCTGGATATCCAATCTGCTTTCGCCGCCTTAAATGAAACAGAGCGGACGGTTATCTCCCTTACTGTATTTGGCGGCTATAACAGCAGAGAGACAGCTAAAATCCTAAACAGCACGGAAGGAACGGTGCGTTCCTCCAAGAGCCGTGCTTTCGCCAAAATGTCAAAATATTTAAAGGAGGATTTCGCATGAACGAAAAGGACCTTATTCATCATCTTGATCATAAAACCAAAGACATACCGATTCCAGACAGCATTTCTCCTGAGGCAATGCAAAAGATGCTGGATTCCCATATAAATGAAACGGACAAGCTCTCCAACGGCGATGTGAGCAGGGAACCAAGCTCCTATACCGGCATACGCAGGCGGAACACGCGCCGCATTGCAGTCTGTATTTGCGGATGCCTTGCACTCTGCCTTGCCTGCGGCATAGGGATTTTTAACCTTCGGCAGCCTGACAAGTCCGCCTCCTATAGTGAAAGCGCGGAGGAAACACAGGCAGTTGCCGGAAGCGGAGAAAACGACGAGGAGGCTGCGGACGAAGCTGCGGAAAATGAATCCGACACAGCAGATAATTTTGACCATGATTTGGCCTACCGGTCCGGTCTGACTTCTCCGGACAGCTATGACGACTATTACCAGACACTCAAATCAGCCTATGACGACTATTACGACCGTATTGCCAGCGTACAGACACCGGCCTACTATGATTCCAGAGGCGGCATAGTTTCAGAAACGGACGATGCCCTTTCTGAGGCCGCCGAGGACAGTGCCTTCATCAATTCTGCCAGTGACCTTGGAAGCGAAAAACAAAAAGCGGATTATTCCACCACCAATACGCAGGAGCAGTCGGTAGACGAGGGAGATGTCATCAAAACCGACGGAACCTACATTTATAAGATTTCCGAGCGTTTTAATAACCTGACCGGAGATACGGAAACACGGCTTATCATCACGGAGGCTGACAAGGGGAATCTGCGCTATATTGCCAGTATCGATTTATATGGTATATTGAACCATTCCGAAGAGGATTACATGGAATTTGAGGAATTTTACCTGTACAATGATTATCTGGTGTTTTTATACACGCAGAATCAATATGTCTATGACAACACTGGTTCCGTCAAGACCTGTATTGCTGTCTACGACATCAAAGACAGGGCAAATCCCAAAGAGGTAAAACAGCTTTCCCAATCCGGGTGGTTTGTCAGCTCCAGAATCAGCGACGGTTATCTGTATACCATCAGTAACTTTAACGATACGTCTCTGGAAACGCAAAAGCCGTATACCAATTATATTCCCGTGGTGAATGACAAGACCATTGACTGCGAAAACATTTACTACCCCAAGGATATATTCATGGAAACCACCTACGTGATGACCAGCCTGGATTTGTCGCAGCCAACTGAATTTACCGATACAAAAGCCGTACCGACCAGTGCCGGACAGACCTATGTCAGCGACTCTTCCATTTACATTTTTACTACACTGTATGACAGCGTAACCAAAACGGAGATTACGAAGGTAAGCTATGACAAAGGCAGGCTGACGCCGGGAAGCAGCGCTACCGTTGCCGGATATCTCTATGACTCCTTTGCGCTCAGCGAGTACAACGGTTATCTGCGGATTGTTGCCACCATTCCCGCCAATAACATCTCGCTTTTACGCAGCCTGCCGATGGCGGAGACCCAAAACAGCTCTACGGCCATTCCGGAAGATGTCAATGCGCTGTATATTTTAAACAGCAGTATGGAGCTGACAGGGAAAATTTCCGGTCTTGCACCAGGCGAACAGATATATTCCGCCAGATTCATGGGAGACATCGGCTACTTTGTCACCTTCCGGAACACGGACCCTCTGTTTTCCGTGGACCTGTCAGACCCGTATCAGCCACAGATTTTAGGAAAGCTGAAGATTCCGGGCTTTTCCGAATATCTGCACTTTTACGGCGAGGACCTGCTGCTGGGTATCGGTGAAGAAATTGACGAGAACACGTCGGAATTTAAAGGACTTAAGCTCTCCATGTTTGATATCAGCAATCCAGCCGATGTGACGGAGAAAGATAAATATATCATCGAAAATTCCAGTTACAGCGAAGCCCTTTACAACCACAAGGCGATCATGATTGATGCGGGAAAAAATATTTTCGGTTTCCTGTACTGCTGTATGGACGCCAATTATAACAATATATACTACTACTCCACCTACTCCTATGATACAGAAAACGGCTTTGTCGAAACGGCAAGATATCCGATTAACGACAACTCCGTGTATGAATCTAATGCCATACGGGGAATCTATATCGGAGATTATCTCTATCTTGCCACCAACCACTCTGTCACCAGTTACAGGCTCGGCTCCGTCGATGCGATTGCACAGATTAATTTTGACAGCGTGGAAACTGAATAAGCTTCATGGCCGTTCCTCCGGCTGACCAACCTTCAGGGGCTGCTCCGGCAGCCCCTTTATACTAGTTAACCTTAGTATTTGCCGAAGGCAAATGCTTAGTTTAACTGCATATACCGTGGTGAAATGTTGGATTCGGCAATCAATTTCGTTCGCGAGTATAATATACGCCGCTTTCATCTTCCGCCGGTTAAAAATTCCACAATCCATAGAGCGGGATATTTAACACACCCTTTGAAAATCCCAGCTCGTCCAAGGAAATGCGAATTGCCATATGATTCCTGTATTTGCTGTTGAACACCTTCATGCTCTGCGCCTTGCGCCGGGTTCTCGACTGTACATCTACCGGTACCACGTCCCCATCGTCCTCAAAGACAAAATCCACTCTTGCCGTTGCACCGGAAATCCAGAAATACAAATCCTGCACCATTTTATTCATCGTCAGCTCTGACAGAACAAGCTGTTCCAGTAAAGCTCCGTTAATATCCTCCATCGTCTCGTCTCCGGTCTTGATTTCATCATGAGCGACCCCGCACATCACCCGCAGCATGCCATGGTCTAAATGATACAGCTCAAAAGACTTGTCATCTACCTGCGTCACCAGCGGTGCAATACCGTCACGGATACGGTTCACCTTGCGGACCAGTCCGGTATCCACCAGCCAGTTGACAGAATTCTCATACTCCCTTGCCCTTGCCTTCGTATCGACATACTGATACATGAATTTACGGTTATCCTTCTCCATTTGCTCCGGAATGCTATGCCAGATTCTATCCGCCTTCTGCGCATACGTCTTAGGCGCATAGCGTTCAATATGCTCCTTGCTTCTCACCAGCAGCTCCCGCAAAATCGCATCCGTACGGTCCAAATCGTGGTTCTTCACATAATCGAGCACGACAATCGGCATGCCTCCGGTAATATAAAATATCTTTAAATATCGGGTAATCTCTTCAATCACCTCCGGCTTCACCGGCTCCAATTTCTGATTTTCAATTGATTTGCAGAGCTCCTGCGCTTTATTGGCAGTGAGGAATTCCTCAAAGGTCATCGGATAGAGCCGCAGCGGATAAAATTCCGCAGCATACTCTCCCTCATGAGCAATCCAGCCCATGGTAGAGGCAATAATGCAAATCGGAAGCTCCGGTTTCTGGCTCTTCAGGCTCATAATCGCTTCCACTGCCCGCGGATACAAATGCGCCTCATCAAAAACCAGCAATGTCTGTTTTCCCTCAAAGGGCTGGTCACAGTACATGCAAAGTGCCGCCAGCAGACGTTCCGCTTTTATTCTTGTCCCCTGTTTAAACAGCGGATATACGTCCTCGTCTTTCTCAAAATTCACATAAATGAGATTTTTAAAAAATCCCTGTCCGAAATCAATCATTGTCCAAGTCTTTCCCACACCCTTGGCACCCTTGAGGAGTAAGACCTGACTCTGCCCCTTATCATACCACTCCATTAAATCATTCATAATAATACGATACATATTGTCCTCCTGACGGTAAGATTCTATCCGCACTGCTGCTGTCAGCCTGCAAAATAATTCACAAAAATCTAACCTAACTATAACACTCCCGTCAATAAATGTAAAGAGGAGCAGTACAATGTACTCCTCCCCTAACCATTATCTCCTTATACAAACACCAGTCCGTCATCATCTTCATCTTTGCTGATTGACAACATTCCGTTTTCACTCGTGTTAGACATCAGCAGCGTCAAACCGATGTGTCTGTTTGCCCTGTCGCCGGTAGCCACGTAAATCTCACCGGATTCAACGAGTGTAAGCGCAATTTCCAATGCCTGCTCCTTAAACCGCATCAGCTCCCTCCGGTCAAGCGAGCTTAATTTGAACAAATACTGGTTCTTTGAGCTAATCAGCAGAATGCTGTATTTATTATTGCCCGCTTTACGCGTCAGCATACCGGAGCCAACCATTCTGGAATTCGCCACCAGAATTTCTGAATTTTCCTCGCCGGCATACTCATTGTAAATCAGATTAAATACCTTGTTATATTCATCCTCGGAGTCCACATTAACCGGCATCTCCGCCACGGCAAATTCTACCACGGAATCGGCAAAACGGATTGTGCCGCCCTCATCATTAATTACTGCCGTACAGCTCTTCGGCACCTGCAAACGGAAAAACTTGTTCTGAATCACCTTGTTTGAGCCATTCTCCACAGGATTCAGCAGCTCCCTGAATTTCTCCTCGATAAGGTGCATGGCACTCAGGGCATCGACATCTCCCGATTTTACAATCTCCTTTAGACCCTCGTACAAATCTCTGATCGACTGGTCCAGACTATTCACCATAGCCAACAGCTTCTTCGCCGCCGGAATAGAACCCTTTCCTGCCACATCATAATAGAGTTTCTTCTTCTCCTCATCGGATACGCCCTTGGAAATCTTATGTTCAATAACCTGATACAGATATTCCTTGCTAAATTCCTCATATCCTGCCTCATACGCCTGATAAAAGTAATCCAGACTCTTAATCGGACCGGAATATCCCTCTTCCCGTTCCTTTGCCTGACAAAATGCACCATATTCATAAGCTGCCTGCACACTGCCAAGCTGTATCGCCTTTTCAAAAGCCTGCTCAATCTCAAGGTCAGTAGCCAGATAAAATACCTGTTCCTTTTTATTCATCGCCACCTTAAATGCCGTGTCGGCTATGCCTTCACCGACTGCGCGCTCCCATTTCTCAATGGTCGGCTGCAGCTCCTCAGGAGCACCCAGATTCTTGATATCACGAATATATGGCTCTGCCTCAAAAATACCATTCTCCAATGCCTTGGTCAAATACTGCAGTGCCAGTTCCCCGTCACGTTTGCCGCCCACAAGGCCATAATAGTAAAATCTTCCCAGATAGAACGGAACCCGCTTATGATTCAGACGGTCTGCATTTTCATACCATTTCTTCGCTTCCACATAATCCTTCAACTGCTGGTCATAGATTGTTCCAATCAGAAATGCCAAATCCGGGTCCTTATTGGCATCAAACAGCTGTTTTGCAAAACCAATGGTCTTATTGATATCCCGATACGGACTGTCCTCATCAAAATACAATTCAATCAGCAGGTAACTGGCTTTCTCGCTTCCATTCTGAATCGCAATCGAAGCAAATTTCATCGCCTGCTCATAGTCCTCCATATTATAGTAATAGAGTGCTTCGTTATAATATTGAATCTCCGTGCGGTTCGCACTCTTATTGCTGAGCAGCGTCGGAATCACAAAGGCAAAGGAATTGGCAACCTCAAAAATAATCTCGTTATACTGTTCCATGATATCCATCGTCGAACAGACAAAACGGAGACATGCCCAGCGGTTCTTCTGCTTAAACACAAAAGTCACGATACCCTTGTCAATCTCCTTATGATAAAAACGTGCGGATATACCGTTGGCATATTCCGTAATATATGGCGTGACATTCAGCTCACAGTCATACGCCTCATTCATATAATAAAGATAATCATCAATCTTTCTCACGGTATCTTTAGGAACCGTAGTATATGTCACGTAAATCGCAAAATCCGTGTAGGTGTGGCTGGGGGCATAATACTCCTCATCGGTGTCCACATCAATACTCTTTACCCAATCCTTGGGCAGCTTGTGGATATAGCCTTCCACCTGATCATGCACATATGTATACTGATACTGCAGCTTGGAAGCGTCCTGCGCCTTATAGTGGAATTCCGTTCCCCTTGCCCGCCGCTTTTCAGAGATTTCCGAATAGATCTTATCCTTTTCCTCAAACTCAATACTGTCTGCATGTGTCTCGTTATATTCAATCTGTTCCAAGGCCGCCTTCGCTTTATCGTCACCCTTGTCTGCCAGTTTCTTATACCATGATTTGGCCTTGTCCATATCAATGGGAACCACAAAATCACTCTTCTGACCAAATTCGTCCACCCGATTAAGACCATGCTCATAAATATCGCCCAAACGCATATATGCCTGCGTCACATCATAGGAAGCCGCTTTCTCCAAATAGGATATCGCCTTAGAGAAATTCTGGAGATCCAACATAATCAGCCCCAGCTTATAGAGCAGATTACCGTCATCAACCAGCTTCAGATAACGCTCATAATATTTGGCCGCTAATTCCCTGTCAACTTTGGCCTTAATATTCTGATACTTACCGGTCTCATATACTTCACCGAGAATTTTGAGGGCTTCGCAGCCATATTGCTGATACTGTATTTCCATCATTCCGATATCGGCAATCTGGTTCAATGCTTTAATCGCCTCTTCTGATATTCCATGCTCCAGCAGCTCCTGCGCTTTCCGGTATTGGCGTTCCACATTATCCGGTTGTTCTACTACTTTTTTTTCTGTTTGCTTTCCAAATGGAATTTTATTTAAAAAATTAGAAAACCGTCCCATTCCTCTCACCTGCACTTTTTCATAATTACAATAATTTTATCACAGTGTATCCCAAAGGGCAAGGGAGATTCCAGAAAATCTTTCGTCATTTTGTTCATTTTTTGCCTCGCTAAACTTTTTGCCTGCAATAATTTGTCTATATTGCACAACGGACGTCTTTAAGATCGTATGCTACATATGCCTATATCGAGTTTACTCGAATATAGGCATATGCGGCATACGATTCAAGATAGCCTGCTGAGTTTGCCTATCTGTCATAGGGAGCAAAGCAGATTATCAAAACCTTATGTTTCGCAGTTACCGATTGATGATAATCGCATACTCGCTGCCACGACCACTGACTCCGTAACCGGAAATGCCAGCCATAACCCGGTCATCTCCCCAACCGCAGACAGTGCGAAAGCCATTGGTATAATCAGCAAAAAACCACGCAGCAGTGAAATGATATTGGCTGTTTTGACATGTTCTGTACAGGCAAGATAAATGGAAAAAATGATATTAAATCCCGCAAACACGCATGCCGTGAAATACAGTCGGATTCCCTCCACGGCAACCCGCTGCAATTCCCTGTTTCCCTCACTGTTGAAAATTTCCACAATATTTTCCGCCATAAAGAACATACCCAGATAAATGATTCCGGATAATATGACTACCGTGCATACCGCATACCGGAAAACAACGCGCATATTCTCCCGATTGTCCATTCCAAAGTATTTGCTGACAATCGGCTGTATGCCCTGCGCAATGCCGGTAAAAATCGCCAAAACGACCAGCGACAAATTTGCAATAATTCCGTATGCCGCAACACCAATATTCCCCAAAATACCCAGTATAATCATATTAAATACCATCATGACAACTCCGGAAGAAATTTCCGAGACAAAGGACGGTGCTCCGGTAATAAAGACATATTTTATGACCGGAAGCTGCAGCTTCCCTTTTACAAAGTGAAATTGATTTTTTCTCTTAATCAGGAACGGTGATAAAATCAACAAACTGATAACCGGTGCTAAACCCGTGGCAAGAACCGCACCGAAAATTCCCATGTCACAGCAAAAGATGAAGAGATAATCCAATATAATATTGGAAAAGCTCCCTCCCAGCATCGCCAACATAGACCGTCCGGGTGCCCCGTCGTTGCGCACAAAACAGAGCAGCACTTCATTTAACAGAAATACCGGCGCAAAGAAAAGCAAAATTCTTAGATAGGTATAACACATCGAATAAACCGTTTCGTCTGCCCCGAGCAGCCGGGTAATCGTTCCTGCCCCGGCAAAGCCGATTATCAAAAACAACATTCCAAAAACGGATACCAAGCACATCGTATGCGTAAATATCCGGTTTTTCTCCTCATGCTTTCCCTGTCCCTTCAGTACGGAATATCCGGTCGCGCCTCCCATTCCCAGCATTAATCCTGTACCGTGAATAAAGCTGTAAACCGGAATCGCCAGATTGAGTGCCGTCAATCCGTCACTCCCCAGTCCCTTTGCCACAAAATAGGTATCAGCGAGAATATAGCAGGACAAACCAATCATTCCCAAAATATTTAACAGTGTATATTTTGCATATTCCTGAAAACAGCTCATTTAAAATCCTCCCCTCCGAAAAAAAATGCGGCGGCACACCATCTTGATCGTATGCCGCATTTGCCTATACCGAATTTATTCGGGTATAGGCAAGTAAGGCAGACGATGTTGATAATCTGCTTTGAGATAGGCAAATTCAGCAGGCTATCTTTCCTGTCCATTACCCCTGATTATCAAAAAAAGCACCACGACTTCATATCTTCTAAGGCCTAACGATATGAAGCCTGGTGCAAAACGTCTTTACCCGGCGGCAAAGAAAGCACTTGAACGCTATACGATTATTTTATAAACACATCGAACACTGGTTGTCCGAGATACAGGGCCACAGCAAAAAAAGCAATTGTCGCCACCCACAGCCCCATGGAGATTATCTTATCCGCAGCATTTAGACCCGGCCTCTTTGCCAGCCACATGCCAAAAACAAAAAGCGCATATCCCAACACACAGCCAAATGTATTATTAATCATGTCGTCCCATTCAAACAGTCCTAAATGAAAAACCAACTGCAGAATTTCCACGCACGCAGAAAAGGAAAATCCCACAAGCGCAGTCTTCCACCAAGTCCGCATACTGACAAAAAACATCGGCAGTATCAGCCCAATGGGAATAAACAGAACAATATTTCCCAGAACAAAATACCAATCCAGCGGATTCCGGTTCAGCCATGCCTCTCTAATGCACCAAAATAAGCGCAGCTCTACCCGCGGCTCCTCCGTCCTTGCCCGTACCATTATCGTTACCGACAATAACACGAAAACCCAGCAGGCAACAAATATCATTCCAACTAATTTTCTCCATCTGCTTTTTGTCATTCCTTTACCCACCAATTGTGCAAACCACAGCTAAAATGAGAGCGGATTGTGAAGAACAGCCAGCTCCGCTCCACTCTGATTGGTGACATTGTAGCACAGCTTGTATTAAACTGCAAGAATGTGCGGCATCTCTTTTTGCTTGTTTTATTCTTTGCTTTACTGTATATATTGAATAACAAATCATTTAGTTCCTATTATCTACTACAATGCTTATCCCCTATAGCATCACATCTTCACAATCTATTTCTCAGATGTCGAAACGCAGATTAGGAGGCAAATCCTTATCGTGCTCTTTTATCATACTATATCTTAACCATCGATAGCATTGCTGCCCACTCGGCTCCGTCAATCCTCCGTTTTCCGTTAAAAATTCTACGGCAGTTATTATTGTCTCCTCACTGTTAAGAGATAGTCTTTCTCTACTGCCACGTTTCAGATGTTTCTGTGTTCCAATGTTGGTATGTATATGCCATCTCGCAGGATCCCCTATAAAATCTCCGCCTTGACTTATTGAGCTACTATTGCTTTTATTAAGTACTGTCATGCCTCTCTCTAACTCGACTGATAATCCCTTAATTCTTTCCTGTTCTGTCTTGTTCGCTTGTCCTATTTTAGACCGAATTAATTCAATTGCTTTTTTATAAGTATCCATATTGGGATGATCATTTATTGTCAGCAATACTATGGCAAAATCCACTTGTTCTGGTGTACTTTTCTTAAAATCCGAGTATTTTAATTTCCAAGCTTTTCTAAGATTATGTGTGAATAAATATGTGTTTAAATCTTCAAGATTCTTAACCTTGGCACCCGTTGTCAAATAAAGTTGTCTTTGGACTATCTGCGTGTGATTTACCCGTGATTTTTTTCTCTGAATTCGAAGATCATTTGTAATGGGCATTCGTATGTTGCCTACTTTCGCTTTCTCACATGGCATAATATTTTTATTCTCTACATTATCTTTTGCTTCGTATACAAACATTTTTAACTCCTCCTCAAAAAACTATAACAGGGAATACCGTAAAAAACAAGAGATATTTGTAAAAATTAAACCTTTAATAAATTTAAAAATATAGTTAAGGACTTGTAATTCGTAATTAACAGGAGTATAATAAAAGAGATAATTTTATGAGCATGCAAAAGAAAAGGAGGAAAGGCAATGCTCATTGTTGCTATCAATGAAATGTCCTATATGTTTGAAGAGGCGCAAAAAGTTCCTTTGAGTAAGGAAATAGCAGATGAAGAGCAGGATAATTATTACGAGTTTTTAAGACATGGAAGGCGATTGAATGAAGAAAAAGGACATAAATTCCTCTTTTCGGGGAATTCACGGTCAGTTTTGAGCCTTCTTAACAACCACTTTGCAACGCACAGAGAGCGTTTCAAGCTTGGCTGTTATATATACCGTCCCTTTCTTCTTAGCCGTGAGTTTTCCCTTCTTAGAGACAGTGACCACCTTATCATTCGAGGAAAACCATTTCGGAATGACACTCAAGCCCGCAGCTTTAGCGGATAATTGTGCTGTGTTAATCCCCTTTGTATAAAGGGTAAGTTTGTTTTGTATACCAGTGTCCGCAGTGCTCTGCTCAGTTGGCTGCTGTGTCACAGGCAATTCCGCGCAGTCGGTTCCGACGCAGGTGATTTTGGAGCAGACGGCTCTCCTCTCCAGACACCCTTATTATTGGACAGGCTTTTCTCTGAACCCTCTATATCAATATAACTTTCCTGATCCAGACTGCATTGAAGTTTGAAATCACATGGTCCTTTCTTCGTCGATCCCTGTTCATCGGTATATTCATCCTTCGAGTAGCAAAGTTCCAGTTTATCCGTTCCATTCACCAATGCTGATAATGTACTTCCCGCAGCTAAAGTACCGCCTGTTGCTGGATAGAAAAAAACTCTCCAAGGTTGTCTCTAACGCTGCCTTCGGTATACCGAAAGGATAAGCATAGACACCAAGACTTTTGTATTCTCATCATTCACGGTGACTGTGCAAACAAGAACATAATGCAAGCGAATCTTTATATACCCATTATTGCATTTCCAATTATGGATAACAAAGCTACACGATTTCTTAACACCTCGGTCCTTCGTTCATTGGATAAATCATAGGGATACTTAACAGCAAGATTATCTGAAACAATGTGTAAATATGAATATTCTACTCCTGCTTTTTGCGCCGCATATGCCATATGACCTATTTCTGGATCAATAAATGATACCTTAGATTTATTTTTCGAAACCCATTCATTGGTTTCTTGCAATACTGACGGAACCGTTATATGTATCCCCCGCTTCACTTTATTGCAAGTTATATCATCAAAAACATTATTCCATCTAATTATTTCGCCATTTGGTAGTATACTACTGTTCCCAGTCGCAATCACCTCATTTGGAGTAAATTCATCAACAAGCGTACCAAGTTTACCAGAATATATTATTCTTTTTATTCCTAACTCTGATAAATATGTAACTATACGCCCTGCTATTTCTCCCCAAAAAGTATGTTTACATCCTAAAAGTATCGCTTTCCCTGATTTAATTCTTATTGATTTGTACAGAAAATTCCCATTCCCCTGCCAGCATTTATCTTCAGAAAGAAATTCAAGGCCTTCGACATAACCCATAATAACAGTATCAACACGGGGGATATTTTTAAGAGTAGAATCTTCTAATGCCTGCCAGCATTCTATTTCTGTAGGTAGCTGACTGCGAATACTTATGTTTTTATTGTACATACACATATATGATTTGATAATATTACTAAAATGAAAAATATAATCTATACCAGGAAAACAATCCAATTCTGCATTTTTCCCATCAAGAGTAACCGTTGGTCTCATGTAATTAAATAATTTATTTCCCTTTTCGATAGATGATATATTGTTGTTACGATTAAAGTATCCTATAATATTTATATTTTTTATACTCTCCGATTTTAGTAAAGGATGGACTTTTAATTTCAAATAGCCATACAAAGAATTTCCCATAGAATGCTCAGCAGCCAAAATTTCAATCGGGTCAAAATAGTTGTCTTTATTAGGAAAAGGGTAGTTATACATAATAAGCCCTCCTATTATTATATTGTCATAGTCACTATTTACTGTTTCCACAGGTTAAACATTTGTTAATCAGTTATTGTCATAATCGTACTTGATATTACGAATCTATAAGTTAAACGATATGCTTCTGTATAAGTAGTCCTTCCCATATTAATACTTTCACACAACGCCCTTATAAAACATCCATACTAACGAAGGCCTATTGTATTATAATAGTTACCGCCATCGGTTTGTTTATTTTCTTTCATCTGTTTATAATTTCCAACCGCTGTTTTTCCACCTGATTATATATACTCTGCTCCATCTTCTTACAATCAATGGCTTTTCTGGCTATACAGCCTCTCCACAACGAAAATATCTTGCCAATTCTGTAATTTTTTCAATTATATCCATATCATACATAAAAGTATCTGCAGATATTCTGTTTCTACACTAACTATATTTGCTTGAGTTTAAGTAAATTAGATAATAATTTTTCAATATCCGCATACCCAAAATTGCTACTTCTTTGTCCTTGAAAACAAGGGAATCCAATTCATACCATCCACTTTACCACCCTCGCACCAAAATGCTGTAATCGTATATGTTGGAACACTAGACTGCAACACAACCATCTGTTGCGCATCACTATAACCGAGGGTTGATTCCTTCACCCTTTCTAACGACCAATTTTCCTTATATAATTCACCTGCTTTTTTCACAGAACTTAATATTTGGAAACCGACATAGTCTAATGCCTCTTTTACGATAGTCCTTTCATCCTCATCCTCAAAAATAGAATTCTCAGTGTCAAATATTTTGACTTGCATATTGTTAACATAACGAATATTTTTCAAAGGCATTCCAAATTCAGCAGCATTTCTATTTATGAAATCACGATTATCATCATTGAAGCATATGTATGCTATACTAATCTGACGCTTTTTCAACTTTTCTATTTCTCTTGGACTTAACGGCTTAACATGTGATTCATCTGTCAAGCGTTGTTCTCTGGGAACACCCATATATTCCTGAAAAATTGAACTGACCTGCATACCTGAGTATGCTCCATCATCAAACAGCACCACAGTATCACCTGTCGCACTTCTTTTTATTGCATCCTGTAAAGAATCATAAATTTCAAATTTATCGCCAGGAATGTCATTAAAATAATATAACATATGGAAGGCACTATCTTTTTTCCCTCCCAAAGGACACAAATACACTTTTTCTGTATCCTTAAAAATATCTTCTATTCCCTGTACAAAACATTTCCGGTTAATATAAATACCATTTTTTAAAATCTTCAAGATGCCACAAATTAATTTTTTACACTTTTCCATATCCATTTCTATTCTAAGAAACTGTGTCAAAAAGGAATATATTTTTTCCTCTGTTATTTCTCCCCCTTGTGCACCTTCAAACGTCTGATACTTTTTATAGACATCTTTAATCTCACTTGAACAATCTGCCAGGAGAATATCCTTCACCAGCATCAAAGCATCATCATAAAACCCTTTATATAACAATTCCCTTTTTTGTTTTTTCAGTTCTTTCATAGGAACTTTTGAACATATAGCCGCCTTATCTCCTAACACTATTTTATATTTTTTGTATAATGCTTTTTGCAGTGCAAAGAAAGCCAAAACCCTATTATTACAATCCGTTACCAAATACTGCTCTTTATTTCTACTCTCTTTGCTCTCTATCCATGTACCAGCTTGAAAAATTTGCGAAGCGGCTTTTACCTCTCCATTTCCATAACTAATTGTCGCATCTGGAATTGAATCTCCTACTGACACTTTAGGAAATTCCATTATCATAAAATCTGCATTCTTTGTATTTTCTTTACCCAATATCCCACAAATTCTCTCATATTGGGCTAAGGACTCTCTTTCTATCATCTGAATGCTTTTAAGTCTATGTAGCATAAAAAAATCTTTTTCAAATTCATAGCCTAATTTGTCATCAAGCTGTGTAACAAGATTTTTTTCTATGGAACCCGAGCGTTTCATTAAAAACCTGAAATTAATTTTATCAAGCTTATCGGTTTCCCTCTTTAAATCTGCCTTATTTACATCCGAAATACCAGAAAAAACGTCAACACAATTATAGCCAAATGCATCATCTGTCGTCAATAATATATCTGAAAAATTGACTACACCAGACACTCTCAGCTTATCCAATCCTTCTAAAACTTTTCTAAACATCGTTTCTGCTGTACGTACTTTTTGATGATAATATACACTATTATACATTATCGATCGTGCCATTAATAATTGATTTAGTGCTTCAATTGCAGATGACTTTATAATCGGATAGTAAAAATCCCCATTCCGTTCTTCTTCCCATAATTTTGTATTATGTAATTTTTCCGGCAATTCCCCTTTTTCTATTCCTAATTTATGTATCAATCTAAAAATATCCACAGCCACAGGCACATTCGTCGCATGCGAGTCCCTCTTTAAGTAATCACATTTGTCAGCATCCACCGGCCCATTAATTATCTGAAAAAATGGTAATATCTCCTCATTATTTGCCTGCCCTAATATGAGACAGGAAATATACTCTGTTATTTCCGTTATATCTTCCTGCGTATTTATCTTTATGCCATCTAGTGCAGGTGCAACTTTTTTCAGTAATTTTCCTACACCAGGAGAATTTACGATCATTATACTTATCAACTCATGCAACGAGACATTGTCATCAATCGCTTTACTAAACTCTGTCAACGCAGACTTTACCTCTTTATATCGTTTTCCCTGCTCATATTCGGTAAAAAACTTTTCAGAAGCATGGCTGAAATACATATGCCCTGCATCATGAAAGAGCGCAGCTAATCTTACAATTTGGACAAAATCATATTTACCCGGTCTTTTATCCAATTGTTTTTCTATAATCCTCGCCATTTCATTAGACAAATAAAAAGCGCCTATTGTATGAGAGAATCTTGAATAATCTGCATTGCAATATACGTAACTGGCTAACCCCAACTGTTTAATTTTTCTTAGCCTCTGAATCAGAGGACTATCCAGCAGTACGATTTCCCCTACATTAAATTCAACCGGCCCCCAAATCGAATCAAATATTTCTTTCGGCTCATTTTTCAAAAAATCCTCACCTAGATTTTCAATATACGATGTCAGCATTATTTCCGAGAAATGATCCACTTCCTTTTGGATAACCTGTATCTCCTCATTTTGCAACAACTCCTGTACCTTCATAACCTTCTCCTAATACACATATATTCTATATATGTGCAGCATCACAAAATACTTTTGTAATCTCTGTAATAAACATATCAGATATACCTAATTCCTCATCCTCTAAAACCATTTTGACCCGTTCCGGTTCCATCTGTATTGTTGCGACCTCTAAATTAGGATTTTTCAAGGAAATCCGGTCACCATTAGCCTGCATAATTGCATCCGCAAAATCTCTTTGCCCTCCATTCAGAAAAATCATGCCAATATCGGACAGGCCTTCATCCAACTCGTCTTCGTGTTCAAAGAAATATATTTTCATTGCCTGTATACCATTTTTATAATCCCTCGTTTTAAATGGTATGCTGTTTTTGCCCATTACTTTTAATTTTGCTAAAAACTTATCAGCAAATAGAATTTCATTCATATACATGGCTTTTCCTTCCTCTTCTCCTATAAAACTATTCTGCAACTATAAATACCAGAACCATCTTTACCAGAGTTCCTATAAATCTATTAATTTGTTCTTTGATTATTATAACCAATATATGTATCTTACCATAATAACAAAAAAAGAACAACTACCAAATCTCCAGAGTTTGGGATCGTTTTACTCACAACTCTTTCCTTGTCCCATCTCACTCAACTACCACCTTCACCTTCTTCTTCATGCCATTAGCCGTTACCGTGATTGTCGCCTTACCCGCTTTGAGTGTCTTTATTTTCCCGTCTTTTGTTACTTTGGCCACTTTCCTGTTATTGGAAGCATATTTGATTTTCCCCAAAGGCCTCACGGTGACCTTCAGTTTATATGTTTCACCTGCGTTCAGATGAATCCCTCTTTTCGGAGAAT
>JAMPAW010000005.1 GCA_023666975.1 Clostridium sp.
AGACACCTCAGCGTTACCAGACACCCTAGCGTTACCAGACACCCTAGCGTTACCAGACACCCTAGCGTCACCATACACCATAGCGTCACCATACACCCAAGCGTTACCAGACACATTAGCGTCTTTTTCTACATATCCTCCCAATTCTCCAATTTCTATACCTTTAGACACAACTTCTTTAACGCACTCAATTCTGAAAAGTTTTCGTCCATAAAACTCTATTGATAAATCTTCTCTTAATTTGAAGTTACTCATTATTTCCTCCTAAAAAAATACTCTCTACAAAAGAGAGAGTATTATATATTAATATTATTGTCAATAATTATTTTTGATGTTTTTATAAAATTCATCTTCAATATCAATTATCGACATGGATGCTAGTTTTTCTGGTGATTTTTTCTTCATAAGATTATATACCTTAACCTCATATTCTGAAGAGAATATCTTTTTGACATTTCGTCCTACTGATAGAGAATCCTTTACAGAACGCATCATTTTCCAGAACTTATAGAATCTTGATTTATACTTGAACATGAATCCTGATGCATCCACAAACACCCAGCCTTCATGTTTGCAATCATAAGATTCGTCCTGTTTCTTTTTGAACTTATAGAACGATTCCCAATCATTAAATTCGAGTTCCTTTTGTTTATATTCGATTCCATAACTTTTAGCCACATAACACATAGAATCATAATCAAAGAACTTGTCCTCTAAGTCATTATAAACAATATCTAACAAAACTATTTTATTTTCATTGTACTTAATGATGTGTGGGTCTCTTTTATCAATAACCTCAAAAATAAATGTTACATTATTCTTTTTGGCAAAGGCTAGGATTACGTCTTTATTATTTAGTTTATTAAACTGTTCTCTAACCATATCAGCATACTCCCCAACATTTGTCGATTTAGATGCGATAAACGGCTTATTAAGACGTTTATGCCATCCAACTAGTCCAAGGAATCCATTTTCCTTTTTATAACCAATTAAGGGGTATGTTAATGTATGAGATAATGTTTTTGTATCAGTTTCTTCTACCTCATTTAGGTTAAAAAACTTAGAAAAGCCACGTGCTACCACATCATCTGTCAGAGAATCGATAAACAAACCTCTAGCTCTTACAGTAATGCGATTCCAGATTCCTCTTTCAAAAGCCTTACGACTAAAGTTATATGAAATAACATCATCTTCCAGAACCTTCTTATCAACGAATTTATCAGCATTTAACTCTTGAATTAATTCATTCTTTGTCTTTGTGATGACTTTTGACTTTTTAATTGTTACTTCAGGCTTTTCTGCGTGTATTGGATTAGGAATAGATAATACAGAAATTCCACGCTTTGTAATTTCAACAGCACGCAAATCATCTCCATATTCAACACTAGAACAAAGATTATAAATTCGTTTGTTTACCTTAGTAGGATACTTGAATACGTTTCGATGCCCATGGATTTGGATATAGTTTTCTGGTGTATTTTTAAGCCATGCAGTGTAAACTTCCTCTGTGTCCTCATATTTACCTACGCCCTTAATAAACTCCTCTGTAGCAGTAAAAATTGTAGGGATATTAG
Source organism: Clostridium sp. (assembly GCA_023666975.1). The sequence goes on from JAMPAW010000005.1 coordinate 1,575, forward strand.
GAAGTCCACCATGAGTAATAAGATAAACTTTACCATTAAACTCAAAATATGCAAATTGAGCAAATCTTTGAGCTAAACGGCTTAATTCTTTTTTATCCATATTCTCAATTTGAGGAATTGTACTGTTGATAAACTCTGGAGAATAAGGTTCTACAATCTTAACTTTATTATACTTAGCGATTCCAACAATTTTTTTGCGAACAATATCATTAAAAACAGTTTTATATCCTCTTGGAGAAAATTCAAATAAAGATTTTACCATTCCCTTTATTGTACGAGAAAAGGCGCAAGGTGATGTAACGTAATCAAGTAAGTTCTGATACATTTTAGCATCAAGATAATCGGCTAACCTCTGCTTTGTATACCCTTCTTGAGTGTATTTAGCAATTCTTGGATCGTGATTGCCAGTTAATAACAATACATTTTTTCTGTCTTTAATTGAACACAGAAATTCTAGAACTTCTCTATTCTGAATACCTCTGTCAATATAATCTCCAACAAAAATATAGCAATTATCATCTTTAATTGGATTCGCCTCAAAATAAGTTCTTAAAGGTTCAAAGCAACCATGAATATCGCCAAAGACAACAATCTTTTTGTATTTATTGAAGTCAAATTTAAGGTCTTTTTTAGTCATCTCAATAGCCTGTTCTGGAGATATAACATCAAATCCTGAGATAACTTCTCCTTTGCCACTTTCACTTTCAAATATAGCATACATCTTTCTTATTGCTTCTTCAGGAACAAATTTATAAGATTCCCTCAACCTATTACGCTCTAAAGCTGTATCTAATGGAACTTTTGTGAAGTCAACCACATAAGAACGATAACGATATTTGCTTACAAGATTTTTGTATCTCGCAATGAGTTCTGATTTATAATGAGTTGCATCGACAATACAAAACTCACCTCTTGACATTCTAAGCGTAAGAAGCTCCATAAGCGTTTTCCATGTTTGATTATCGTTCTTTTGAGAAATCGTTAGGTTACCATCTAAATCCATAACTGGAGACTGAAACATTAATCTAATGTTATCAGCAGATAAAGTATATGGCTCTAATCCAGATTGCTTAATCCAAGATGACTTACCACTTCCCGGAGCACCACGTAATAAAAATAACGTTCTCATTATGCCTCCTCAATCAAGTCTGATGATAAATCGCTTTTACCAGCAGATGTATAGTGCAAAATTGAAGAACATCCTTCAATCACTCCTAAAAATCCGTTTTCATCTTCCGAAAAAATATGAACAGTTTGTCCATCTTCGTTGATATACTTATATCCTATTTTAAGTGACAAAGGAATAACATCCTCAATATAATATTTATCGGACAAATCTAATGCAGAACTTACAAATACTGGAAGATTCCCTGAATATTTTACAATAAATCCGTCAATTTTCTTGTATATATAACCGCGTTCAGAAAAAACATCTTTCCCATCATTTAAAGAAGAAATTAATTCCTCCACGCTTTCGATTCTAACTTTTTCAGTTTTTCTTTGCAATTTTACCTCTACCTTAGGATTTTCTACTTTGTTATTTTCTTCATAAAATTTGCTAAACAATAGTTTAGAGTTCTTATTCGGTTTTCTTCCTAGAACTTCATATCCATAATAGCACGTTTGACTAACACCAATAAGTTTAGCCATCCCAACAATGCTTAATCCGTGTTTCTTTCTATATTTTATAATGAAATCTCTCATTTTTTCCTCCATTAAAATTAACTATTAAATAATATCAACAAGAAATTATTTGTCAATAACTTTTTTACCACAAAAAATACACCGTTTGTACTCTTTTATCCCTTTTGTTTTACAGTGGAATAGCCTGTGATATTTTTCGTAATGATGTATCCTTATAGAACATAATAGTAGCCTAATCATGACATCATATCTTTTCAAACGAATCAGGAAATTTAGCAAAGATAGCTTTCTAGTAAACCTACAAACAATAGGCAATATCTTTTCAATACATACATTTACTCGAATTACATCTAAGCAATACCATAGGGGTAAGTTTCCTTTTCGCAAATTACACTCAAAACAGCAAACGACAAGATTATCTTCTGTTGTAATTCCGCCTAAGTCTTGAGGGATTATGTGATCTAAAGTTGCTTTACCATGTGATAATTTCTTACCACAATATGCACACCTAAAGTTTTGTGACTTTAATATCTTTTCTCTTAACTTTATTTTCTGTTTATTGCTTATCATCCATTCCTCCGCAAGATATTCTATTCTATGCAAAGGTAATGTCAAGTAAATTTAGATAAAAAAATACCTCAGTGTCATAGTGTATATAACAATCTGAGGTTTATATTGGGTGCGAAGGCAGGATTCGAACCTGCGACCTCAAGGGCATGAACCTTGCGAGCTGACCAACTGCTCTACTTCACAATATGGTCGGATACCTTGGCGCCGCCCCAAGTCCATCCTGTCTCCAAAACAGGTGTGATTCTAACCCTCACTCGTATCCGGAATCCTACTGGAACTATAGGTTTACGTACGATATTAACTATAGTTAACCTGTCAATTCAGGTTAGGTGATTCGCATTCACTCTCCGCAATTAAGCCGTGGTCGCACCACTCGAAAGGTTAAGCGTTCCCAGTCTGTTGGTGTATTATTACCACATCTTATCATTAATGTCAACACATTTTTGGGACGAAAATCAAACTGTTTTTCACATTTTCTACATGTAACCTATTTCGCATAATAGACATTATGGATAGTACAATCAATACTATTAATGACTATGTGATAGAGTATCATCAAAATGGTACACAATGGTATAGAAAGTATAAAAGTGGATGGATAGAACAGGGTGGATATATTAATGAAGGAACAAGCTACGGCGATGTAACTGTGAATTTAGTTACATCAATGCCTGAAAACAATTATACGATCGATCTATCGCCAATGGGAGGATCTTGGGATTATGCGTGGTATGTAAGTAGTATGTCTACAAAACAAGTAGCTCTTCGTTGTCGATTTGGTAAAATTTTTAAGTGGACAGTAAAAGGAAGATAGATTAATCTGTAGGTGAAATAATTATCCAACCGTTTCCGGATGAATTATATCCTTGAGTATGGACGACATCCGAACATAACGAGGCATCTGTATATGACGATCCTCCACCGCCGCCGCCTTCCTGAACCGCGGAGCTAAAATTAACGCCACTACTACCACCTCCATAGTAACCTCCACCACCGCCGTTTCCAAAATAATATCCTTGGTCATATTTGCCATCTCCGCCTTGACCTAAGGAACCCTTTGTGCCTCCACCAAAGTTTCCGGTTCCAGCAGCCCCCCCATCATTTTGCGTACCACCACCCCCACCAGATACACTGCCAATAGATCCTCCTGCTGCACCAATTAGTCCGCCACCGTTTCCTCCTTTGAGGGATGTGTTAGCACTATATGCACCACCGCCGCCACCGGCAACAATTTTTCTATCAGTTAAGGCTGTTCCGCCTATTCTAATATCAGATGCACCGCCACCATTTGCACCAATACTTGCATTATTTACATGAGCACCTTTACCGCCACCGTTAAACGCATTAGAAGCGCCTGATATGGCACCAGCTTGTCCAACATAAATATAAAGAACACTTCCCGAAATTACATTTATTGTGCATTGTACCCTTCCGCCGAAACCGGGTGTGGAACGCGAAGTTGTCTGACTTCCCATCGCCCCTACGCAATCCACCGCAATTTTCTTTATGCCTTTAGGCACGACCCAAGTCTGAACGGCACCGGTATAATCAAAACGAACAGCATCAAATGTCTGTTTTGCGCTCCAAACTAAAGTGTTTCCGTGATAAATCTCTGAGATAGCCGTATTTCCTTTATAGATTTCAGAAATATTCTGACTTCCGAAAAAAACGCTCATTTAAGCCTCCGGAATAAAATAGAATGTATCAGCATCCGGCGTTGAAGGAAGAGAGACAACAACTTGAAACTTATTTTCAATAATTTCATTAATAGTATTAATCAAATCTTCTTGATCGTTAATGTTCCCTTGAATAGCTCCCCAAGCAACTTTTGCTTCTGTTGTTCCCAAAAATTCCCAATGGTCGTGAAACCAATAATATTCTGGATAGCTTTCTTGTCCTTCAGATCCAACTAAATATGCATCACCATCAATATTTCCGTTAATCGGCAAATCATCAACCGTCTCAACACGGCCTTTAATTTTAATAACAGTTCCAACCCTGTCTAAAACAGCTTGACAAGCTTGTTCCGAGGCTGAAGCTGAACTCGCACTTGCCGCTGCATTCGTTTCGGACGTTGCGGCTGCCCCGGCTGATTGGAAGGCAGCATTGGCGTTTTCCAAAGTTGTTGTTATGGCATTTTCAGAAGTTGCCGCGGCTTTTTCGGCTCTATCTCTCGCCTCAATAGCCTCAGAGACTGCGTTAGTTACCATTTCCGCATTAGTCGTGGCTGAGGTGGCGGCATTTTGGGCTTTTGTTGAAAGATCCTCAACCTTATCTCGATATTCTTTTGCTTGCAGAGCGCTTTTTTCAGCTTTTGCCGCATAATGAAGCGCACTATAATACGGTTCCGTCATTCCTCCTCCTCATCAGAAATGATTTCATAAAATTCCCTTATTTTTCCATCAATGATTTTGTAAGAAACCTTTAACTCTTGCCCTTCTTCAATCTCAGGTATTTCTCCGCTAACGAGTTCATAATACCCCTCACAAATACGAATACTCTCATTATCAGCCAGATACTTCCACAAGTTAGAAATATACCTTCCATCAGATAACTTCCCATTTTTAGGACAATATACAATTCTGTTTTCATCAATATATTTATAAAACATTTTTATTTTCCCTAAACATCCATTGAATAAAGTTTTCCAAGCCCAAGCAGTATCAATTTACCATTTGTACAAATCATATATGGCTTACTTACTTTAATTGAACCAATATCTTCTTTTTTCCAATTTACTAAATCATCGGAAGACCATAAAAGCAGACTTTGATTTGCATCCCTATCTTGGGCATAAGCTATAAATTTATTTTCTGCTTGTATTATTTTGGGATACCAATTAAAACTAACGCTAGCTTCAAAACCAAAAACTTTAGTAAAAGTTAGAGATGTTTCATTTGGGCTTACCCAAAGATTAGCAACCCCACTAACATTATTAAGAACTAATACCTTATCATCAAATACATATACTGCAAGTATAGTGCTAAATCCGATTATACTTTTATATGTTCCGTCTTTATTTGTTACATAAAGATATGAACTACTTCTAGAGAATACTCTGTCGTGTTTTTCATCATAACAATAAATATTTCCAGAATGAGAAGTTAAATATTTTGAATAAACACCATATAAATCGTCAAATAATTGATAAAGTCCCGTACCATACCATCCTAAAACTAAATCATTGGAATATATTTTAGGCTCTTTTATCCCCGCGGTTAAGGTACTCTTCTTTAGTGCAAAATTTTCACCATCTTCAGATAATCCAAAAGGATAATAATTAGAAGTTCCTCCATTAATTATATATCCCGGAATAAGTATCTTATTCTCTTTACAGAGGATATCTCCATCAACACTTGTGAAATACTGATTCCCTGTCGGAGTGAATCCTGTAATTGTTACGGGATCATTCCAATTAATTAAATCTTCTGAAGTATATACAGAAGCATTCTTATATGCCCCCCCATATGTTATCCCATAATATTTCTTGTAATAATCAGAATATATAATTTTTTGAAGAGAGATACTTGCTTTTTCATCGAAGAAAAAACCCTCTATCTTTTTCTTTGGAATAATCTGCTGTTTATAAGTGCTTACCAAACGGTTAAATCTATTCAACGCCGACCTCCACAACAGATACACACCATTTACCTATATTGGCGTTATAGACCAAGGCAATGTCATAATTACCCACCGCAATTGTCGGAACTTTCTTATAATAGAAATAAACATCATCACCCCAGTCGATAGAAATATCCGCGGTAAATTGCGCTTGGATAAGAATTGTATTTGATATAGATGCATCTACTTCCGGATAAGAGACAACTAAATCCTCACCGGAAATAATTCGATAAGCTTTGTTAGTCTCCAAAGAAGATAAATCCGTAATTAAATTAATTGGAACATCATCATTCTCTGGAGCATTTAATAATTCATTTACATCGTCTCTCAAATCAGTTATCGATTCATGAATATTCTCAATATCACTCATTTGCGCAAAAACATCATCATCAAAAATGCGATATCCAGCATAACTAATACTAGTAATACCAATCTCACCAGCTTTAATATCAGCCAAAGGAGTAGCGACAGCAGTTCTCCATACATTTCCTGTATCAACAGACTTAAATTGCCACATACCTCTAGAAGGCTGCCACCAAGCCAAATAAGAATCAGCTCCGTCATCTGGTTCTACCTCAGAATAATAAACATCTTTGGCCTCCAAAAAACTGATTTGAATAGTTCCACCTGAAGACTCTGTCCGAACAAAAAATAGTGTTATATCGCCAGTATTTCCTACGCTATATTTTGTTGCTGAAGCGATCATCGTTTTGACACCATTACCAGCGCACCTAAATACAATACCTGGCTGGATTTCAATTTCTTTATTATTGATACTATAATGAATTAAACCATTTGGACACTCAAGAATACCGTAATGTAATGAATAGTCAGCTTGGATACCATATTTTTCATCAGACATATAACCTATACTAGATATTACACCATCAGAGTTTACTGTAATTGTAGAGCCATCTGGTCGAACAAGACCTCTAAAAGAAGTAGACGCTATAGGAAGTAACTCGCTCATATTTCTAGTGTCTAATACTTCATAGTCATTACTATTGTAGATATGTTTTATAACACTACCTATAAATTTAACGTTTTGAGTGTTTGCATTTCCTACTGAAATGTTAACACCTGAATTTCCATCAGTACTAATAATATTTTCATCGCCAAATGTATCTAATCCTTGTTTAGTTTTTATAGTATTAGTAAATGATTTAGTCCCAGAAATTGTTTGATCATTGTCGAGTGCTACATAATTTGATAAATCAATTGTTTCTGATAATTTATCCCAAAACATACCAGTCCAAGCATAATTAGCACCAGTATCTTCAATATTATAAGTATCTCCAACAACAAGGTCAGTTGTTGGTAATGCTTCATAATTAGCAACAGAACCCTTGAACTTATAAACTGAGGACACCTTTGCATCAACCTCTGTTTTAGTATATACATCTGAAGTATTTGCTTTTTTAGCAAGTTCTATGTTAAATTGACCTGCTGATATTAAATTAGAGGGAAGATTATCTACAAGGTTTCCAGTATCTATATTAGTATAACTTTTCCAAGAACCATCTTCTTCAAGTCTCTTAGTGTTAATGATACCACCTTCAAGTAAAATATCATCTGGACCCTTAATCCATACTTTGTCATTTCCCAGATATAATTGTTGTGTATTACTATCAACTTCTAAAAGATTTAATATATTCTTTCCATCAGTTCCATCCTTTATTACAGCGCCATTGGACAATATTGCTTGATTTTTATCTAATATAATATTACCTTTAAAAGTATTATTTCCAGTAAATTCATTATCTTTAGACTTTAATGCGGAATCTTTTGAAACATCTATAAATACAGCCATATCATTTTGCAGAAACTCAATATCTTCAACAGCCTCTGCTAATGTAGTCTGAATATCACTAACGGTTGTAGAATCAGCCTTCGAAGCAACATCATCTGCAACACTTTTAATAGAATTTCTTATATCATTGTGTGCTTGTTCGCTTAAATTATGTGTTGCTATATCAGCTTCAGTTGCATAACTTCCTACTGGTTGAATGCCAAGGTCTTCCAGCGTCTTGTTTCCTTCTAATGTAATATTGGCAATAGAAGGCTTATTTGACAAAGATGTATAATCAGAGGTTCCTCCAGAACCAGAAATTGCTTGGACAATCTGTTCTTTTCTAACAAAAGAATTTGATCCAGCTTCAGCAAAAGAAGTTGTATCAGAAGTAATGACAGGATTATTGACATGAACATTTCCATAAATGCTAAGCGTTTCAGAACTTGTTATCTGTGTCCCCGTATCTGTAACACTAACCTGAAACGAATGTCCAACATTTCCTTCAATATCTATTTGATTTTTCACTTCCAAAGCACCAGATAAAATCTGTGTCTCTGTCTCTTGTGAAGAAATAAACCCAGAGTCGTTTTCAAGATCGCTTGTCTTGCTTGGAATGCTTTGTTGTTTTAAGATGTTTACATCTGCTTGCAAACTTTGTACTTGATCACCAAGTTCACTTTCATCATTTTCTAATCCGTCTAATACCTCTTGAAGCCCCGTTATTGAAGAAATAGGATGTTGATTACCAACATCTCTTCCAGACAACTCATTATGCGAAGAAACGCCGCCACCTTCTTTCACCATAGTAAAGGTTGCTTGGATAGGGGTGGTCTTTTCAAATTGGAAATCAGCTACAAAATCACTCATTATACTCTCCTTGCCATAGCAGAAAATGTTAAGCTACCTTCACAAGTTTTTCTTAATCCATTTTCATCATATAAAACAAGATAGCAAGTATTTTGAGACTTAAGTTGTGCTGTCTCTTCAGATGTCAAATTAATTGTAAGCGGAAATTCTGGATCTTCAAACACTTTTACAACAGATCCGCAACCCCATTCTGCTTTTGTAATAATACTATCTACTGAGCCAATTAAGTTTACTTTTAGAAAATTCCCTCCGAACGCCGCAGTATCATCACCACGATATAAATTCGCCATATTTTATAACCTTTTGCATGAAAATTACTTTGCTTTAAGGTATCATATTTTGGCTTTTTTGTCAAATAAAGCAAAAGCCCGTAAACATACGAGCTTTCTTATTTTATTCCGCTGCAAGACACATACAATCTTCTTTATTCATTCTATCAACAGCCTTGCTTTCTTTGAAATATACTCTTGAATAGAACTCTGATTTCTTGCCAATATTATATTCTGATACTGGGCGGTGGTACCCCATAACCTATTGATTTTCCACAATATTTTGCTAAAACACTGTGCGTTCTCTTATGAACTGCTTACTGTCGCCAGTAAGATAAGACCATATCTTAACTTCGCTAGAAGTCCTTACCGTTTCGACTCGCTTGAGTCTACTCCCTTTCGGGATGGTCGTTAGACACACAAGGAAGATTCCTTGCTCGTACGGGATTGACTGCTAGAGTGTTTCCCCGTTTAGGTAAGTGTTTTTCTGGACACGCATTCAGGGCAGTTCACGAGTCCAAATCTCACACGGTTGTCTTTCCTCATCTTTCAATACTATATCACTCATTATATTCTCCTTAAGGTTAAAAAAAGCGGAGATACAGTATCGTAATCTCCGCAAACAATGCGTACAATGGAGAGTGTACAGCAAAAGGATTAAAAAGACATTAACATTGTTTATTTATTTTTTCTATTTTGTCGCATAATTTTGACAGATTTCTTCAAAGCCTCTGTAATTACAGGATTTATTCTTGAAGATGCCATTAAAGCTGTCCACAAAGTTTCATCTGATAAGTCAGATAATTGTTTTTCGTAGATGATTTCTACCTTTTCTAAACATCCTTCTATATCTAGTGCTTCAGCAAAATCATCAGCAAGACTATCAATGCAACGTTGTTGTATTTCATCGCAATCTGTCGTTAATGCTTTTATCAGATTCTTTTTCATTCTTTGTCTCCGTGAATGTCTTTTCAAAGTCTTCTGTTATTTTATTAAGTATGATTTGATATGAATTAGGCTGTTTCATCGAACAATGCACCTTTCAATTTATTGCAAAAATTGTTTAATTTTTCGTTATTATTTATATTAGCTAAGCAAGAAACATATCCAGCAATATCGATCATTGAATCTTCATGGTTTGGAGAATTTTCCAGTCTAGCTACCTTAAAAAGTATCATCATGATTGCAACATCTTGAGGAGTTACTTCTCGTCCTGTACTTTTATTGGTTAGATAATGATTCCAGAAGTCTGCTATTCTCTTAAAAGAATCTTCCGGAGAGCCATAATTTAGCTGCCTATCACCAGTATTCGATATTTCTATGGCTTTCTCTAATACTTCTCTTCCGTTCATTATTTTTTCCACATTAATTGGCAATGACAATGCTCTTCTTTAGCATCAGCAAGGCATCGCGGAGAACCACAATAATGTTCTTCGGAATCTGCCAAACAAGGGCATCGCATAGTATTATCCTGACCAAACAACAACATTTTAGCTCTGACAATCTTATCAAAGTTCTTAAGTTCAAGATTGTTTTCTTCAGCAATAGCAATGATTCTTTCTTTTGTGTATTCTAACTTATCATTATATGTTTTCTCGCATTCTTCACAACAAAACATACTACCTCTCTGCTCTAAATCTTTTCCACACCATCTGCATTTAGCCATTAATAGTCTCCATCAATTTATTTTATCCTTTGTATCTTTTGCATACCATAAAAAAGAAAGTATTGCTGGATTAGTCTCCATTATCCGTAACAACCCAGCGATAAAAGCTAAAATAGGGAACCCCTCTCCACCAACACATTCTATGGTGTCTTTTTCAGGATCATAAATAAAGGACAGTTTTTTCTTTTTTGAAAACATATCCTTTATCTCCTACTAAATATCTAATGCTCTTCTGTAAGTCTCTAATAGAGTTTCTTGCTCATCTCTATCATCAGCATCCATCTTACGCAATTTGATAATCATATTGAGAATTTTAACATCGAAGCCCGCTCCCTTTGCCTCAGCCTTTATATCTTTAACATCATCTTGCAATGATTTTATCTCATCATTGATTCTCTCAATGCGCTCGACCAGAGAACGCAATCTTTCTACTGCAATTCCACCAACTTCAGTCATCATTTTCCTCCATATATTCGGTTAATACTGTTAATGCTTTTTGAATTGATTTTATTGTATTCAATGCAGCACATTTGTCAATTGATTTCTTGTAAATTAATAAACCTGTGCAGAAAATTTCATTATCTTCATATACAGTAACTGTTTTATGAGGTAATTTTGTATGGAATGTCCATTCACCAGAAAATTCGACATCAATTTCAGTTCCATATATAATATTACCATCTTTTGATGCTGTGAAATTATTTCCATTACTTCCAAGGGTTTCAATATCATAAACTGGCACCTCATTATCATAAGCACCACATATTTCAACACAATCGTCACTGTATCCATAGATGTAAACAATACCATCTTCTTTCAACAGTTCCTCTTCTTGCGGAGTTATTTCGCTTCCTGATTTTCTTCCGCTTAATGTTTTTTGCCATTCTTCAATATTCATTATTTTCTCCTTATGTATTGGAAATCGACAATATCATCGTCAGTTATTTCTTTGCTTATTCCTGTTACACACCAACCGAATAGGGTATCATGGTATGTAACATAAGGAACATCACCATAGCCTTTAATCCAAGCAATAACAAAGCATCCGTCCTTAATATTCATTGCTGTTTTCCAATCTGTTAAGTTCGTCTTTCCAAGCTTCTAATTGTCTTCGATGTTCTATACTTGCTTGTGATAGGTAATAAGAATCGTTTGAGTTTTCTTGCATAAAGATAAAATCTTCCCAAGAAGCAATTTGTTTTTTTACTTGATTAATATCAGTCATATTTCCTCCTAACGACTCCATATTATCATTTACTAACAAGCTGTCAATAGCATTTTGAAGAAATTTTCTCTTTCCTTTAGCCATTCTTTTTTAGTTATGGAGTTTTCAAGAAGAAACTGTTTTATACCTTTATTACAAAGCTGTCTTAATTCATCCTCATAAGGATTTTCCAGAATTATTTTTCCAACATGAACTAGGGTATGTTCTTTAAGAGTAAGAGGAATGAGATTTCTAATGTCGTATCGAATTATTTCATGTGATCTTGAGAAATAGTGATGAGCACATTCTGCTGGACGATTACTGATTATTGATAATTGTGTACAAGCCCATTTTTGCACTAGAGCATCTAAATTCATATATACATTCCGAGAGTTTTAAGTATTCTCTCATACTCTTTACCACATTTACTCACAACAACACCTGATTCGTTCATATCATAAATCAAAGCATCAATTGCAGATACTGCATTTTCTTTTGTTGCTTTCGACCAGGAAAGCTCTTTCATCTTCTGTCCTTTGAGGTACAATATGATCTTGTTATATTCACTAATACTAATAGGGAGAAGTTTTATCGCCTTAAATAGGCATTTTTTAGTGAATGGAAGTAAATCATTCTGATAGCTTATTTCCACAAGACCAGCTATCTGTTTGTAATGGACACGCATATCTTCATAAGATTCGAAACTGCTACAACCACTACGCCAAAATACATCTAGCAACCCATGAAAGAGACGGTTTTGAGAGTTCGTTTTATATGAATTTTCATCCATTAAACTAATATATACCTTCCCCTTAATCTTTGACAGCTCGGGAATGTCTCCGAATAAAGCAAACGCCCTCTCATGAGAAACTTTCATTAATTAGCCCTCTTCAAGAAAGCCATCAAAAAGTTGTAGCCATTGGCAAAACTATCACCTTGTGGATAATTTCTCCACCCTTTTGTTGCATGATAATATTTATTACCACCACTAAAAAGTTTTCGACTATAAGCCTGTTTTTTCTTGATCATTTTCCTCTCCAATATCAATCCAGCCAATTAATCCGCCAATAGGAACATATATACCAGCAATTCTGAAAAATTCTGCTTTATAGGGAGGTTCAAAGTCTAGGTTAGTTAATTTAACCACATTCATAATCCACCCTATAATAAGCAAAAAAGCGAACAAACCTTTTATTTGAATCATAGTTCACCACTAGAAAGGTATCTCATCGGATAGACATTCGTCAGCGTACTTAGCTTCAGCTTTTTTACCAGCCTCTTCCCATTCTTTATCAAAATCAGAATTGCTTTCCTTAGCTTCTTTAGAATCTAGAAGAATTAAGTTTCCACCAAATGCTTGCAAAACAACTTCAGTGACACTTCTTTCAACATTGTTGGAATCAGTGTATTTACGTGTTTGCAAAGAACCTTCTACATAAACATTAGATCCTTTATGGAGATATTTTTCAGCAATAGCTGCAAGGTTAGGGTTAAAGATAACAACTGTTGACCATTCCGTGCGTTCTTTGCGTTCCCCGGAATCTTTATCTTTCCAAACCTCTGATGTGGCAACATTAAGCGTAGCTACCTTTTTACCGCTTCCTGTCATTGCAATTTTTGGATCTCCACCTAAGCGACCGATCAAAGTGACTTTATTCAAACTAGCCATTAACTTTATCCTCTTCTACATAGAAATAAACATCTTTTTCAAACTCAACGTTAGGGATAATATACTCTACTCCCTCTTCATCTTCAAGAATAATCCACTTGTTATTCTCAGTTCTTCTAAAGCAATCACCAGAAACATTGAAAACCGTTTTTCCGTTCTGAATAGCTTCAGAAAACTCATCAGAAGTTTCAAGCCATACCTTTGTCTCAACCTTCATTTTTATTCTCCAAATCCAAATTTTTTAGCCAATTTATAGGTTAACTCAGCATCTTTCAAACAGTATTCTTTAACCTTCTCTAATCCTTGCTGAGTCTTGATTAGCGAGGGAATTTCTTTAACATCTATGTCGTGTTTTTGTTCACCAAGATACACTCTAGCGACAGTGTTTAACTTTTCATAATTGTTTCCGCAAAATTCTTGCATAAGGTCCGTATGGAAACCACTGTTGTATTTGTTTGTAAACCACTTGAATGTAGGCAGCTTAACACAATCATAAAGTAAGCCTCTCTTAAGAATCACATCGTAATCATACCCCTTACCATTCCAAGTTACGATGCTTTTCTTGTTTGTGATTTTAATAAAATCCTCAATAATAGACTTCTCATCACCAGCTAAGCAATATTTGTATTCATCACCATAAATACCAATGCACACGATTTTTGCGAACATCGGATTTAATGCCATACTATCTATTTGCTTAGCTTTTTTTTCCTCCAAGTCTTTGGCGACCTTCTCTGGATCTTTTAGTCGGGAGTCTGCTTTAACATCCGGGAGAAGGTCAACCATTGACAGGTCGGGGATTGTTTCAATATCAATTGCCAGCATTCTTTAGTCCATCTATACGAGCTTGTAATGCTTGTGCAAGTTCACATCCTACATCATAGCTACAAGATGATAATAATGCCGAATAACGTTGTGTAAACTTCTCTGACTCTAGAACATCTAAGCCAACAGTTTTGATATAGTCATGAAATGCTTCTACCTTTGCAGGGAAACTTGGCTTTGTGGTCTTTGAAATTTTCATAGCAATATCGTCTAATTGTGCTTTGTTGTTTTTGTAAATATCAAAATCCGACATATCCTTGCAAGAAACCCATGTATTGAAATCCTTTGCATTGTACAGATAACGTCCGATTCCCCACTTCACAGCAGCTCGCTTAAATGCATCTGACAACCCACCTTTTTCACCCTCGATGTCGGTATCTCCAGCACCGTCACTTTTAGATGTCCAACCGTCTTCAACATGTATTGCAATAGTGCAAACCAATCTTCCACCAACATTTTCGTAAGAATCGCTCCAGCCATTAATACCGCAAACTTCATCAAGTCTGTCTTGAACATCACGAGAATCTATGTAAACAAGCATATTGGCTTTAGTCTTATCTTTGTTTTTGTTTCCTACTCTCCAAGAAAGTTTTTCTACCGGAAAAGGTTTTTTCAATTCATCTTCTAACATTTTTTGTCTCCATTGTTGTTTTTTTAGTATCACGAAAAATTATAAAAATCAAATCACCCTGTTAATTGTGTGATTTCCACATCTATTCCAGGTTCATCTCCCCAATATTTCTCTAGGTGCAGGATTGATATTATAGCGTCATCAGTCCAGAATCCTAAACGTATAAGAATATCTTGGAAAATTTTTGTTGAATTATCCAAATCCGGCTTAACTGTACAAAACTTCTTTCCAGTTATGCGGTTTTTCTTTGGTTCACTTTTTCTCCAAGGGAAAGTCCAAACAATTTTTACTTCTAAAGCACCATCAAGAGGTCTATCAGGAGCATAAGGCATCAAAAGTGTCATCAAGTCATTCTGTGCTTGCTTGGGTTTCGAATTAGAAAACTTACCAACAAATTGGCTTCCATCTTTACGTTTTAGGATTCTCAATCCTGCTTGTCCAGTTGATTTTGGTGGAATACACTTTATTCGAAATTTCATAATTACCTCCGCTGATAAAACGTATCAAAAATGCTTCTATGTTTCAATACGTTTTTAACGTTTTCAACAACTTTTTCAACCTCTTTAGACTCTTCAATTTGTTTTGTCGCCATGAAAGCCTCTTTTTCTAGCAACTCTGCATCTGTAAATACTTTTACATACTTTTTTCCGATTGGCTTAGCAGCATATTCAATTCTGCTTTTTGCATAGTTTGGGACTTTTCTAACTCGACATACTTGGCTTAAAATGATATTGTTTGACTTGAGTTTTTTTCGCATAAACTCCTCAAGCATTTCTACGTCGATCTCTTTGTTGTCAAACTCTTTCAGTACGTCTTTATCATCGAAATAGATACTTGCCATGCGTTTAAGTAAATACCTTTTAGGGGAGCTATACTTAACTGGAGTGTACTTTTCTCTCATATTTCGATAGATTTCTTGAGCCTCATCAGGACGAGGTTTTCTAAGCAAGTTGGCAACACTTGTGTGATCTCTATGCAACATTTTTCCAATTTGAGTTGTGCTGTATCCTAAAGCTGAAAAAACGTGGCAAATGACGATCTTTTTGTGTACAACCTCTTTGTCTCTACGACTTCCAAGTATTTCCGATTTGTTTATCATCAGCAAATCACATATTTCATCTAACATTTTCATCCTCCTTGTATTGTTTTTCGAAATCCTGTAATGTTTTTTTATAAACATCTTCTCCGTGATTAATCAAGTCTAACATACCAAGATATCCACACCCCTTGATGTATTCCACTAGAGCAAGGTTCTTTTTCTTGGTTTGTTCTGTTCGTTTCTTTTCCTGTTCTGATTTTTTCCTTTCTTCATCTCTTCTCTTACGTTTCATCTCCTCAATTCGTTTGTTGTTTTCTATTTGCTCGTCAAGAATATCCTCTTGTGAGGGCTTATAGAACAATTCATTACCATTGCAAAAGCCTTGGTAATTGTTGTCTATGCAGTGCAATATTGCTTTCTTAGCAAGATGGAAATTATTTCTAGTGAGTTCTTTTAGTTTCTTCAACATCCGTTGTCGGGATTCATCACTTCGGTACTTCTTACCTTGCTTGTTTTGTTCCCAGTAACGGAATAAAGTTTCGTAATCTACAACCTCATCAATTTTAATTTTATCCACAGGGTTATTCTTCCTTGGGGGAGATGATATATATTTATATATATCAGAGGGGGTATTATTATTTATATTATTATTAGCCTTATCATTTAGTTTAAGGCTGCCTTTAAGTTCTGTTTTAGGCTGCCTTATCATATCGGTTAAGCTAAAGTTAAGGTTTGATTGAAGTGTTCTTATCCTCCCATCAAAAGAAACTACTGAGATAAAACCTAGATTAATCAGCTTATTAATACTTCTCGATACTGAAACAACACTAATCCCTAAAAAGTCTGCGAAATATTCATTACCAGCAAAACAATGATCTTCATTGTCAAGGCTGTCGATTTCGAGCAGTATTATCTTATCGGTCCAATTTAGCTCTTTGCATAAATAGATTTCCTTGGGTATCCATATTCCCTTAAAATCTCTTGCAAGATTCTCCATCTAACGAATCTCCTCGCTTGTTGTTGATGAAGAAATCATATTCAACAAAACGTTAAAAACAAGTTAACAACCCTACTTGTGCACATATCACCATTTCTTTTGCTTTTTCAGTTTTTTTAATGTATGTTTTCTGTGAGGAGATGATATGGAGATTAAACCAGATTACAGATTTACAAAACTGCACACATCCAAAGGAACAATCTATACGTTTTCCATATATCTTGGAATTGAAAAATCATTCTTTGGGTGGGGTAATACCATAAAAGATGCTGTAAAAAGTGCGTGTGATTTGTATGGTGAAGAAATATCAGATGTGGAAAACTTTTTGAAATATCTTGATGAATTTGGAAGTGCAATAAACGTTCCTGAATATCAGAGTAAGATAAAAGAATTTCATGCTATGCGAAAAGATGTCTTATCAAGAGAATGTGCTTTCTGTGGTGGAGAATTGCCCCCAAATAGGAAAAGATTTTGCTGTAATGAGTGTTCAAAAAAATTCTACTCAAGATACCACTATCTCAAGAAAGTTTCTAAGCGTTTTGAGGAGAGTATAGAAGATGCCAGTAAGAATAAAATCAGCGGCGGCTATCAAAAGAAAAAATGACATCAAAGAGTATAAAGAAAATAAATACAGAAGGAAATGGTTTGTTTGGAAACATACCGATAAATTTCAGACGTTTGTCGACTTTTACTTTGCTCAGAAAGAATGTAAAGATGATGAGGTGGTAATCTGGAGGAAAGTTCCTAAAATGTATCTAAACCGAATCGATGCTGCTATCAATGCTATCGTAGGAGTTAAATAATGATCGGTTCTGTAAGAAGATGTATAACAAATGGCGATTTCTATATTGTAGTAAAACGCAAAGATAGCAACAATTTTATGTGCTATTGGTCGAAAATAGGTCTTTCTTGCGATGATATTGATGACATCATGAATGATGAAGAAGTCCACTCAATTCCTGAAAACTTAGTCAGAAAAATAGATATTAGATATTTTCTTAATTTATGCAAAAAGGCTTATGAGGTGAAGTATGAAGCAAGCTCTGATTGATTATGCTAAAAGAGGAGAATATAACGAGTTATACACTCCTAAAACAGCCATCGCCCCAGTCGTTAAATATATTCCAAGAGATGTAAAAACAGTTTGGTGTCCTTTCGACACAAAAGAAAGCGAAATCGTTAAAACGCTAGAAGAAAACGGAATAGAAGTAATTAATTCTCACATTTGGGAAGGAAAAGACTTCTTTGAATATGAGCCAGATGATTATGATATGATTATATCTAATCCTCCATTCTCTAAGAAAGAAGACGTAATGAATAGACTTTACGCTCTTGGCAAGCCTTGGATGATGTTATATCCGCTAACAGCATTAGAAGGTGCCAAAAGACATGAGTTGTATAAGAACGGTATTGGCGTAATTGTTTTCGATAAACGTGTTGATTTTAACGGTAAAAAATCAACGTGGTTTAATACAAGTTGGTTTATCCACCATCCGTTATATGATGGTAGAATATTATTTGAGAGATTAACGAGTAGTTAAAATTATTGTGATAGTATCTTCTGCATGAGGATGATGACAATAACATTTGTAAAAGAACAACCAAGTGTTGTTCACCGAAACAGAAGAAACTTTTCAGGTAAGTTCAAACAGGCTTTTGTGTCTTTTTGTGCTTACAAAGGATATTTTGATGGAACCTTTAACAAAGAACAGATAAGACTTGCCAAAAAAGGTAGACTTCCAGAAGGTCTGACTGTTCACCATATAACACCTCTTGGTGGAGGAGGGCAGAACGATTTTAACAATCTTACTGTCATTAGCGAGAGTTTCCACAAATTCCTAAATAAGAACTTCTTTGATAGACAACTCAAAGGAATAAATGATGAGCCAGTCGGTTTTACTAAAGAACTAAAGGTCCCATATCTTCCAACAGTTGCCTTAAAGAAAGAGAGAGAAATTGTTGAATTTATGAGATTGATAAATCGGAGAGGAAATGAAATATAGCGAATATTTAGAACGTTGTTTAGATACTTGGGGGAAAGGACATGAGGAGATACGAATCCTTGTCGGAATTGAGGAGGAGTTCGGTGAACTTTCTGGAAAAGTAAAACGCTTTTATCGTGGCGACTATGATGATGACTATGAAAAATTTGCAAAAGATATTATTGGTGAGATAGGTGATTGTCTGTACTATTTGACTATGGCTATCAATACGTTTAATGGTGAAGTTGAGTTCGACTTGAAAGATGTTGCACAGCCAGATGATGAGGACATTTTCACTTGCTGGAAACAATTAATGGAAGCAAAAAGAATTTGTTTAGAAAACAAAAACTACGTGACTCTTGTCGAAAATCTGTTAGCATTTGGTAATCGTCTCGGATTCTATTCAAAGGAAGTTATTGGATATAATATCACTAAACTCCAGGATAGAAAAAGACGTGGTGTTATTAAAGGTACTGGCGACAACCGATGAGAAAAAAGAAACCATACCTTTCAAGATTTATGGATGGTAAATATTATGTCGTTAAAGCCAAAAGAAGAGATTGGTTTTGGAACGGACATAAACTTGTTATCGGTATCGAAGGTGCTAAAGTTTATAAACATAAAAAAGCAGCTATGACTGCATTCTGGAAAGCAGATGCCTACTGTTATCCAGATTTATGTATTAGGGAGGTAGAATATTACGATGAATGATTATTACAAGGTTTACGTTGGAAGATTCGAAAAAGGTAAAAGAGGACTTTGCTCTGCTCCTGCGCTATATAGAAGCGTATTTCATAAAGACTTGGGATCGTGCTTAGATGCGCTCTTGAAAATAGTAAAAACAGGCTTAGACATTTACATAAAGAAGCCAACAGGTGAAGTTTACGCCTATCATAGAGACTTAATGAATATGCCAAAAGAAGACGCCATTAAGTGTCTTGAGCCAAACGATTTCCCAGAATAAAAAATATGCTCTTAAAGGAATTTACTTTTAAGAGCATTTTCATAATAACTAAAGTCACACTTTAGATTTTCGGCTACATATCTACACAAACAACAGCATTTTTTTGCTCATCAGAGCGATTATTTTGCAATTCAGGTGAGATGCTATATCCTTCACAATTTGGCTCGCATAGATCAAAAATGATGCCATTACGTTCTTTGTTTTTTCCAAACACAACCGCAGACTGACTTGCTCTACCAACAAGCTGTAATTCATTAAATGAATAAGCATTGTCTCCACTTAGTGATCCGCCTCTTGACCATAACATATTCATATATGGGCTATGAATGTGTCCAGAGAGAACATAATCAATCATTACGCCTTGGGCTGCATATTTAGCACGAAGTTTTGATACAGCAGCTTCTAAATTCTTTTCGAATCCGTATCCATGTACCAAAAGTATATTTACACTATTACAACAAACAATAAACTCTAATCCCTCTTTTACGAATTTAACATCAGAGCCAGAGTAATATGCTTTAAGCATTTTATACAAAGTAGAATCGAAGTTATTAGAAACAACAGATTTAGACATAATAAACTCTTTATCAAGTCTGGATTCGTTTCCATAGCAAGCGGCAATAGATAGCTGATACTTCTCGTTAAGATCATCAAGAGCTTGTCTAAGAATATCAAAAGCTCCAATTACAGTGTTTGCTGAGTTTTCTACATTAGTTAATAGCTCATCTAATCTTCTGGAACTGTTAATGAAATCGCCAGTCATAGCAACGAAAACTTTTTTAACACCATACGAATCGAAGAAACGACACGATTCGTCAATATATTTTTTGAGTCTTTTGCCTGCTACTTTCCAATTATACTTATTATGGGGAAGGTCAATACCCTCGCCAAAGTGGAGATCAGTAAGATGCAAAACACCAAAGTATTCGCTATCACATTGTTTTTTTTTTGATATTTTTAGGTTTTTCAATTAAAGAAATTTTTTTAATAATTTCTCTTGACAAATCCTCAATACAGTTGTATTCCCTTGCATACTCTCTGAACGATTTACGTTCTATTCTATTTGTATCTTGGTATTTTTGTGTTTGACGTTTGTATTTCACATTCTCCCGAATAATCTCCTCATCAACCTCGTTCCGCGGAGAATAATCAACAACTCCTAGCTTTTTAGCTTTATTGAGAAGAAATCCAAATGTCCTTCTAGGCATATCGAGAGCATAAGCCGCCCTTGTTTTTGTTCCAAATTTTTCAAGAGCGTCATTAAGTTGCTCGTAGTTATATCTCATTTACATACCTCATTGTAATAAATATCCTGGATGAGAATATAACGAGATAAGCCTATTGTCAAAGTTTCCTGTTGAGAATTATAAAGAATCTCCTTGGTAATTAAAAGTCCACACACATTCTCATTTGTTGGAAACTTTGATGTTGAGCATCCGCTCAATGTCATGACTATCAAGAGTGCTAACATAATCACTAATGTTTTTAATCTTTTCATTTTTGATTAACTCCTCCTGTTGGCACTCTCTGATAGCTTGATTGTATCCTAATTTTATTAGTTGTCTGTCAGCTAAGTACCTTATTAAGTCTGCGATTATTTGAATTATCTGTTTAACCATGTTTACCGTTCGGGAAAGTTTGTATAAAAAGAGCGATAATTTTCTACAAAATTTACCGCTCAGGTAATTTCAAAAACAAACAATTTTGTTACCGATCTGTAACAAAAAGAGAGATACTTTTCTCAAAGTCACCTCTCTAGAGTATTTTGAGAAATATATTTCTCGCTATTCTTTGAAAGAAGAGATGAACTCGTCAATTTTCAATTTGATTGCTTTTACTTCTTCTTCAGACAATGCTCCGTCTGAAAGAGCGACACGGCATTCGTTCAAGAGTTCAACAGCCTTATCAACGACTTTTGCATATTTGCTTTTCAGAGCTTTATTCATGAATGGAAGGCTAAGAATAGCGGTCAAAATAAAAGCAATTACAGTGTATAAAGTTGTGTTTTCCATATTATTTTCCTATCAAAATTGCATTGAGTTGCATTTTGGTTGTTCTATTAATCCAACCACGCAAATATCTAGCTCGGCGGATTAGTTTTATTTGTTTCTTCTGAGCTGTATCACTTTCAGTAGAAGTACACAACCCATCGTAATACATAATGCGTTCTGCTGTAAACCCACAGATAATATCATTAACATCCATTTTATTTAATGCAGCTAAAGTTTTCGGACCAATGACTCCATCTGCTGTAACCTTTAGAACTCTCTGAAGCATTCTTTTAGGTACTATAGTACCACAATTAACAGCAGTATCAAATACCAAAAGAGCCACAGGCAGAGGCAAGTGTTCTGCTCCAGATTCTATCCAATAAAAAGTCTCATAGAATTGTTTTGCTTGTTCAACAGTAAGATTTCTTATAGTGTCTTTTGTGGCTTCTGGATAAGCATTTTTATAGGCTCGTAATGATACACCATATTTCGTTATACCGCCACTGTCTTTAGGATCATCAACAAGTCCACCTTCAGCGTCTAAAATGTATTTAATACATTTCTCGAATTTACTCACTATTACATCCCCATTATTTTAGGAGCCACATAAGTAGCTACAGCACCAACAGCCATCCATTCAGCGATTTTACTAACAAAACTAGAAATAAACTTTTTCTTTGTATTCCTTAACTCTTCAAGGAAAGCTAAATCTTTACGAATCTCTTCTCTATGATCAAATGCAAGACCAAACTGTTCAAGAACAAGTATTGTCTGATCTTTACTTTCCTTGTTTTGAGTTTCAATCTTTTTTTCAAGCTGCTCAATCTTTTTCTGCGATTCTTTTATTTCTATCAACGCATCAGATATTCTGTTAAAAGCCCCAGCAAGCTCTATAAAACGTTGATTCAAGTTTTTGACATCAGAAGATAATGCTCCTAACGTCTCATATATTGCGGTTCCATTTTTTTCTGCCATATATCTATCTTATTTTAATAACGGACGAATTTTGGTAAAACAATTGTTCCTGAAAGGCCACTTCGATCCGACAAGTTTCTCTATTTCTTCTATTGTTTGGGAATTGTACTTCTTGGCTTTAATTACAACAAACTTATCTTTGTTCTTCAAAAGAGCCTTAACATCACTCTTAACCATTTTCCCATGGCTGTAGTGATAATATGTGTTTTTATAAAGCAAACCATAAGAACCTAATGGATAAATACCAATCATACTTAAAATTAAGCCTTGAAAATCATTAGGCTTTGTTCTTACAGCAAATATGTCCTTGTCGTTTATTTTCGCCTTTGGGGCTTTAAGTGAACGATACAAAATATAATATAACCAAGCAGTTAGACCAAACGCTTTAACCACACTAAAACTGTTTCCAATAGGTGTAAAAGACAAACCAAAAGAAATAATCTCTGTTAGGAAAAACAGTATCTCAAACAAAATTAGAGTTTTTAGCTTTGATTGTGAGTAATCTACAGACTGAAACCATCCGATACCCATAATCATGCTCATGATGTATGCGTTCAAAACATATAATTCATATTGAATATTCATACCACCTAAGCCATTGGCGTAGCTGATTAAAAAAAACTGCACAGCAAGAGCTGTTAAAATTAGATTAAGTCCTTGCAAAACGAATCCTCCTTGTTATTTTGCCATTATTATAGTAGGTGACTGGAATTGCAGCATAGCGTGTATTTCTAGCACCTAGATTCGCACCATCATCCTTGCTTGATTTGTAAGGACTCGCTGCAAATCTTCCTGTTTTTTCATCTCGATAGATTTTGCGACCATTATATTCCTCCACCGCTTTCTCTATCTCTTCTGCTTTCTTTCTTATTTCTTCCAATGTCATATCATCACCTTATTGAAAATATAACATAAAAACGAAGATTAGTCAAATAAAAAGCCAGCCGCTAAATACGACTGGCAAATAATAAAAGAAAGATAGGTATGTTTTATTTCCTCATTACAAGAAAACATAAATACATTATCCCAATAAAAACTATATGTCAACAAAAAAACCTCAAGTCAGAAGACAAGAGGTTAAATATTCAGAAGTTATGATTAATTACAGAAAAACAATTACAACAAAAATACAGTTGCGTCAATAAAAAAAATGGAGGGGTGTGTATGATTTGAACATACCTTAACGGATTTGCAGTCCGCCGCATAACCGCTCTGCCAACACCCCAAAGATATGTCCTCAATTCCTGAGGACATACTAGATTAGTCTGCAACGAAGTACAAATAACGTTTTAATTTATGGTCCTTCGCATCGACATCATCTAAGAAGTCACAAGCCATGCAATAGCAAACTTCTGCTATTTTAGCTGCATCTGTTGTTAACTTCTCTATTGACCGAACATAATCAGAATATTGCATATTCATAACAATATACATACAAGCAACAGAGTAATCTCCTTTAGATTCATCATGACCTTTTGAGCGAAGATACGAGGCGACTTGCTCATAAGTCCAATAACCACCTCTCTGCCCTCTGTAGTCTTCAAATTCACTGACTGTATGTTCGGCTTTTTCTTTTGAGATTTCATCACCATTAATGATAATGTCTAAGTCAAAATACATCTCATGTCTTTCCTCTTTATCAAGAGATTCGATATGTTCAGCAATAACTTCAGAAATTTCTTCCATTTTACTGTCTGGGAGATGTTTATCGACAGCCTCTCTCATTAACTTCTTAAATTTATGCATTGTCTTTTCCTATTATTTTATCTAGTTTAGAGTTGATTTCCGTTAGTATAATCTCTGATGTTACATTTGAAGTAGATCTCCAATCATCGTCTTTTGAGAAAAAAATAACTAAAACAAAAATTATAAAGCTAACCCAACCTAATTTTTCACTTTCGCTCACCGACTATTTCCTTTATGTCTTTAAGCTCCTGCATCATTAATTCCAGATAATCTTTGTTCTGATGTTGTAATTCCTTGAATATCTTTTGCGATTCCTTGTGTTGAACATTTAGAAATATGTTTATCACTCCGGCTACATCCGATATTAGGGAGAACAGCTCCGTCAATCCCAGTTGAGAGTTTTGATTTTGGTACCGCATCTTTTACACTCTCTTTTATGGCTTCATAGCCTTTACTTATAACTTTGTTAGCGAAGTCTTTTCCTTCCTGTGTCCTTATCACCCACTCTAGAAAAGCCCCAGCAGCCATATACATTATCTTCATCTTTTAGAACCCTTAAGACATCCTCAGAAGTCTTTAAGGTTGAAGAAACTCTCTCGCTTAAAGACTTAAGGACATCAGATAAATCATCTAATAAAGCGTTATACATTTGCTTTCTTAGCAGATTGAACAGTCGCAGTCTCAACTGCTGAAGCAGCAGCGACAACTGGAGCAACATAGCTTGTGCGACAAACTGGACACTGTAAAGAGAAATGAACAGGGTTATTACCATATACCATACGATACATAGTACGGCATCTAATCTGATCAGCTCTCAAATAGTTTCCTGTAACAACATTGACAGGAACGTTTGTCAAACCATCACTTAAAAATACCTGAGCAGTCCCAGCCGTGGATGGTATTGTCTGACACAAGATAACGTTAAGTTTCTGCAAATTTGTAAGAGTTGAGAACTGGATTCCTGGAAGAGTGATATACAAATCAGCACCAACCATTGTCACGGCAGAACTTCTTACAGTAATAGGCAAAGCACAATCACAACAACATGACATAATAATATTCCTTTCAAGATTTTTAATCTGAGTAAATTCATTTACACCATCCCCCACCACCTTAGCAGTAGGGGAGAAGTGTAAAGAGTATTGACTAAACTAAGCCATTACGAACAGAACAACCACAGCCACAATCGGAGAAAGAGCGGGCATTCAATCCAAAACCATTTACGTTAGCTTCACTTGGGCAAGACACTTGCAGCCCATATACAGGTGCACGTCTCAACATCTGACAATTAATGTCAGCCAAGGTAGCATCGATCTGGTTAAATCTTTCGTTCAAGCTGTTGGCCAAAGTCATTCTTTCTATAGTTGCGTTTTTCTCAGACAAAGCCAAGTTGAACGCATTTTGCTGAGCAAGGTTATTCATCTTCAAGTCGAACAATTTCTCACCCTGAGCAGCATCATACTGAGCACGAAGCTGAGCAGAAATAGCATCTGTAGACTTACGGTTTTCATCTATGATTCGGAAGTTTGTTTCAGCGGCAGTAATCAAGCCCTGACGTTCCACTTGGCAGTTGGAAACAACGTTACAACCATTGTCACCACATCCATAGTTTCCGAAACGATTGTATCCAGAACCACCGATGAAGAACCATAAGATGAGGACGATAAATATTACCCAACCCCAGCTAAAGTTTTCTTTATCCATAATAATATCCTTTGTTTAGTGCGTTAAAGTTTAGCGAGACCATTTTTAAGTCTCTCAATATCTACATCCTGCACTTGAGATGTAGAATTGTTTGTCTGCGATAATTCTTGAAGATTAGCCGCAGCAGAATTTTTATCTAACCCCATAATGTTTAGCAACGATTGAGCTTGAGGAGTATCCATTTTTTGAATTAAATTGTTAATAAATTGACTGGAAACATTAGCTTCTCGATAAGCAGCTAAAGCATCTCCATTATTTTTTTCCATTAGAGCTTGAGCCTTTTGGACAGCCTGTCCTAGTTTCGACTGGGATTGTCCGGTCAGGGAGAATATCTGGCTCGCTATTGGAAGTAACTTTTGGATGTCGAACATTATTGTTATCTTTCATAATACTTATTTCTTCTTGCAGAGATTTTAATTGTTGCATCATAGCCCCCATCATCTCTGTTTGCTCTTTTGCTATTTCTTCAGGTGTCTTTTCTTTGGGTATTGCACCTAGTTCTACGAGTTTATTATAATATTGATCGCAAATACCCTTTAGCTCAAGATATGCTTGAGCAGACACACCTAAATTACCGATTCTGTTTCCCAAGTAATCAGTTTGAAAAATATTCTTGCCATCTACGCAGCACATCATAAGATTATTGTAGTAAGATGTTCTTTCGTGTGTTGTCAAATTCATTATAACCTCGTTTCCATCTACACTTATAATGTATCATAAAAACGAGGCTATGATTTTCTAAAACAATTCTAAATTTACTGAAAAATTTTTGCAGAATTTTGCAAAATCTAGCATCTGATTGATGCCACGAGTACATTTTCGACTAATGGAACTAATGTTTGTGTGTTTCTGCATTGATACTTTTGTGAGATTCCACTTCTTTTTATATCTAAGCAAACAATATTCTTTTTCTTCCTCGGAGAGACCTGACTTCTCCATAATGAGAGATATTCTTTCCATATTCTTAGTCTTAAGAAATTCACGCATTTCTTTTGGCGTTTCTGGGGTTTTGTTCATGTTTGTTCCTGTTGTTTTCGTGTTTGTTTGTTTACTTTAATAATATATTAATGTAAATGACCTTAAAATAAAGCCAAATAGCTAACATTACTGATGTCAAATATTTTCTCATAATAATCCGTATCCTACCATTGCTCCAGTAAAGAGTTCCGCCCAATTCGTAGGAGAACTTGCTAATTTGCAAGGCGGAAGATTTATCCAGAAGCAAGCATTGTAAATAAATGCAATAGACAATCCAACCAATAGAAAATGGCTACCAACAAAAAAGGTTATTGGAATTGACCATAAGGTATACCTCAAAAGTAAGCCGATGAAGCAGTACTGTCGAGAGCGAGGTACAAATCCCAAACACTCATTAACTGGACGTACTATCCAATCCATAGAAGGTTTGCGTCCTTTATTTTCCTGCTCATCTATATATGCATCTGATTCTGTTGAACAAAGAAAGTAGTAAAAATGTGATTTGCAAAAGAACATATAAACAAAGAAAGCTATCAATAAGGAAGCCCACCAAGTAAAACCTTTTGCAAAGAATTCCCAACAGAATACTGAAAACAATAAAAAAGCACATTGAATGCCACGTTTTTCTAGAATGTCATATTTAGAATCAAACCCACCAAAAAATCTGCGCCATATAGATATTATAATACCCACGGCGAGCCTCCTTTCATAAAGATTTCATTAGCTATACATTTTATCATAAATTAGACAAAAAATCAAATATACGGATTTTCTTCTCTGATTTTGTCTTTGCTCTCTAACCAAGCCTGTTTCAGTTCTTCAGCATCATCAGATCCTCTTGCCATTGCCTCTAAATAATCATTGCGAATCATATCAGAAGTCTGCATATAGAGCTGTTCACGGGTTGCCCGAATAGCTTCGTTCTGTTCTTCAATTGATACTTCACAAATGTAATTTCCATTTCTCAAGAAATATTCTTTGTCTGTTTCTTCAATCTTAACAAAACTTACGCAAGGCATATTTTCAAGTTCTTCTCTTGTTTCAGCAATATGACTGATAAACAAAGTTGAAACTTCGTCATTATTAAATTCTTGATAACCTAAAAACATATTAATTGCTCCCATTCGCATAAATAAATCTTAATTGATAAGGTGTTGCACTATAATACCTAATAGATACAGAATCCTCCCTAGAACAAGGTAAGAAAATTTCCATACCATTGCCTACACCCAATGAAGAATGAATTTGACTTGATAAACCTGTAACTGTATTAACAAGTGTTGCCCAAGAAGCAGTAGAACTTGTTCTGCATCCAAATGAAAAATATCCATCATCAGGTGCAACATAAACTGCGCCACTTGCTCCAGCAGAAAGATCAATATATTTATCAGAAGGCATAGCAGCATGAGCCATAGCCTTTTTAGCCTCAGAAGATAAATTACTAAAATCTTTATTAGCCTTGTTATGGAATTGTTCTAATATTCTACCAGCGTTAATAAGATTTGCGTCTTGTACTGTTTCCCCCACATAAAAGTAAAGATATGCTTCAGTTGCACGTTGTTGAACAGGTGCGTTGTCTTGATATGTTGATGAGAATAATGAAGCGTCAAAACCGATTCTATTAGAATATGCACCTGTTGTTTCACCGCCATAAGGATTTGGTAATACCTGAAAAACCCCTTGAGCACCGGATACACCCGCATCGCAATAAACTTCACCAGTAAGATTAGGCAAACTTTCATCTACATAATCACCAGCACCATTTCTTATGCCGACAACGTTATATTTACTTCTTGGTAACTTAAATCTTTGATTTGTACCATCAATCATATAATACCAAGAAACACCTTCATCATTATATATTTTATCAATGTAAGAGTTCTGAGAACCCTCAGCAATTTTATAACCTTTAGGAGTTCTTCTATAAGAAACCATATTTTTATAGGGTGTCCAAGAAGGGGAAAGACTCAGCTGGAAGGTTAATTCTTTTAAGTCAATTTTACCCAAAAAGGCATTTTGGTATACAGTTCCTCCTTGATCTACACCAACTAAGAAATTTCCGGCAATAGAGGATATAGGACCTACATTAGATACTGATTTTAATCTGTTCCAAGATTGTTGTTCTTCATCCCATAAATCTAAATAATAGGTTTTTGATGAAAGAATGTATCCACATCGTAATTTATAAAAAGTATTTGTTGTAACAAATGCACTTGTATCTAGTGTAAAAAGATTTGTAGTCGTCCCGTTAGTAAAGCTTTCAAATCTAAAGGCTCCATTTCTAACTGATATCCCAATATGTTGGTAGGGAACCGATGTAGAAATAATACTTTGGTCTGATTGGACATCATTTCCTGTATAAAATGATGTCTGGATATACCAATCCTGGTCTCCTCCGAAGAACCCTAAATTAGGAACAATATAATTACTTGTTGTGAAATTAGAAGCAAAATATTGATTATCAATATTAATATCCCCCCTTGTTGTAAACTGAGGAGTATAGTAATCTTTCTGTTCTAAACTATCATTGCTTGTGTATTCGGACAATATTTCATTATATGCCGCTAGGTAAACACTTCCTTCTTTCCATTCAAAATCATCGGATCTAACCCAACTAATATTATTTAATTCATGATCAGACCATTTTATATCAAAAAGAGAAAATGGATTATTAAGTTCTATTTCGCGAGTTACATCAATAGATTCTTCCGTACCTGTTGCGACTTGAATGAAGTATAAATATTGAACAGCCTCTTGTTGAACTGGAGCATTATCTTTGTAGGTTGAAGAAGAGCGAGAAGCATCAATATGTAAATCATAGTTTTTAGAACCGCTCTGATAATTAGGTACAGCCGTTCCTTTTGTATCTGCATATAATGCTCCCTCGGTATCATCATCAAAAATTCCTACATAACTATGAACCGAATCATTAATATTTGGCAAACTTTCAGCTTTAATTCCGCCTAACAAAGCTAAGTCTTGCAATCCATTGATATTAACAACTTTAGGAAGTCTGATTGTTCCATCTTCCTCATCGATTACAAACTTACCACATTGTCCTAATTTAGAATTTGTTACTTCTGCTTGCCAATTTGTTTCGGTTGTAAATAAGTTTGGATTGGTATCTCTAATATCTTTAAGGAAATTCAAAAAACCGCTAAATTGAACAGAACTAATTAACTGTCCATTTAATATTCTACGCAGATTCTGAGATTCATTAACAAATAAAGAGATACCAATATCGCCTATCTTTGCACTACCACCACCTAAAGAAATTTCTTCCCAGGCTTCTGTATCTGTTAATGGTTGAGTGTTATTGTCAACTAAAGATTTATATATCTTTACATCTTCACCAGAAACAATTACAAGCTCATTAAGGCTATAAGATTGTTCTGGATTATATACTAAGATGCCATCAGCGTTTTGACCTTTTGGTCCTTTGATATTTACAGTAGCAGGATTGGTTAACATACCATTGTTTGTCCAAGACAAATCTCCAGACTCTGATACACTTGGTGTGTAATATGGTCCTTCGTTTCCTTTATCTCCTTTCTCACCTTGAGGTCCTTGAAGCCCTTGATCTCCTTTATCACCCTTTGGACCTTGGAAAATTTCAAGAGCAAGAAGAGTAGATGTGTCTACTGGAACATCTTCTGGAGTATTAGCTATTGCCATACTTAAATCAGCATAACCACGAGATGAATGTTCGTTCTGACCTGGAGCAATTGTATCAACTTCTTCATCTTCACCAGTAGCCCAAATTCTACCAATACGTTTGGTTTCATTTTGGATTTCTTCTGCTTTATTCTCAATGAGAGAAATTTGATTATTACCAATAGATACAACAAGGTTTCTTTGTGCTTCACCTTCATCTGTTATTTCTATCTTCTTAGCAGATATATCTGAAAGAGCATTGACTTTTGTTGTATTTATATCATTTACAGCATTTGTTTTTGCAATACCAATCTCATCTAAAGCTATTATTTGATCGGTTTCGACATTTGCAACAGCTACATTACCAGCATCTACTATATTAGAAATTGATTGCTCTACATAAGCAGATATACTGTCACCTTTTTCATTAATCTCTCTTTGGACTACAAGACATTGATCTAGTATTGCTTGTATGTTTACTAATGATTTAGAAACGGCATTAAATGCACCGACATAAGGTTTGAAATCAGTATTGCCAAACTTAATCGGGGTAAGATATGGACATTTGAATTTTTTATTTGTAGAATCTAATGCGAAATCATCACAAAATCCAGACGATGAAACTCTACTCTGATAATCGCTATATGTCGTACTTGGTAAAGTTCCAGCAACTAATTCATTGTAGAGGTCTACATAGACATTACCATCATGTTCTGCACTATTGCATTCCAAAGCACCTGGAATTGATTTCATACCATAAATAACTACACCAAGTTGAGCAGCAACAGCCATATTTACAACTGGACTAAGCTGTTTTACTGTCGGAAACTTATCGCTTTCTCCAAGGTTAAACTCTTCATCAGTGGCTCTGGCATATCCTACTAAGTCAACTTGAACCCATCCAGTATCATTTCTTTTGAGTACGACAGGATATTCAGTAGAGAGTGTAATATCGTTTCCATCAGTAGAAATTACAGCACCATCACCTAAAGCACCAGATTTAATTGTAATTGCTTTTTCACTGTCCGCAGAATAAAGGAAAATCCATTGAGAATCAGGAAGAACACTTGTATCAATGTTTGATACTTCTCCTGTAGACACTAACAACTCCGTATCCACCTTCATTACAGCTCTGTCTACTGAAATAAAGCCATCATCTATGATTACCGTTGCTTCTTCTTTTCCACCAAGGAATTGAGATATATAATCTCTAATATCACCATAATATGTTTTCCACAATGAGGTTATAATGGATTGATCAAGAATCGCACTTCTCGTTGGTAATTTTTTCATCTGTTTTCCTCTAATCTTCTACATCTGAACAGTCAAGACAAAGCTCGGCAATCTCTTGAATTACTGAATTATTCTTTTTCCACTTTTTTACAACTTGTTCCTTTTGGAGGACAAAATATGATAAATAGTTTTCTCCTGGCTTTGTTAACTCCACAAGAGGAAGAAAACCATCTTCACGCATTAATTTTTCATCAAGGTTATAATTGAGAATGTTTCCCTTGTTTTGTGGAGCTAGTTCTACCTCATGTTCGTTTATAAATTTCACAAATGCTACCATATCTCATCCTCACTTTATAAATCTTATCTTCAAATATCCGTTCCCACCAGGTTGTCCAGCGCAGGTATCACAAACAGGTCTACCAGCTTTTCCTGGACCATTATAATCCCATGTTATAGGAGAAACACCGTCATAAACACCAGCATCATTTCTAATTACTGTATATGGTGCTGTTATTGAATATGTGCAAACACTAGAATATCCAGTAGCACCACCATTACGTCTTCCGTTTCCTTGCGTTCCTCTAGTTGCTATTATATTTGCTTGCGAATGAGTAAATGTTGAGTTTTCACCAGGTTGCCCGTTATTGTTTCTAGCATAAGCTCCACACCCAGACCCACCTTTGCCAATATAGTATGAAACTCTTCCTTTTTTTAACTTCATTTGAACAACAATAATCGCTCCAGAAGCACCAGCAGGATTTGACGATCCGCCTCCAGCACCGACAAGAGTAACTTCATACCATCCAGTCGTTAGGAGTTCAAAACTTCCACTTCCTACGCTAGTTATGACCAGAAGGTCTGTACCTCGCTTGTATGGCTCTTTCTTTCCTCCAAGAGGGAAAAAAGGCGTTTTTAACGACATTACCAATACCCCTGTAAGTTTCCGACCCAACTTGCTCCATTATCAGTAGTCATAAATACCAATAAATATTTGTGCTGTTCTCCCACATCAGGAGCTTCACCATTTAACCAAGAGACATTTCCGGGGAATGAAATAGATGAAACAACTTGCATATCTAAAAGCAATTGGAATGTGTAACAATCAGACACAGGTTTAAGTGCACCTTTATCAAACTTAAAGGCGACCCCTCCTCTAACTGTATATAGATACATAGGAATATCATCTTCCAATGCTATAGTATCGCCAACAGCTTTAGTTTTCTGATAAATAGTAACTGGATAAATCTTGGTATTTATTGTTGTTTTTAATGATGAGACTGTTTCCGCAACTTGCTTTGGCGTAACAATAACATCTTCAGCAGTACCAGCATCATATTCTTCTTGCGTTGCAAAACGAGCTAATCCATATATACCACTTGTTGCTTTGCTCAACAGATCATTGTTTATAAGACCATCTTGTCCAAAGATATATCCAGACGTATTTACTTGTTGCCAGAAACTACCAACTCTGAGCAACATAATTGTAAAATTGCTTGTCAGAATAACATCTTGATTCTGGAAAAGAAAGATAGAACCTTGACCACCCCAAGAATGACGTATTCTAATATTAACATCGTTTTTTTGAACAGATAAAAACAAAACACTACCATCAGGCATATTTGTCAAACGAATAGTCTCAACAATGTCTGAACTTTCTTTGCCTTCTGGAGATAATGAAACAAAACAAGAAGTTGGAGTAAATGTATTATTAGATATGCTAATATTCTCAGCAACAGCTCCTCCAGGTAGCTGAGTAATGAAATCTCTGATATCTCCATAGAGTGTTTTCCACACACCCGTATTGACTTCAGGATCAATGATAGAATCTTTTGTTGGTAAATTTGTCATATTTTTTTCCTTAGACGAATATTAACATATTTAGTCTTTTCTGTCAAATTACATATAGCCTCGGACATCAGCGTCAACAACGCCTTCAACCATATTTCCTTCAGCGTCATAACATACTACTAATGGACCAGTTAAATTGTAGTCAATAATCTTATAAGATACCGCAGAACTTCCACCGAACAACGTTAAGAATACTTTATTAATAACCTTGAAGTTTTTGGTTATAGGCAATCTTGTACCTGTTGCAGATATTGTCACATTAGATATTGTTTCGCTTACATCTGGAGCGTCAATTTTAGCAATGAGTTTATTAATAACACCTTGCTGTTCTCCAGCAGCAAAAACAACTTTAATCTCGACCCTTTCTTTACCTATCAATAACTTATCTGGGAATAAGAACCAGTTGTATTCTTGATCATAGAATAACTCATCCTCATCAGGCTTATAGAATGTTTTTTCTTCTGGAGGATAGAATGGATTTTCAGACTCTCGTCTATAATATATCTTATAGACACCATCCATGTCCCAATCTAGTTTAATATAAGCGTTTTCAATATCTCCACCATACTCAACAAAGAAGTTATATGTCATTTCGACATAAGAATTGCCTTTATAGAACTTCTCGCTGTCTTCTTTGTAAAATTTACTGGAGTCAGCATTATAGAAAATAGAAGTTTCATAAGCAAAAAGACGTTTGTCGTGTATCTGTCCTCCGTTTATCTCACCGGGAAAATCATTATTTGCATAATCGTATTCCCATAAAATATTGTCGTACTCAACATCGCCATTATAAAAAGATATAACAGCAGGATTTGTACTTTCATTTCCGACATTATCGACAGCAACAACAAACAGAGTTAGTATTCCTTCAGGAAGAGTTGCTGTTGTAAATGGAGGAGAATCCCAAAGTGATTGGGTATGTGCTCTAACAGCATGATCTTTCCAAGTATCGAACCCATAGCTATAATATATTCTAAATCCAGCAAAGTCTTTGGGTTTATTTTCATAGTTCCAAGTAATATTATAGCCTTGTCTATCAATAGCATCAATATTAGGCGGTGGTAGAGTTTTTCCAATAACATACGTAGTAATCGTAGTCCATTCAGAAGCCAAACCTGTTCTTGTTACATAGCGAGTATTAACTATATAGTTTTTTTCGTCATCTACTTCTTTCAATGTAACAACATCATAACCAGTATAAGGGAAATCTACTTTCTTAACAAATGGGCTATACTCTTCTTGATAAAATACTTGTACTCTTTCAATATCAGCAGATTCATTTTCTTGAGGAGTCACAACATAAGATATAGCCGCGTTCCAACTTCCTGACAAGTCTTGCCATAAGACACTTTCATCGGAGACAATATTGTCAACAATTGGTTTTCCGGGAGTGTTGTTTCCAAATCCAACATTATCAGTCATCATTGGATCAAATGGTAGCAACTCATCAAGAGATTCATCATGTATTTCAGATGCTTCAGGAACTAAAGTTAATGTGGCAGTTAAATCATCACCTGGCTCAATCTTTGTGATAATTGCACGCAAGGAAACACGATCGGTTTCACCAAGGAATATTTGGTCTCCATCTTGGACATCCATTATGACAGGATTTAATAATTCCACAACATCAGATGACTTTGTGTTTCCATCAATAGCATGATAAGTCAATTTCCCTAAAGAATCTCGAATTATTATCGTGTAATTTCTTTCTTGTGGCAGTTCAAAGAAATCATCTAACCATAACTGGCTAACTCTATTTTGCTCGTCACGATATACCTGTTTTATTCTTGCAGAGCCTATACCAACTTTAAGAACATCATGTGTTAGAAGGACTAAATCTCCTAAGTTAACGATAAGGTTTTCGACATCTTGAGAAACGGTGTATGTCTCTGGACGGAGTATGCACTGTCCAAGCATAAACTTGCCCCATCTGAAAGCCAATTCTCTGCTAGTACATCCATAAGTATCTATACTTTCGAAGTCAGTAGCAGTATGCTCATCGTATCCAGGAACATATACAATAACTTCTTGCTCAGACCAATCTCTTTCTGGCTCAATATACTTTACTTTAAATGCGTGTAGGCTTTGATTGAAACTTTTCGAAAAAGAAAATCCGAAAGAGTTGCGAGGAGAAATTGCTGCAACAGGCGATTTAGCCATCTTATCTAATACGATAGTATACTTGCCATTTATGTTTGTAAATAATGCTTTAGCAGCAGAACACATATCATTAATACAAGACAGTCTTGTGAAATTTCCGTCTATTGCTTTATCAACAAGCCAATCAGGATATGTTCTAGCCCATTCCTTAAATGATTCTATATCAATATTATCATAATCTACCTTTGTGACACAAGCATTGCCAACAAGCATATCCAAGACGTGCCAAGCAGGATGTCTTGTTAATTCCCAAGTGAAATTTTCATTCTCTATTTCTTTTGTGGTTTGTTTGCTAAAAGACAATAAAGGAATGCATGGACCAGAGACGCGCCCCTCTGTCGTCCAAACACTTCCTGTCCAAATTTTCCTAGAAGATGAGTCTGAATGTCTTGTGATTTTAAGTTTGAAGTTAGTTAGTTCACTATCCGATGATAACTTATACTTAAATGTTTGAGGTGTAGAATTAGATCCAGATACAGTAAAACTTCCACTTCCACTATCTTGGTCTGAAGTCCATTCATAATTAAATTTACTTGTTGCTGTTCTGCCACTCATTGTGCTGTAAACACCATCCTTAAATTGGAATGTCAAGTCTACATTTCCAATAGGTTCTTGAGCTTCCCAAGTAAATGTAGTAGGAGCAGAACCAATCGTTCCAAGTTCTTTTTTTATAATTGTTGTAGTATCTATAGTTTCTTGAGAACCTGTCGCTGGAACTCTTCCATAACTTTCACATAAAGCTGATATGCCGTTTAGATTTCCATTAAGTTGATCCGTTGACTTAACTCTTATCGCCATCAAACACAATCCAGATATTCCAACAGGATATTCAGATGAGAAATATCTAACGCCAGACAATATTGGAGGTTGACCTAACGGTTCATCATAATTATAAGACTCATATCCGCCAGTTTTCTTTACAGATATTTCGTACGTTCCTTTTTTAGGAAACTGTATTCTAATATCTCTTGTAAATGGTGTTTGTGTAGAATAGTAATATGATGGAGTAGCACAAGTTATCCATTCAGAAGCTCCTTTTTCTCTATATGCAATAGATAAATTGCTTGTGTTTGGTTTTGTTTTTCGTCCTGATTGTCTCCACAAACCACCAGGATAACTAATAACAACAGAAGCCTCTTCTACTTCAGTAAGAGTTTCAATAATCGTTGCAGGGTTTTTATTAGAAAGAGTAATAGAGTAGTTAATACTTTTGACTGTATTAGAATAAAGAGATAATGGCTCATCGTCAGGCCACCCTTCTCTTATTTCATATTCAAAATCAGAATATGTAGATAAGTTATCTGTACCAATTTTTATCTCTGATACTTTTAACGGACCATATCCAAAACAGAGAAGACAACGCAAATATGTGTCACTTCCTACTTGCTCTGTATAGTCAGGAGCAACTTTATATGGGGAAAATCTTGTTCTACCATAAATTTTAGGAATTGAATTATATGCACTAACTTGGTTGGAACTTCCTTGGAGAGATCTTTTAGTTTCTCCAACATTTTGCTGTTGTTGTGTAGGGGCTTTAATTAATGATGCACCCAATCCCAAAGTCAAAGCAGCAACAGCTCCATATGTTAGTCCATACACAGCCATTCCTGCAAGGCCCATTATTGAGGCTCCAGCTAACGAACTTGCTGCAACAGTTGTGGTTGCTGTACTGAATGCAGCAGAAAATGCTGCCCCAGCAGCCATAGGAGCGACAACCATAGCAGCAACAACAATAGCAGCCATAGCAATCATATTCATAGATGATTTACCGCTGCCACCACCTCCACTGAGGCGAACCATAATCTGATAGTGCTCTCCATCTTTAGGGAATGTTTCTGCCCATTTATCTCTGGATATTTCTTGTGCGTTATCTAAGTTCTCATCTAATTTCAAAACGACAAGATTATCTTTGTAGGCTTGTGGCATATCAAGACTATCGACAATTCTCTGAAAATCGTCACCGAAATTTATCGTTAATAAATCATTCTTTCTGTCAAATGGATTTTTAATTAATCTTATTTCTGCCATCTGTAAGCCTTATATAATCTTCCTGTCCACTT
Organism: Clostridium sp.; assembly: GCA_023666975.1. Next base: position 39,604 of record JAMPAW010000005.1, read on the forward strand.
GGGAAATACTCTTTCCACACAACACTCTGTTCCATTAAAACAATGCAGAAAAGTGTCTTTGTTTAATGCAACTGCAATATGAATTACATATCCGCACATCCTAAATAAAACGACATCGAACTCTTTTATCTTATCCAAAGGAACTTCCTCCCAATTATTCTCTGCTTCCTGCAATATAAACTCGTGAAGTCCTTTTTTTATAGCCTCTTGTTCTTCTTTATCCTGACTTTTATAAAATCCAATGTTAAAATAATCGGGTATTGTTATTCCTAATTCATCTTTATAAACTTTATGGCATAAACCATAGCAGTCAAGTCCATTCTCATCACGACCTAATTCTTTGTAAGGAATACCAATGTATTTATCATACCACATCAGAATAACGCTGGGAAAGTAGTTGCATCAAATTTGTCTTTAGGGAAAGGCTCATCAAGAAATCTGTCTGCAATTACTGTGCCTTCAACAGTAAGAGCATCACATTCTACACCTGCAAGTTTCATATTCCACGGTCCGGCCTCTGTTTGCTCTGTATCACTCGATAAAACGATTTCAAGAGTAACAAGAATTGGTGATGAAATGCTTCTTATTGTTTCTGTAATAGAACGATCAACATTTGCGATAGTTAACTTAACTTCATTAGCAGTATCATTACCCTCGCCAGGGAGTGTAATCTTGAACGGGCACGCAATAAACTCATTGCCTTTGTGAGATATTTTTCTCGGTTCACCATTTTCTGTTTCGGTTGAATTATATACATATATAGGTGAAAACCCTTCTTTGTCTGGATCAAGAGTTAGAAGGGTGTAAAAAATTTCATCTGTTTCTTGAGCGAATATGGCTCTAAGAGTGTTGTTGCTTAAAGTTCTCATAGCAAACACTCTACCATAAAACGGCTATTTTGTCAAACAGACTAAGGAATGATAGCCAAGTCTAAAGTAAGAGAAAAGTATTGTCCGGAATTGCTTTCAGGAGATATTGTCGGTCTATTTTCAGGATCTTGTATCTGGAAATATGTTTCAGCACCAGTTAAAGGATTTACCCACTTAAACGGCTTTACTCCACCCATTATAGTATTATCATACCATTCCTCAAATAATAGAACCTGATTAATTGTTAAAACCATAGATACCTTCATTGGGCGAGGTGCAGACATAGACCTACGTCTTCTTTTTGACGGCCCAGTGTCCATATCACTCTTGATCACTTCAGAGCGACCAATCGTCATAGAAAATCCATTTGTTAATGGTATTTGTGGAAGCCCTAAAGGCCACACTTCACTAATCATCGAGCTACCCTCCTTAAGCCATAAGACATTTGCATAGAGCCATCAAAAGAACCATTAGAGAATCCTTTTTTAACAGCGTCACGAACTAATACTTGTATCATTTTCTTTCCATCTGGACCAGTAGATGTTGATGTCTGGATTGGAGCAGTGTTACTTCCTCTTTGGTCAATAACGTTAACACTAACATCACCACTTCCAGAACTACCACTTCCTACGTATCCGCCTTTAGCAAATCTATTATTGTTTATAGCTTCTAATACTCCACGATAACGTTCTGTAGATTTAGCGTTTACAACAAACTCCCCATTAGACAGTCTAGCAGGAATACTATCACTTGTACCAGAACCAGGTCCACTTATATATCCACCATCAGCGAAACCAAATAAACCACCAATTCCCCCAAGGAGTCCGCCGCCATTCTTTGAAGCTCCGGCGTCCAAAGCCGCAGCAACACCTTGTCCTCCAGGAATAGCATTTAATGCAATTAATGCCATTTGCATCAGACCAATTTTAATTATTATTCTGGCAATATCTTCAACAATGCTTGCTGCAAAGTCTGCAAAGCTAAACTGTCCAGTCTTACAGAAATCAATAATGCGGTCAGTAGCATCATCTAAAGCACTAGTGAACACTTGTCCAAACTGATATGATACGTTTGTTGTTTGTTCAGCCCAATCTGATATAACCTCTTTATAGCCTTTGATTTTTTCAGGAGTTTTTTCTGCCTTTTCATTAATCGCCTGAATTCTATCTGCCAATTCCGCTGCAACAGGATTGGCACTTGCGTATGCATCCGTTAACTGACCTGTGGCAGTTATGTCTTCATAAGTAACAGGTATTCCAGCTTGAACAAGTGTATTATATACTTTTTTCTGTATATTTGTTTTGCCTAGTTGTTGCTCTTCCTCATTAAGTTTATTAATAACAGCTTGAATATTAGCAGCGCGCTGTTTGTTAATAATATCTTGAGCTTTATCATTGTTTACTGATGTACCAGATACCTTTCCACTACTAATCTGTATTTGGTCAGCAGAAAATCCAGCTTTCTGTAATTTAGAATAAATCTTCTGCTCTCCACTAACGAGATTCATTAACTTTCTTTGGTGTTCCAGTTGCTCATTAATGGATGTAAGTTTCTTTAATCGTTTTCCTTCCTCTTCCGACAATTCTCCTATTGTTTTTTTAGAAGCATCCATTGTCTCAACGTTCTTGAGATCTTCTTGTCTCTTTCCGTTAAGAGTTTTCTCTAATTTAGCGTTGGCGATTTCTCTATCAATTTCAGCTTTTTTAAGTTCAACTGTAGCCTCTGTTGCAGTTCCAAGATCATTAACTGTGTTAGCAAGACCTACGGCAGGTGTTAGATATCCAGACAAAGCTCCAGCACCTTTCGATATTGCTCGCCCTGTCTCTTTCATCCATTCAGGGATTGATAAACTTGACATAAGTTCATCCCACTGTTCCTTAAGCCAATCAAATTTAGCTTTTATTCTTATAAATGCAGCATTAAGACTATCAACCAGCTTATCCCAAGCACCTAATGCATTTGTAGTTAAGGCATCCCAAAAATCAAAATCGTCAACAGATAAACTCTCTTTAGCCTTCTCAAGAGCCTCTATTTGTTTGTCTAAAGCCTCATCATAAGCCTTTGCCTGTTCAAGAGCTAAATCTCTATCTTGTTTCTTCCAAACAATCTGATCTTTTAATAATTTGTCGATCTCTGCCATAGTCGCTTTTGATTGACGTAAGACTCGTTCTTCAGCAGAAACTTCTTTTGCAAAGAGTTTATAAGCAAGGGTAGCAAGACCAATAGCAATAGCAATAGCCTTGAAATAAGGTATCATTGCTAAAAATGCAGGAGCTTTTAATTTAGCAAGGGTGGTACTAACTGCTATTGTAAACACGCCAACAGCTATAGCAGTCGCTTCCATATTCTCTGCGACACTCCTAATCGCTTTTGCAATTAATTGTGAGATTCCTGTTGCATCATTAGCACTACCAATAAATTTAATAAAAGCGTTGTTAAGTTGAGTAAACGCTTGATCTATAGTTGGAATAGTCTTAGCAAACTCTTCCTCAAGTTTAGGAATCTGAGATAGAATTGCTCTGAAAAACTCTTCAGATGAAACCTTTCCATCAACGACAGCTTTCCTTAATTTAGCAACACTTCCTCCCATTCCTTCCATGCCATCAGCAGCGGCTTGAGCAATACGGATACCGCCCTCAAGAATAGAGTTAAACTCTTCAGCACGAACAACGTTAGTACCCATTGCCTGAGACAACTGAAGCAATACACCTCTTTGAGCAAATGCAGATGTACCAGAAATCTGTAATGCCTTACCGATCCCCTCTGTAAATGTTAACAATTCTTTAGTAGAAGCCCCAAGTTGTCCTTGAGCAATCATCAACCGAGAATATAACTGGGTTGTTCCAGCTATGCTTGTTCTGGAACGCTGTGCAATATCATATAATTGCTGTTGAAGAAAAACATAGTTAGAAGTCTCACCTCCAAGAGCTTTCAGCTTATTTCGCATTTCTGTATATGTATCAGCGGCTTTTTTGATTTTATCAATAGCAAATGCACCAGCAACAATACTCAAAGCCCTGCTTAATATATTCGAACTATTAGCTACATTCTTAGCAGCTTTGTCTAGCTGATTTAGAGATTTCGTAGCGGCATCAGTATCTCTTACTGCATTTTGTGAGGATACCTTTATTTCTATGTTATAATCTTGCGTTGCCATGAGGTGTCTTAAGTCCTGATTTTGCCTTATTCATCTTGCGAGTTGTCTCACCGTTGATCTTATCGCAATAAAAATTATCTACTTGTCTCACAATACTAAAAACGTCTTGCGTAGTATCCATACCCAAATCATAAGCCTGACAATACATATAAACAGAACTCCAAGGTATATTTCCTATCACACCTTGTCCCATTTCTCTGTCAGACGATAAATCATTAAAACAATGCCAGTAAAACTCATAATCTGGGTTAATTACTGGCACGTTTCTTAGATTTTCAGGAATTTCGTCTCCGGATTCCAGTGCCGCGTTAATAATCTTTTGAAAGTTGTTTCCATACTTAAAAGAAAACGCCAGCACATCAATTAGTTTTTTGCGATTTCTTCGCGTTTTTCCTCTTTGAACGTTTTAATATCAGAGGCAATAGTAACAACTTCTTCATACAATCTTGGGAGATCGTTAAATAATTTCAAAGCATTTTCTTTGCTATACGGAAGTTCTTTTCCGTCTTTTCCTGTAACATTTTCCCAACCGACCAGGACGCACTCAGCATAAATCTCTTTTGCTTGATTAACTTTTTCTTTGTCATCGACATAACGAAGTCTGGAGTTTCTCTCAGCAAACTCGGCAGCACGTTTAGCAAACTTTTTGTTTGTCTGACTGCTCGAGCTGGCAATATACAATGTTGCAGCACCAAACTTTACAGGAGCACCGCTTTCTTCTTTTTTTGTATCGGTCTCAAAAATATCATAAATATTCATTTTCATCATCCTTTTCGGGAAGGGCGGAACCCCCGAAAGTCCCACCCAAAGTTTAATAAATTAGTTTACATAATCAAATTTAGACAAAGACAATGTATATCCAAGATTCGGATCACGAATTGCTTGATAATCCAAGGACAACATAACATCTTCGTTCTTTCCGCTAACTTCTGGGTTTCCAGAGGAATATTTTACTCTAGGCAAATCAAAGAAGTATGCGTGCTTGCTGTTGTCTTTAACAACAAAGTTCAAGGAAGTTTCTTGGTTGTTTACCAAGTCTTGCAACAAGTCAGCATTAGAGAAATATGTATTCATAGTTCCTGTAACAGCAAACTCACCAACACCAATAGACCAAGCACCAAATACACCAACAGCATTACGTCTACGAGCATTATTATTAATCTCCATAGACAACTCACTAACATAGTTAGCACCTTTAATTTGTGTCTCACCACGAGCAATACGAGCAATGTTGCTAGATGTATTCATAACAGGGTTCTGTGCAGAAGCCTTGTCTGTTGCACCAGAAACTCGTGTCGTAGAAACAGCAGCTGTACCACCTTGGAATGAGGTGTTAATAGTAATGAAGTCAGCGGCATTCATGCTAATACTCATCGTGTCCGGAATCATATAGGATACATACTGATAATCAATAGGACTATGATCCAAGAAAGACTGTTCCAATGTATAGGAAATAATCTCAATCGGCTTTGTCGGATCCATCTCTTTATCAGCATTTTTAAGAAAGTCACCAAAATAAATTCTGATTTTCTTATCATCTGCTACATCAGGTGCCCATCCCTTAGGCACAAAACCTAAGTTCACAATATTGTTTTCGATGTTCTCAACACGAACAAATTCGTTATTTGCTTTAGTATCAAAGCTGTTTTCAGCGGAATCTGCATCACCAAGTTTAATCCACATACCTTCAGACAGACCAAGCGTATCGAATTGAATTGTATCAGAAATAAGGTGGTTGTATTTTGATTCTGTATTTGGAGTAGTTGCTTTAATAGCACCAGCTTGTCCTTGGAAACCTACAACTTTGATCTCTGCATCAGCAGGAATAACTGTTTCAGCCTCCAAAGATTCTACAGTAGTAATACCACCTTCGATAGATGATACAGTTTTAACGCCAGAGTTATTCTTAAATCCGCTCAACAGAATTAACGAACCTTCAACAAGTCCTTCGGGAATATCTCCACTAATAGTGATAAGATTGTTTTCGTCATTAACTGCTAAGATATTCGAACCAGCTACAGATGCTGTTTTAATCCAACGTTTTTGGAAAGCACCTTCGAAAACCATATCATAAGCACCATAAGACAGCTCACCATCGACCTCACCACCAGGCTCAGCACCAACAGTTGTAATATCCGCAACCTGTCTGTCTGGACGAATTTCGTTTGATGTAATCGTTGTTGGGTTATAACCAAAACCAGGAGAACCTGTGTTTCTTAATTCTGTAAATTGAGGGTTTTCAGGAATTACACCGTTTTCCTCTTCTTCCACAATTCTAAGAGCAACTCTGTTTGTATCCATTATATTTTCCTTATAAAATCTCTGACAAATATAACATATTTTTGTTATTTTGTCAATTTTAGACTAGATAATAGCTTTATTTGAACTCGTCAAAAATTATTCTAAATTGAACATTTTGTTGATACCACTTTCCATCGTTACCAGTATAAGTAGGGCTTCCACTTCTTATCAAAATGTTTTCAACTGTTACTCCATCAAATATATCAAGAATATCCTGAACAAGTTTATCAGATGTTTCTGTTTTTGTTCCTGATCTTGTGAATATTTGAAAATACATGAAACCCTGTCTCCGGAACATTCTATTTCCTGGACTCCCCAAGCTTTCTTGACCACCAGCAGTAGTTCTTACAGAAATACGAACCCATGGTTTATTTGTCTCAGCAAGTTTATCATTTGCATTGTCATAGCTTATAGGTGTTCTACCATCCCATTTTTCGATAAAATATTCTTGTAAGAGTTTCTTAGCTTCATTTATCGTAGTCATAAATCTATTTCCAGTTATTTACTGCCACATCAATTGCAGTTTCAACAAATCCAGCAGGGGCTTGTGTGCTTGAACCACTATTAAGTTTTTGTATGTAATCAGTGTTATTTGTTATATAGATGTCACCATCGTTAAGAGTATAGCTTTGGAGACTGCTTAATCCTGATTGTTGTGGGTTTCTGTCAACAGTAACATCACTATGAGATGTCCTACTCCCTGCCAAACCCGTAAACGGCTCACCCTTAGACGCTACCCAATTACTAGCACAAAACCCAGTATCAATTGGAGTATTAACCATAAGCTCAGCAGTAATATCAGTTGCAATTCCCTTTGCTGTGTCTTGGATTTTACCTTTAAGTGAAGATATTATTTCATCAACACTTGCCATTACATTTCAGCTTTCAAAGCAGCAGCAACAGGTATCCCAGCGAAACGATATAGTTCTACATCTGTGATTTTATATACTATATCATCTTCTCGTACACTATCAGCAACCTCAGGCATAACACCATCTAAAGCATTCAAGTCAATGATAATCTCACGCTCTCCAGCCGCCGACAGAACACGACCATAATAATCCCTATTTATAAAGACAACACCATTCGTGAGATATTCTTTTGTCATGGTGTTATCCTTAGTTGGATCACTTTCTTCGTAAGTTTCTTCCTTAATAAGATAAAGTGGACTTCCCAACTCCTCTAAAACGTCAGGAATGTCCACATCTCTTAGTTCTAATGCTGTAGATATATCTCTCACAATACATCACTCTCAGGTTTTGGAAAGACGTTTTGAACTCTATTAGCATCTCTCAATGCAGCTAAAGCCTCAGCAACAGTAACGCCTGTAACAATTGGTGTTGAGAAATTAGAGATTCCCTTTCCTGAAGAATCAATATACCCAGCACCTTGCTGTGCTCGATAGTCATAATCTTTTGCTAAACCCATATAATGATCATAGATTTGCTGATTTTCAACAGATATACCACGAACATTTACTTTCTTCTTTGTGGCATATTTAGCGGCTATTGCACGAGCAGCGGCGGCAGCGGCGTTATAAACGTTACCTTCCAGACTAGCAAGATAATCATATTGATCATCCGTCAATAACGGATTGTCTATATCGTTATCGCTAAGTAATGTTCTCAGAAGGTCAATGTCCATTACTATCCTCTCCGTTTATTGCGAGAACGAATTTCTGGCTCTTCAACTACTTCAGTGACTGTTTCGACCTTAGCCTCAACAATTTCTTCTACTTCTTCTACAGCAACTTTCTTTGCCGCCTTTCCCGTTTCCTTATCATACTCATAGCCATTAGCCTCAGCAACTTCTGAAAACTCTCTGCCATAAGCTCCATAAGCAATATGTCTAGAGTGAACAAGAGTACGGAAAATAACATTGTCTTTACCCAAAGCAATTACATCAACTTCATCACCAGGAAGAAAACGGAAGCCGTCTATATTAAATTCTCTTGTTGCGATCGTGGTATTTTTCATATCTTTTCCTTATTAAAAAAGAGGCGAGGTTTTAGGCCTCGCCACGTCTTTTTGTAGCGATTAAGCTAACCTACTAAGCCTTGTTTGTCAGCTTAACAACCAAATGCGGACGAGTGTTAATCATCAAAGCATTAGTTTCAGCAGACAATTTCAGCCATTTACCTTCAGGGTCAGAATATTCGCTTGCATATTTAGCAACGCCGTCTGTGTTGACATAGGTCATGTCTGTTTTCGGAGCATAATACTCTTTGAACATACCAGTCAAACCCGTCGGGAAGAAATAAGCAACGTCATCTTCGATCATTTTCTCAGTAGTGCCATTTTCCAACTTAACGCTGCCATTGTATTCTATGAATACGATACCTTCAAAAATGAAGTTAGCACGCAAGTCATCACGCATCGGGTTCGGTAAACCAACTTGGTTACCATAGGCTTCAGCGATTTCAGCGTTGCTAATCAAGGCATTGAACAATGATGGAGAGCACAAGCATACGATGTTTGAAATCATGCCACCAGTATCGTTAGCATCTTCAATAGCACGTTTAATGTCCAAAAGTTTAGTTCTCAAACCAGAAGCAGAGGTCATATCAAACTCAATAGCAGTCTGAGTTTTGTCCAGAGCGGTATAAGCATCAAACAACACTTTACCATTACCATCTTTTGTCTGACCTTTAATAGCAGACAGACGGAAATATTCGTGGGTCAAGTCAATATCACTAGACATCTGAGTCAAACGTTTTGCACGAACGCGAGACAATTTGTCAACTTCCTGAGAACCAGGCATACGTTTTTCTTCAACATCTTCTGGATATACATAGTCTTCCAATTCGATATGAGGAACGATAATCGGCAATTGTTTAGCGTTTTCATGCTTGATACGTTTAGCCGGAGAACGGCGAGAGTGTGTACCCAAAACGCCAATATCATATCCGTCTACATCGATAATAGCAGTAGAAACAGACAGAGATTCCGATTCGAACAAATTCAAGTTTGTTACTTTATTTTTTACTTGAGGAACACTGTTAATTACGCCAGTATAGTCGGCAATTTTACCTGTTCCGAAAGGACCATTAGCCATTATTCAATTCTCCTAAACAGCCGGTTTAACAACTAAAATATTTTTAGCCAACAGAGCAGCGTCAACATCAGCAGCAGCCTTGTCATTGTAATTCAAGAACTGGCTGGAAACGATAGCTGGACCACGAGCAATGATAGCGCCCTTAGCATCGCCATTAGTAGCATCAACCTCATCAGAAACTACGATACCAGAAGCATTAGCGGCAGTAGCAACAATAACAGCTTTTCCATCAGCACCTAATTCTACAACGTCACCCAGTTTGAATTTAGAACCAGAAGCGAAAGTAACTTCCGCACGAGTAAACTCCTGCTCTACTTCATACTGTACAACGTCAGAAAGATTATTTGGGAAATTTTCCATTCTTTACATCCTTTTGATTAATCTTTTGTTTGTTTTTGTATAAGAGCTTCTACTTTCTCTTGGTCTGACAATTCTTTGGCAACGGCAGTAGGATTACTTACCTGTTCTTTTAATCCAGCAAGAGCGGTAGAACCGATTTTGAAGATAATATCGAAACTAGCACGATTTTCCTCAGACATCTCAGAATAAGCCTTATAAGCCTTTTCCAAAACCTCATCTTCGCAAGCATAGCCATCTAAAAGCTCTTTAGCTTTAGCGATACATTCTTCATGTTCACGTTTGGCAACCTCTTCTCTGTAAGCCTCTTCAGCGGCAGCTTTATCAGCAACAGCCTTAGAAACAATAGCAAAAGCGGCTTCACCAACTTTTGATTTACGAATTTCGGCACCATCAACCTCAACAACTTCGTCTTCAGACAAACGCTTGGTGATTTCTTCTGCACCTTTTTCATTTTCAATCAAATCTTTTTTTGCGACTTCATCTAATTCCATGAAGTATTTTTTCTGCTCATCATTAAGAGATTCAACAAAAGCCAAACGCTTCTGTAAATCTCCAACAAGAGTGGCATCAGCATCAGCCTTAGACAAAGCAGCAGTAATTTTTCCTTTAATTGCAGCGGCATAAGAATCAACAACACCAGAAACTCTTGCAGCTTTATCACTATCGTCAGAATCAATAATTTCTGTGATAGCTTCTCTCAAAGCATCTTGGAGTTTCCACATATCGTTAAGGCTTTCAGCAACTGCTAGAGCCTCAGTAAACTCATTTTTCTTTACATCAGCATCATTGGTGTTAATTTCTTGATTTTCTTCCATTGTGTCTCTCTTATGAAGTACGACAAAAGCCTCCTGATTGGCACCACGGTCAACCAAAGAAACTTCATCTAGTTTAATTTTAGTAAGTCTATTCTTCTTCATCTATCTTTTCTCTTACGCCTCGTCCGCCAATAGAAAGCATAGCATACTTACCTTTTTTGACGCTTTCCCAAACTTGGTCATCTGTAATCTTAAATCCGACAAACCAACCAACTTTCCCCAGATCAATTCCTAAGGCTTCTTGTTTTTCTTTTGTGAAAACTATACTTTCGACTAAGGTGCCAACACCTTTACGGAAATGCATCTCACCAGCATCTCGACTATCTATAACGTAATTATAAACAGCCTGTTCTAATTCATCAGATGAAATAACATCACCTTGTAAATCAACGACTGGCTCTCCATTTTTTTCAATGACCGAAGCCCATGCGAAGACAAGCCGTTTGTCATCATCCAACTTGTTTATTTCGCAATTTACATTGAATTTTGTTTTATCCATTCTTTTTCCTTAACGAGATATTAACACAGAAAGCATATTTTGTCAAGTTTTGTCGCCAATACTATACTCAAGATAACAACGACAATTAATAATATTCTGAGGTAGTCCAAGGGGATCTCGTGGAAATCTAAGAGGACCATCTGGCGTTATAAATACATCAAAAAATTGGACACCATCACTATTCATTAGTGGAATCATTTGGTGTGAAACACGAACTCTCTCATCACCAGCGGTAATCCAATGTTTTAACACTCTTGATATATCTAAAGCACCTTTCTCTCCAGCCTGTAATATGCTTTCATACTCACCTAATGATGCTAAAATACCAGCATCAGTATCAGCAATCACTGAGGCTCTGTATTCTTTACATCTCTTTAGATATGCTTTCGCTAATCTATCAATTTGAGACGCAGAAAGAATTATTCCAGTGGCAATAGCACTTGATACTAATGAGTCTTTCTCCTTGTCTCTGTTTTCATAACTTAAAGAACGTTTACTTCCAGACTTCAATGCAGAAACATAATTATCATATGCTTGTTCTTGCTGTTCTGTTAAGCCGAAAGTATCCTCGAAAGTCTCAAATATTTCACGATTACTCTTTCCTCTTCGCAAAGCTCTTTGCAAAGCTCTCTCTACCGCCTTTACTGTGCCATAGACGAAGTCGTTTTCACTCTTTATCTTATATCTTCGATAAGAGTTAAGAGTTGTTTCATTAAGCATATCAAAGCGATATTTACTCATAAAAGAACCCGTCGGAAATACATTAACAATATTATCTCCAGATTCCTTCAAAACGATTTCTCTCAATTGTGAATAGCTTGAGCTGTCAACTTCTTTTTCAAATGTCCGGAGACGTACATAAAGTTTATCCAAGAGAAGATTTACATCTAACTTCTCTAAATCCTCTATCTTGGTTTCTTTAATAAAATCATCGAACAGCTTAAGGATGTTCGCCTTAAGCTGCTTACGATGTCTGTCTCCTATCTCTACACTATTCATTTACCGTTTTCTTCTGCTCGAGATTTTTGTCAGAGCCTTTAGGTGACTCATTCAATTGACGATCGCCACCTGTTTCATCAGCATCCTGATAATTGGTTCTATTTACCTTGTCAGCATAACCTTGCGGTATCTGTCCATTGTACTCAGGATCAAGCAAAGGTAATCCACCTTTTTCTCTTAGGTAGTTTTCAAGGACAGAGTCAGGGAACAACGGCATACCAGCTTGAGCAAGTTTCATGATAGATGATGCCAAGTTATCAAATGTCTGCGGTTGTAATTCACCTGGACGAATATACGGCATATAGTCTGTATTCATTCCATTAACAGAGATAAGGAATGGGATGAGTTTTCTGTTGAACTCATTAGCAATAACTTCTGTCCAAGCCTCGATAGCCGCCAAGAATAATGATGTTTGGCTTTCAGCAAGAGCAAAACTTCCACGCTCAGAGCCACCAAGCATAATAAAACTAGCAATAACAGAACGTGCAATATCTTGCTGATAACGTTGAATGATTCTGTCAGTATCAATTGCTCTCGTCCCACGATTAGATAGTAACTCAACATCCACTTTTTTATTAGAAGATGGTTTTCCTTCTGTGTCTTGGTAAACATCAGATGGAATAACAACACCAGCTTGGCTATTAGCCTTTAAGTCTCTAGCAATCTTTTTATATGCCTCGAGAGCAGTAGCGGCACTTTCATCTCCATTAAATGCCGACTTAATCAGAGAATCCGGAACTCGAATAACAGGAACACCATTCAGTTCTCTTTCTACGCCGATTGCTTCGTAATCTTGTGTTCTCTTTAAGAAATACCAAGGACGATAAGCCCCTCTCAGAATAGATTTTCCTTCAGGGTTTCCATTCGCTGATTTGCACTTAAAGTGAAGGCATTTACTATAAGGAACTGTAATAATCTTACCTGTATCCGGTGCTTGCTGTTCAAATGCAAGGATAGTTCCATCATTTTTAATATCCCATCTATATCGAGTATCCTGGGGCATGAAAGATATTTTTTTGACACCAAGTTTTTTATCTGGGAATAGACTGTTTTTCTTATCTCTAATCTTATAAACTACTTCGAATATAGAATATCCATACTGAAGCATACTCATAATGTTGGAAACAATATCATCAAATGTAGAATCCATATCTTGAAAGAGGACTTCATGAATAAATTCTCTTTGAGCCTCAGCCTCTTCTATACCTCTGACATCGTGTGGAAGATCAATTATCCAGCCAATACGTCGGAAAAGCATCTCAATTGTAATCAATAAAGCAGCGGTGGTACTATCGTTATCACCCATCTCTTTGTATACTTTTAATGCTCTATCTCCTTGTAGAGCTTTGTCATAATCATAATTATTAGGAATACCGCCAACTACTGATACCCCCATTACGGAGAACTCTTTTTCTATGTCTCTTTTGAACTCTGCTTCCGCAGTTTTCACATTAACTTCATTTACATTCATTTCCATTGTTATTTCCTAGATAGATATTGGTGCAGATACAATTTCATCTTGTTTTGTTTCTCTCATTGTAAGACCTCTATGAAATGCTCGGCTCATAGCGTCTATTTGATCTTTAAATCTACATCCTGGGAATTTAGTAAGCTCTTTGATAAAGGCATCATTCCAGTCACCTTCAACAATAAACATTTTTTTGATGCCAGCTTGAGAGGCTGCTGCCTCGGCGCGTATAACTTTATTGCCGCTTTCCAGAGAATATTTTACAGGAAAACCGAATAGTTGTTCTGTAATATATACTGCTTGTCCTTTTCCGGCTTGTCCAGGGTCTTGGGGAAAATCTTGGATACATTCCTCACCATCTTTTTCTGCTGTAGACCTCATAACATCTACAACTCGTTTTTCTTTACCTCTAAAGCGTACAACGTCCATAATGTAGAAATTATCGTTAGCATCGAATCTTATCTTTACACCAGCCGAAAACGGAGATTTACTATCTGTACTTCCAGCTAAGTCCCATCCTCTTACTTCAAAACCAGCAGGAACTTTCTCGGCAGGAATGATTTGAACATCATCGTTCTTAAACATTGCACCTTCTCTAGGCGCTGGGCGTTGCTGTAATTGTCCGGCAACAGCATAATCACCTAATTGTCTGGAAAGTTTATTTACTTCCTCCTCTGGGAATTTCTCTGGCCACATAAGGTCGCCATCGTTTTCTCTTTTATCCCAAAGATACAACTCGCCATTATTCTTATATCCGCCCGGCCATACAACTGTATAGCAACGTCTTTCTGGCTCAAAATACATAGGAATCATAACATGAGTGTAGCCAAGATTCTTGCTTAAAATCTCACCGGATATGTCTCTCTCATTAATTCTTTGCATAATAACAACAATAGCGGACTTTTTTTGGTCGTTGAGACGTGTCGGAAGAGTTTCGTTGAACCAAGTAAGGGCTGTATTCATTTGTGCGTCTGAATCGCCTTGTTTTACAGAATGCGGATCGTCAATAATTACTCTATCACCACGCAAACCAGTACCCGTACCACCAACAGATGATATTTCCTTAAATCCGTTCTTATCGTTTCCGAATTTTTCTTTTGCTTTTACATCAGTAGAAAGTTTGAAAACATCACCCCATAATTCCTGATAGCGTGGACTTTTAATAAGTGTACGACACTTAATATTGTCTCGTAAAGCAAGTTTTTTAGAATAGGAAAAGGTAAGGAATTGGTTCCATGGCATACCTTTGGGACCCCACTCCCAAGACGGCCAGAAAACAGATGTCAATAAACTATTGTGAACGGCAATATCATTCACAACAAAACTATGATCATCTGCGACAGTCAAGCAACGGCAAGGTCTTTCTCCAGATTCCTCTATAGAATTGAGTTGGTGATATTCAATTCTGTATTCTATACTATCATCAAATACTGTTGCCACTAAGTCACCAAGTGTTAAATCTTTAGCTTTAACCCATCCTCTAGTTGTAAGAACGGGATGTTCGTAGGCGAGAACTAATTCCTCTCCATAGTGTGTAGAGATTTTTAGTGTTGGAAGTATTCCTTGAATATGTACGTTTTCAACTTTCTTGAAACGGCATCTATGTGTGAGAACCATATCACCGACTTTGATGTCTTTTAATTTTATAAGACCTCGATTAGTCGTAACTTTTTCTTCTTCCCAGACTGGCTTTGCACTTCCAGGTGGTACATTGATTAGCAAACGATTGATTTCTCCATTCGTTACAGCGGTTAGATGTTCTGTAACACAATCAATATGCCAACCATGTGAAAACTCTACAGATGGCTCAAGGACGTCCCAGACAACCTTAATATAGTCAATAAGAGATTCGGCAGCTAACATCTTATCTAGTTGCCGTCTGTACTTATCTGGATTTTGTAGAATTATGTTTAGTAAATCATCTGCACTCATTGAATTTCCTTAGACACAAGGTATCACAATTTGCTTGCTTTGTCAAATGAGAGGCATAAAAAAACGGCACTCCAGAAAGAAGCACCGAAAACAACACGAACAATTATTTTATACCATAAATAGGTTAATAAAAGGTTAATATTTTTAGGGGTTGACAATTATATTTTTATGTGATATTATCTATTCGATGCTTAAGCAGTTATGCTATATGCGTTTTGTCCGGACGCTCCCTCTTTCCTCCTGAGGGAGCTTTTTTTATTTGACCAAATCTTCTAAATAGCACCATCTGCTACATTGTTTGAGATATTCCCATTCGCAACCATCACCATCGCCATAATACCGCATTTCATAGCACTCATAAACTGGATCTTGTTCGTCTTCTGGAATTTGATCTCCGTATGGACGTTTGAACTCCATAACCACCTTACAGTATGCAATAGGTTTTTCGTCAGGTGTTTTCCATAAACTATTCATCTATGACCTCGAAGTTTTCCTTTAACCAACCAATCATATTATCCACTCTGTTTTTATCCCAAGTGTTTTCTCTTAATTCTTTGAGATCATA
This sequence comes from Clostridium sp., assembly GCA_023666975.1. The sequence continues at coordinate 55,623 of JAMPAW010000005.1, forward strand.
AATAACTGAGCGTATTGCTGCCCAAGTGTGTAGATTATTATTGCGTTCTAAAGCATTCAAACAAGCCATCAATAAATCATCATATTTTCGTTTTGTTGTTATGATTATGTTCCCTATTTTCATTATGACCTCACTATTGAACAAAAAATATAATCTCTGTAACTTTGTTCTACCTCTCTGCAATATGATGCATAAATTGTATCGTTCGCATATTCTTCAAGTATAGGATAGAACTCAAATGGTCTTTTTTCATCAGGATCTCCAAATGATACTAGAACCCCGATAGTTCTGTTTATAAATTTCTCGTCATTACTAAATTCGTAAATTTTACCTAATTCGTATGTTTCAATCATTTTCGAATCTCCAAAAAAACAAAAGCCATAAAAGCACAAAAACAAGAAGCCTTATAGTCTTGATATGCCAAACTGACTATGCATAGCCAAATAAAGAAAGCGGTCATATTTTACAATCTTTATCTTTGATTGTTGTTAGAGCCTTCATTTTTTCTATCGCCTCATCAAGTCTTTTACTGTCTTTTTCTAATTGCTTGTAGAGAATATCAATTTCTTTTAGCTTCTCGATTATCTTTTGTTTAGTATCGTCACTTAAATCACACATTACTCCTGACTCCCCTCGATTGCAGCATTAACACGAACCAATAATGCAATTGTCTCTGCATTCATTTCTTTCTGAAAAAATATATGCTCTTTGCATTCTTTCAGCAACTGTGTAAGAAGTTTATTTTTTTCAAACTGTTCGCTCCCTTCATAAAATAGCTCACCAATTATTTTTTCTCCCTTGGCTACTTCATCTTTCAGGCATTGAAGTTCGCTATCTTGTTTCTTTACCTTTTCGGTGAGTTCAACGAAATGGTCGTAATCACAAGGAGCGAGTACTTCTAATACTGTTGAAATATCAAAATCTTTTCTAGTTTCACAACCATTTCTATCATACCACACACCAAACTCAGATATTTCTACACCAAATTCTGTTTTGACAAAATAACATCCTGTCTCCAAACTTCCATCTTTCCATTTTTCTGTCAGATTCATTCTATTTACTCCTCAACTTTGAACCAATCATTTACTGATACTTGTGCTTTTCCAACGTAAGTGTAATTTTTGAGAAACGTTTTTATACCTCTGCTATCGTTGTCTACCTCTAAATCTTTCTCTACAAAATAGCAAAAACAAACATAATCTCCCCATGATGATTTATAAATTCCGAGAATGCGAATAGGTCTATTGTTTTTACTGCCTTTTGCTCTCCAAATCTCATTAGCTTTAGGATATTTTTTAGACATCTTTCACCTCAAATAAGTCATCTATTGATTGTTTTCGCTTACGATCCATTATTTTATCTATATCTTTTCTATTTTCATCAGATAGCATATTGTTATGAAGATAAATGCCAAATTTTTCATACATGAAATTTTGATAGTCAGCACAAGTATTTCCAAATTCAGCTTGGTTCTTATCCAAACTATCCCTTTTTATGTAATTTGCCAAACGGATAACTTTACTTTCGGAAGACAGGTAAAGCATATTTATTAAAGGCTGTATTTCATCTTTATCTATTTCAATTTTACTCATGGTTCCTCCTAAATTGAATTACGAATCTATATTATCTCGAATATTTTTGTTGTCAATAGACATTTGATATTTGCTATTGACTCCATTATATTTTACTTGTATCCAGTTAATATGACTTGCAAGACCTCACCATTAAATTGGAAGGCAATACAGGGAAGTTTTTTCTTCTCTGTTTTTTTATCCACAGGCTTCTATAAAGTTTGACAATTAAGCTGTATATGCTAATTTCAATGTTGTGGAGGAAACAACATGAAAAAAATAGAAAAAGGTGGATACATCAAATTAAAAGATGGACGCAACAAGCTATACGAAGTCGTTAATGTTCGATATGATTACGGTAAGTATATTGTAACTTACCATGATGACGATATAAGAATGGACATAACTTCTTGCTATGATAAAGACGGACATTACATATCTGATAATTACAATGGCGATAATATGGATATTTGCGAGGTTATATAATGAAGGCATTTATAAAAATTGTGACCGACGTTCTTGCTTACTTTATCTTCGTTTTGGTAATATCATTAATTACTGCAATTCTAGTGTTGGCTAGAAACAGCATTTCAGCAATTGAAGATATTGATATTCTGGCCAATAATCTGTATTTCGAGGCAAGGAACTCAAGCGTTGAAGATAGAATAGCCATAGCAGTAACAGTGCTAAACAGAGTTGATAGCAAAGAATATCCAAACTCTATTGAAGAGGTTATCTTCCAGCCAAATCAGTTTTCTTGGACATCTGAGTATTTATATCCAGCAATGAATAAAGAATGGAAAAAATGCAGAGTAATAGCTGAAATGGTTTACAATAATCCTGATGCATTTAGAAGTAAAGATATATGCTTTCACTATGTGAGCCGTCTTGACTATCCTAAAGGACATTGGACGCATAATATGTCGCATAAGACGAAAATTGGTAAACATTGGTTTTTATGCAAATGAAGATATGGATATACAGACCAGATAAAGGGTATAGAGATGATATTCAGCTCGACTGCCTATATGATGAAAAGGGTATGTCATATACATCTGATCAGAAAAGCATACAACTACCAAAAACAGATAAACATAGCATTAAGATGGAGGTACCGAAATGATTAACGTAAAGAGTGGTAAGTTCAAGATATCTACAATTATTGAACGACCTCAAGAGTGTCCGTTCTGCGATCTTAAGATAGGTGATATATTATCAGTGGAAACAAATTTATTTAGTAGGAACAAGATGGTTAAAATAACCATTCATGGTAAAAATATTGATATCATAAAGTCTGAGAAAGATGCTGCGGATATTCTTAGAAGATTCCTGTATATAGATGATGAAATACATCTTAGCGAGCCAGCAAAAAAGAAAATAGAGGAATTATCATTAGTATGGGGAATGGATAAAGATTCTGTCTGCGATGATTTAATCCTTTCTGGATTGAACTTTTCTTCATTTATAGCAGACTACCGAAAAGATAAAGAATACGCACTAAAATATTTGGAGGAGTTAATTAGCAGATATGAGTAAACCTGTATCAACTATAGAAGTTGATGGGTATTTCTATGGATACCTCATTTCAATCATGCAAAAATACGACATTTGCATTGATTCGCTAAGCGAAATTAGCAAGAATCTTCAAAGCCTTACATCACTATACTCAGATGAAGAATGTTCTCGCAAAATCAGGGATATGGAAAAACAAATCAAAGAAACATTAAATAAATTGGAGGGAAAATGACATACAGAGATATGACTTTTTGCAGTTCTTATAAAACTTGCCCACATAATTGTTTTCGCAAACTTACGGAAGTTGAGTTAAAAAAGATTTCAGAAAAAGGAGAATTGGTATCTTTTGCTGATTTCGAAGGAACTGAATATTGTGAAGGAAACAAAAATGATGGAAACTAAACCAGCAAAGATGCTAAAAGCTAGGCAAATAGAGACATTAAGGGAGCTTAATGAATTTATTCGAGTGATAAGACCAGTTTTTATTACCGGAAGTGAGCCATATACAGTTATTTATGAGGTCGAAGCGCCAAGAACACTTCAGAACAAAGGTAATGTATATAATATTTACAGTAAAGATCCTGCATAGCAACAAAAATGTTACGAAAAGAGAGGTGAAATGTTACAAATAACCAAAGAAGACATAATTAAGATGTTTTTGGAAAATCTCAACATACATCAATTCGTAGATGCACTTTGTGATGATAAAGATTGGCTCGATAGATCTATTGCAAAGCCTGTTGCCGAGCAGTTATCCCCACAAATAACTGCTAAGGATATTATTCATGAGGCGGCGGAGATGATCTGTGGTGAAATAGATTGGAAAGATGTCGAACGGCAAATCGCAAATAACATAACAGACAGAATCATGGAAAATAAGAATTTTGAAGTCAGAATAGAGGATATTAGCTCCACAAAGTGTGATAAAACAACACCAACTGGAGAAGAACAACTAGAGATGTCTGAATAGGAGAAAAAAATGGAAATTAATGCAACAAGTAAATTCGATAAAGACGACATGGTATATTATACCAAGCAACAGAATGGAAAATTAACACTTTTACTCACAAAGGCTAAGGTAATAAAAGTTAATTTCATTGATAACACTAAATTTACCTACCTTTTATCTATCGAGGGTATGGATAAGTCTCTCTGGGCTAACGAAGACGATCTATATGCAACAAAGCAAGACTTCATAGACGCTATATCAGAAGTAATTCCTGAGTAATTTGACAAAATAGACGAAAAATGGTACTTTTTCTCCATTAAGGAGATTAAGTATGCCAAAATTACGACCTATTTTAGAGCAAACAGACAGCGATGGTAAGTTTGCTTATCCATATTTCGCAAGATTAATAAATAAATACATCAAAGACAACTTTATGACCTACCGTAAGGTTATTGGTCCGGATAAAGTTCCTCTTAAAGACGCTAGGGGTAATGATATTCATGAAAAAAACGTAGTCAGTATCCCTGGCTTTTGTTGCTTTGCAGGAATAGACTGTGAGGAGGATTTCTGGAAGCTCATGCAACATCCAGACAGAAAGTATGCCAGACTAGGAAAAAAACTCGTCACACACATAAAAACGCAGATGCAAGACCTTCTTGTAAATGATAAAAACAATAGCTATGCCTCTCTGATAGGGAAAACATACTTTCCAGAAGATGAAGACGCTGAAACTCTCACAAAGATCCCAGAAAAAGCCAAATCTGACGAGACAGAGGTAAATTTAGGCTCTGAGCTATCAAAACTCGATGATAAAGAACGATTACAAGCAATGAGGCAGATTAGGGATTTACTCAAAAGGTAAGTATTGACTTGTCAATAAATACAGTTAAAATGTGGGTATAGGACTATGCTATACCCATTTTTTATCAAGAAATTATCATGCGATGCCGATATTTCTGGCATCGTATTTATTCAGGACATTATTGGCAGATAAGCAAAATTATAAGGAACATAGAATGGAAGAGTTCATATCAGTATTTGGAAAAACAGAAGAGGAAATCACCCAAAAAGTCTCAGAAAAAGAAAGGGTGGGGTGGACTGTTTGGTCTCCCATATCCAGACATGAGGTGTATGGACTCTATCAGACTCTCTCTAGGAAGACCGTACAGAGCAAAAAAATAGAATCACTTACCGACCTACAGAAAAAAGTAATGAAACTCTTCTCAAGCGAATTTAACATCGTTTTTACAGAAGATGTTCCTCTAGATGAGTTTATTGCTGCACTCAGAAAGATACTTAACTACCGTAGATCGCTAAAAACAGTCGATCAGAAGAGAGATTTCTTATTAAAAGTCCTAAGAAAAGGATTTGACAAGTTACTCCCTACCAAAGCAGTAGAAAATCACAAAAGATCACAACAAGCAATCAAAGCAGCAGATAAAAAATACGCTAAAGAACGCCGGAAAACAAAGAGAGATACCCATAAAAAGAAAGACATTATCACTGCCAAGTTCTCTCTGTAGTCGACTTGAAAAAATCTCAAAATTATGGTATAGTATACTTACTCATGGACCTCATAAAAAGATAGGTTGGCTCTCAGGGTTATAAACCGTTAAATACTAGATGAAATATGCTAGTTTCCTATCACCGTCCCATGTACTGACAAATGCCGAGAAAATCGTTAACCATGCGATGGGGAAATCTCTTCAGTTTTGTTTGCATAGAATTGAAGCCCTAACATTACACGCTGCCAAGTCCACCTTGGGTAAACTGTTCCGCAAGATATACCGCACAACCTCTATCTACTACCAAGTAAGGAACAATGCAAATTTAATTTACTGCCATATACACTGGTGGTGGAATCTATCCAAAGCACTACTCCAGTAACTCATACAACCATCGTTCTGGTTGTTGATGTTACGTATATCACATACTAACGTATAATCTATACACAAGTCAGATATAGGTGTTGACATTAATACAGTATTATCGTAATCTGTAAGTGGTTACGTATTGTATGTGGTACAATCAAAAGCTCAACGCTAATTTGTGTTGGGCTTTTTCTTTTATGACGAAATATGATGATTATAATAGCTATAGTAAATACAGTAAATAGTATTAGTGCATAAGCAACGCCAGAATAGACAAAAAACAATTGGGAAAAATTGACGGGTTGGGGACGGAAACCACCGGATACAATAAAACAAGTAAAATCAAGCACTTAATCGATATTAATATTATACATAATGCATATTATGCGACAAACTATAAAACACACTAAAACAAATATATAGAATTAGTAATATTATCGATTAAAGATTGTTTTAACTTAGATAGAAAGCGATTGGAAAAGATTGCATATTAAACTAGCTGAAGTGTCGTGTTTCTTCTGTGTGGGCTTAAAATACGCCTTAAAATTGATTTACTGATTTTGAATGTTAGATTTTGAGGTTTTAGAGACTAAAAAACAATAAAAAATCCCCTATAAAACAAACCACAAAACACTTATAACCTTGATAACAATAAATAAATTGTGTGTATAAAATAACAAAAACAAATCTTCTCTGATTATGTTTTCTAATATTTAGGAACGCAATCCGGATAAAAAGAAACCCGGATCGAGATTAGAATCGGGTTTTTAACAGAAAAAATAAAGATATTATTGACAATAAGCGTCCTAAAGGCGGAACAAGAATCGAACAGAAGAAAGACAAGAAAATAAGTTTATTCAATTCCAATATCCGTTGATACGTAAATATATTAGTCCAGCAAAGCCCAATATTAAACCTAAAGCAGGATTAACGGAGCCTAACAAATAAATGGCGATTAATGTTAACCAAAATACAACATCGAGGTTTTTTCTGTTATCTTCTGGAGTTTCTTCTTTTGCCTCTACAAATACAATTTTATTAATTTTGCTTGTAATATCTTTTATTTGAGTGTCGGAGATAAAAGCGCCTGCGATTCGTTGCGGTTGTTTTCCCGGCTGATAGAGTAAGCAATCTCCCTGTCCTGTTAAGTCTTCAGCTCCGGAGTCGTCTATGATAACACGCGAATCCATTGTGTTCGATACTTGAAAAGCCAACCGCGTCGGAATATTTGCCTTTATTACTCCAGTGATAACATCAACGGAAGGACGTTGAGTCGCAAGGATTAAATGAATACCTGCTGCACGTGCTTTTTGTGTTATTCTTTGGGCTGCCGATTCTATTTGCTTTTTATTGCTTGTCATCAAGTCCGCAAACTCGTCAATAATACAAACAATAAACGGCATTTTCCCGCCTTGCTTATGATAATCTTGAATATTACGAACTCCAGCAGTTGCGAGTGTATTATATCTTGATTCCATTTCATTAACAAGTATATTCAAGGCATTTACCGCTTGTTCTGCTTCAGTGATAACCGGCAAATATAAATTTGCAATATTATTGTATGGAGTAAATTCGACTTTTTTTACATCTACTAAAACAAGTTTTAACTCTTCAGACGTAAACTTCTTCAATAGTGAACAAATAGCCGAGTTAATAAAAACAGATTTTCCTGATCCTGTAGTTCCTGCAACGAGTAAATGCGGCGCTTTCTGCAAGTCTAAAAACACTTGATTTCCTTCGATTCCTTCACCGACAGCAAGAGAAAGCCCCTTTTGTGGTGTAAAGTCGTTAAAATCAACCGTGCGCGATTCGTCTTTTGGCAAGTCAAAAGCGACATATTCGCCGCATCTAGAAACGGCACAAGAAGCAACTCCGAGTCTTAAACAAACATCTTCAGCTAAATTTTTGATTTTAGAGAATTTTATCCCCTCTTTAGGAATAAACAAAAATCTTTTGACTTTTGCGGCGTCAATACATCCGGCAACCTCTCCAGCAATTCCGAAAGATTCAAGAGTTCTTTTAAGTCTGTTTTCCATTGTCTTAATATCTCCATTTAATCAGCAGTTCAAGAAATAACTTGTCTCTGTCTTTCATTGTTTCACTCTATTGTTTCAAAGCAACTTAAAATATCTCTGACAACACTAATCAAATAATATTGATCTTTTGTATAGTTCTTATTGTGAGATTCTAAAAAGCTCATTGTTTTGTTGACAAAATCAAACAATTCTTTTTTATTCTCAAATTTAAAGCCTAATTTGTGCAATTTTTTCTTATTAAGTTTTACCATGTTTAACCCTCCTTATAAAAAGCGTCTAAAGCCTTTTTATTTTTTGCCGCCTGCAATAAATTTTCTTGTTATCTCGAGTAGCGGCGGATTACAAGAATCCGTATATTCAATCCCGGGATTGATCTCGATTAATTCATCCGAACACTCGCAAGAAACATAATCCCAACCCGTGCCGTAGTGATCAACACACAAAACAAAGCAATCAAGATTATTAGAGTAACTGAATTTAAGCCCAAAATTTTTCTCAAGATATTCAACATCACCCAGGCTCGCATCTGTAATATAAAATTGATATAGATCAATATAACAATCATTTTCTTCATTATACGTTTCGAATCTGCATTCATCCCAAAACCCCTCTTCATTTTGGACATCATTCGCTAAAATATAGCTATTATTAAGCCATTTTGTCGCGATTCTATATGTTGTGTATTTTGTCATTTTATTTCTCCATTATCTAACTTTTGCAATTTTTGTTTCTGTTCCGTCCCATTTCTCGCCATTTAGAAACCAAACGTATTTTTTTTGAGAAATAGAAACACCCGGAAGGCTGTTCAATCTTTCTTTTGTTGTTGCTGTAAAATAACCGCAATTACAAATATAAAGAATTCCTGATTTATCAATTCTTGCGATTCTGTTTCCGAAAAGATACAAACAAGTATTTTCCTCACCGTTTACAACATCACGACAAACGACAGTATTTTTTTGTCTGAACGTTTCACCACTTAAAAATCTATTTCTTGCTATTTCTGTAATTATTCTTGACATTTTTTACTCCTCCTATTTAATAACTTACTCTTTGCTTTCCTCTTGTCTTTACATTAACAATAAATATTTTTATTGTCAATACATAAAATTAAAATAATTGTGATTTTTTTTATACATTCAAATCAATAAAAATATCATTTCCGCAATAATATGCATTTTGTAGATTATTAAAGACATCGTAAAAGAATATATCGGCGCGAATACTTTTATAAAATAGACTAACGCCCTCGCTGTTAATTGTTTCTAATTCAATATCTTTAATGTTTTTAACACTATTAACAAACTCTTCAAAAGATAGTTTCAAAGCGTTGTTTCTTTCCAATATATCCAATAAATTATACAAATCTTTGTAACCTTCCGCTAAATATTTTGTTCTTTCTTTTACTTCTTTTAACATTTTCTTCACTCCTATTCTAAAATTAATCTACAGTCTTTTTTATTTGTTGATTCATCGTTTTGGCACTCATAAAAAGCGTTTATATTCTCTCCATGTTCTGCTATTCTTTGACTTTTCCCAACAGCAACAGAAACCGCAAAAATAAGAGAGAGAGTCAAAACAAAAGAAACTAAAAAAGACTTAATAAAATATTTATTCATTTTTCACCTCGTTATTTATTAACTGCCTTTAGATTAACAACAAATAAAATAATTGTCAATAACATTTTTCAATATCTTTGTTTTTTTATCCGGAAACTTTCCCAAACACTAAAATAAAAAATTGCCAAATCCTAAAACGAAAAACCGCCAAAGATGAAAACGATCGCACACCCAAAAAAACAAGCCAAAACTGCATAACTCAGATTTATATCGCTCAGACTCTATCGCTCAGATTCGCATCGCTGTTTAGAATTTTCTATCGCTGTTAAAATTTTTCCTATAGCCCTTAAATTTTCGGGAGCCATTGCTTTATATTTTTTTTACTGAACAAGTGGAAAAAATCTTATCACCCTATATTTTTTACAGCACAAAGTAAAAACTCCATAACTCTACAAAGTTTTTATCTCTTGGCATAAAAAAACTCTACGTCTATTATTTTAGTCGTAGAGAGCGTTATTTGTGTTTTATGGATAATATATTGCTCGTTATGTAACTTTCCTCTGTGCGGGGCGAAAAACGTCGTTTAATGCGACACATATCCTTATGATGCGAACATATACTTTCTATGCCAATGTCTACTTTTATTATCAATGTATATTTTGCTATTAGCTTATAGTCTATTCTAGTCTAATATTGGTATTTTTTGAAAACGTCATTTTTGAAAAGTGTTCTGAAAAATTCTGAAAATCTATTTATCTCAACGGACCTGGGTTAGGAATAGGGGGCTTAGGAACTATGGGGCTAGGGATTTTTGATTAATGAAATGCTGGCTTTTTTGAGGAACTTTCCTCCGCTATGGGGAATTCCCGTAGCAGTCTTATTCAGTCAATAGTAGGGGAGTTCCATAGCAAACTATAGGCTTATAATTGTCCGATGTTTTTTCCTTGTAAATAAAGGGCTTCAGAGATTTAGGAGATAAAAAATGTCCGAGACTTAAAACACACTTAACAAACCAAACAAAAACAGGATAATGTAAAATGCATTTAACACTATCCTTGTTTCTCGTATAATATACTTTACAAACGCTCTTGGATATATTCTCGCAATCGTTTCCATTCGTCTAGCAGGGGTATATCTCCAGCTTCATCGATCTCTGTCATCATCAGCATCTTGTCGCATAGTGAAAATTCGTCTATATGGTACATTATTTCATATATAACGTCAGCAACAGCGTAAGACTGTCTTCCTAGAGCATATCTGAAGGCATATATGATAATACCCGTTCTTTTGGGCAAAAGCGGTTTTAACTTCTCTTTTTCTTCTGCGCTGTAAATATTTTTATCTGAAAGTATAGGGGGTAGCATATCTTAATCACACCAAATACGAATTACGCCATTGCCATAACAAACATCGCTTCCATCAATACAGAAGTTTCCAGCAATGCCTTTAATATCGAACTCAAAAGTATCTGTGTACTCATTATCATCGCTCACAGAAACATTCTCATAACCGATCTGCTCTGCTACACTTCTCAACCAGCCAAGAGTTTTATCAGAGTTTCCCTCAATGCATAATTCATCATTGAACTCATCTCCACTATATTCAGCCATTTTCTTGAAGTGTTCGTCAAACTCTTCTTTATTCTTAAATCTAATCATTTCTGTCATTTTCAATAACCTCCTCAATTGTTAATGTAACTCTATAAATAGGTGGGGTTTGGCAACCTGGATATCGTTTCAACTTATACCAAGGTGCCGTTCTCTTTACATCAGATACAGTCCTGTAAACATCTAACTGTTTCCATTTTCCTTTTGGAAGCCGATATAGATACCCTGTTACTTGCATGGAAAACCACCCTATTCTTATCTATCCTTTGTTGCCATCTTTTCGCTCAAATCGTACAGAGACTTAAGTCCAACAGCATCGAATGGATTAACTGAATTATTATTAGAACCACCAGAAATTACCATGCTTGATGGGAACTGTACGTGAGACAAAGCCTCAGCAATACCGATTTTTGTTTCCTTTTCGATAGTTGCTTTTTCAAGAGGGGTTAAGCCTGCTTCGACCTTCTTTTTAGCGGCGTATGCTTCTGCTTCACCTTGTGCTTTAGTCTTTTCCGCTTCAAACTTTGCTTGTTCTGCTGCCAAGCGAGCAACTTCTTTATCCTGCTCAGCCTGAATTTTAGCAACTTTAGCACGTTTTTCGGCTTCCGTAACTTCTGTAGCCTTTGCAACTTCAGCATTAGCCTTTGCTTCTGCTATTCTTGCCTTACCTTTTTCCTCCGCTGTAATTGCTTCTTGCTTAGCTTTCTCAGCTTCCGATCGAGAAACAACTTGTTCCTGCTCTTTCTTTTTCTTTTCGGCAATCAAGTTTCTAACAACTTCATCGTACTCAAAATCGTTTACGACAAATTGCAGAACCTCAATACCATAATGTTTCAACAAAGATGGCTTTTGGATAACCGGATTATTATTTTCGTCATAAACAACACGAATATCCTTTTTCTTAAACTTTGTACCATCAGTATCAATAACATCAATAACCTTAGTAGAGGTTTTATAAATTCCGTCTTTGAATTGTTTCATAGCCAAATCAGAAAATGCAGCACGTCCTGATGCGTAAGAATCTTCTGCGGCCATGAATGTAGCTGTATTTGATAACGCTTCAGCAACGTTTCTCAAAATCAAATCTCTTTCGACATTTTCGTAGCTGGCATAATCACGATGTAATTCTTTTTGCTGTTCTGGATTTGTTGGCAGTTTGAATTTTACTGTCCCCTTAACATTAGCAACAGAACCATCATTAAATCTTACTTGCAACCGCTCTGCCTCAAAATCAACGTCTTCAGATACCGGATATGTAGTAATTGTTCCGAACATCTGGAGATAAAGACCAGCATCATTTTTAACAGTAATTTCACCAGTACCAGCCGCCTGTTTGATTTGGTAATTTCCAAAATTGTTTGTCTCGAAAATCATTCCGCTACAAACAATAAAAAACACTCCCAAAAGAACAATAATAATCTTTTTCATCTCTTTACCTTTCCGCAATGTTTACAATAAATATCTTTTCGGCTAGTAGTACCAATTAAACAATCAGAACAGTATCCTTTCCTACAAATATAACAACAGCTAATCCAATCGTGCCACCCGAGCCAACAAAGCAATCGTCTAATCATTAACAATTTCCCAATCGTTAGCTAAAATATACTTAATCTTTAACCCATACAGTGGAAGTAAACTTATTCCATCATCGACAATGAAAGATTCATTCCAAACATTCAATTCAAAAGTATTTTCACTAAGAGAGGGACACCGAACTTTCTTACCCTCACGCATATTTTTCAAAGCTTCTTCAAATGTCATCTTCTCTATCCTCATAAAAAGTTACTTCATCTCTGCGTACTGGGTGACAGTTTCTCCAATTTGTGCCATTAATACTCTTAAACTTGTAGTCGGTGTCTTCTATCACATCCTCTAAAAAAGCCGCAAAGTTTCTTTTAATATCCTCATCCCAAAAACAACAAAGGCATTTGTTCTTGATGATATAGTCCCAATCAATAGGCTCTTGATAGAGTTCCCAATCATTATTGCGAATAGTAAATATAGAAACTAAATCTTTTGTTGAAGCAATTTTACCATCTTTCCAAGCACCACTATCCTTAATATAGACTTCATCCTTATAGAAATAAATAAAAACATCTTCGTCCCAATCTTTTCTTCTAATTTTAGCCCCTTTTCTGAACTCGGGCAAAAGTTCTTCTAAATATGACATTAGTTATTCTCCAATAGTTCTGGGGTTTCGTGAATATTGCCGATTATTTCCCAATCCTTTTCAGGCACGTTATGCGATTGTCTTAAAACATTTAATAATTTGCCAGTTTCAAGCTCTGTAAAATAAAAGCATTCACAAGAAACATCTATAATAGAGCTGTTATATTCTGAAACCTTTTTGAAGTTCAACTTTCCAAATTTTACGATACAATTTACACCATATTCAAAATCGGAAATAATATCCCCCTCATAAATAAGGCTGCCGTTTTTGTCCCTTAATCCGGTGCATTGCTCTACGATAAGCCGTTTATAGTTTACTTCAGGCTCTATATTATTTAAGGCGTTGTTAAAGATAATAGAGCCATTTTGTGTTATTCTAAAAATATCACTTTCTTCAACAAATTCTTGGTCTGCATTATCCCAAACTCTAAACTTAAATCTATCCTGCATTACTCCTCACTTTCACCGAGAACGGCGTTGATACGGGTTAAAAGATCATCGCATTCGTGTAAGGCTTCAGCGCTGGCAATGGGTAATGATAGCATTCTTAAAATTTTAAGTTCATTATCGCACTCTTTAAGCAACTGACGGAGCTGTCTGTTTTCCGTTTTTGCGCTATTCCCCTCATTAAGCAACTCGCCAATTATTCTATCCCCCTTGACTACGTCCTCTTCAAGCTTCATAACCTTTATCCCCAAAGCCTCGTTTTCTAAGCACACATTTTTACCATCAAAGTGTTTAAGGTCTTTGTTTTCTTCAAGTAATTCTGATATTCTTTGCGCCTGTAAATCATAATCCCAAGTATGTGCTTCGATTTCTTTGAGCCGTTGATATTCTTCATATGATGGCACTTTGTCAAGAATCTCAATAATATCTTCTTCTGACATGCAATCAGACATTACTTGTTCTATATATGGAGAATCTACAACTTTGCACCAATATCTCCCAAACGGCAATTTTCCATTTTCCCAATCATCATTCAAATTCATTTATCTCCTCCTTTATTTTCCTACTGAAATATCTTTTTATTGCTTTGTTAAACAATCTTACTAATATTCTTTTCGCCTTTTTGCGCTTACATTGTTTAACCTCACATATAACCCATCCTCTATCAGGTGCTATGTATCGTTTACCTTTAGATTCCTTCATTTAATATCCACGATAAATTAAAACCTGTTTTTTAGGATTAAAAATCCGCATAAGATAAAGTATTGAAAACACTTCATGTTCATATAACCATCCGCTGCTAAGAGCGTATTTATTATTCGGGAGTTTATCGAGATATTCAGACCACATTAAATTTGACCGTGCAGATGCCAATAATCTATCAAACTGCGTATGTTCGTCAAATTCATCCAAACTTTTTTCTTCCATGAGGTTTTTATAATGAGCTTGTACTTTTTCTTTGAAAATGGTTGCAAGAGTTTGTAAAATTTCAGGTTTAGCAATCATCATTTCATTTTCTTCATTATAATACTTATGTGCTTCTTTATCGCGAAATAAGGATCTTAAAAATGGTTTTAATCTGTTACGATAATCAATATATTTCCCCATCTCAAAAGCAACTTCAGCATCTGCTGCATCTAAAACATCTTTAATATAAGGGAATGGCTCATTATCATAAGGCTCTTCCTTAGAAAGACTCCATAGCTCTTCTTTCGCCATTTTACGAATTTTATTAAGCTTCTTTTTGTCTGCAATGTATAAATAGTTTCTATATCCCATTATTTAATCTCCTTAACTATGATTGAATAAAGATACACAGTGTTCTGTATACCATTCTGATTCTTCTTTATATATTTATCACAAAAACAGATTTTTCATAACTCTCTGCATATCCCAATAACTTTTGTTCTCTGCAACGTAAAAGTAAAATCCATTTAAGAACTTAAATCTGATACGTCCATTGCGGAAAAACACCATACGGTTTATTTCAATGAAATTTTTGTTGATTTGAGCGTTTTTAATACTTTTTGCTTGATTGCATAACCGCTCCCAAGTGCATGATTCTTTAGAACTTCCCTTTTGGCATCCACAGCTTGTAGAATATCCTCCAGTAACACTATTTTTACGAATAACACATTCTTTTCCGCAATCGCACTTAAAGAGCCAGTATTCTCCACCTTTTTCTTTATGGTGAAAAGATATGGCTGTTAGCTTACCATATTTTCTTCCAGTAATGTCTACTATTTTCATATTTCCCTCCTACAAGTGGTAGCCCGAGCCGGATTCGAACCGACAACCTCTCCGTTATGAGCGGATAGCACTAACCGTTATGCTATCGGGCTATGTCTTTATATTATATCATTATATTTTATTAGGCAACAACTTTTTTTGTTGTTTATTTACTTATCTTCTTTTTATCACAAAATTACAAAGAAAAACAGCAACAACAGCAAATTCAGCTACCATACTTTTAAGTCTTCATTTTTTTCAACTTATTGTTTTCTTTTTTGACCTCTGCTTCAAAAATGTAACAGTCTATATCTAAATATGCTTGGGCTTCTTTGGCCGTTATTAGTTTTTTGTTATTTAATTCAGATTTATCTATTTGTCGAGTCATTTTTTTTAAGATCCAAAAGATTATTGAGATGAAAATGAAAGATACGAATGCCAGGAAATGTATGCGCTGATTATGAGTTTTATTCGTTCAGTCATCTCTTTACCTTTCCGCAATGTTTACATCTCAAATCATTAGTATAGCATTTTTTAGTTCTGGGAAGCCGACAAACATCATATAGGGAACACATACCTTTTCCCCACTCGTGCCATCCGAGCCAACAAAGCAAGCGTCTAATCATGGCACAAACCTCCCCAAATACATAATGCAATTCCTATAAAAAGGTAAATTGTACTGGATATATACTCTTCATTAGCGAGCTTAATCCCGGAATAAGCACTAAACGCCCCAGACATTTGTCCTAAAAAGAGTTTCATCTTCTCTATCCTCATAAAAAGTTACTTCATCTCTGCGGACTGGACGACAGTTTTCAAAATCAACATAAAATTCTCCTCTTAACATTCTAAAAAAAGGCTTTCCAATTAGAGAAAATTCGCATAAAACTCCCATACTTGATTCGTCCTTCCTATCACTGTCCCAAAACCAGCAAAGGCATTTATTCTTGATGACATAGCCCCAATCAATAGGCTCTTGGTATAGTTCCCATTCGTCCTCTAATAAATCCGATGTGTGAAAAATATAATCCTCTCCCTTTTTATTTTTTGCGCTTAAACACTCTTCGTCAATTACAATATAATCATTTTTAAGCCAAAAACTTTTTCTAATCTTAGCCCCTTTTCTGAACTCGGGCAAAAGTTCTTCTAAATATGACATTAGTCTTCTTCCTCTTCATCTTTAATTTCTTCAACAACAGCATAATCTCGAATATATTCAGTAACTTCATTTTCAAACCAGCCGCCGCCTATAACATTGCTAATTGCTTCTTCTATCGCATCATCGCGATTGTTTCCCTCAACCTCTTCATCAATTTCAAAAGTAACTCTGTATTTTGCCATTAATTTTTACCTCCGAATATTTTTAACAAGATTAAAGCACTCCCAAAAATAAATATGATTCCGGCTAAATTGTTACCGATTTCTATTGTCATTATTCATCTCCTTTAAATTCTTCACTATTTACAGCTTCTTGCCATGTGGGATATTCGGCGATTAGTTCTGCTTCTGTTTCAAACCAGCAGTCCATAGAGTGACAATCACCAACTCCAGTTATGTAAAGGATATCCGCATTTCCATTTTGATTAATTCTCGTTACAATAAATAGAAGATTGTTGTTTTTATTTTTGAAAATCTGACCCACTTTAATCATTATTCCTCACTTTCTTTTATAGCTTTGGTTAATAGACCCTCAATAAAGCTACATTTTGGGCAATCTTTTGATGAAGAGTAAGCGCTATCTCTTGCCAATTTCATAGCTTTAACTGCAATATCTAGCTTTTCTTTTAGTTTTTCGTTTTCTTGCTCTAAAACGTCAATTCTGGCTTCTTGAAAATCCATTATTCCTCACTTTCACCGATAGCGGCGTTGATACGAGTTAAAATATTTTCTATTTCTTGTGATTTATGGTCTTCATCGTATTCTTGAAGCTCTACATAAGCCCAGTTAATCCAGTCTTGACACTCTTTAAGCAACTGACGGAGCTGTCCACCTTTTGCGAAATATTCGCAATCCATGCACCCTGTAGCATTTTCATCTCTAAGTCTTTCAACTTCCTTGTCCTGATTAGCCAAGAGGTCGGAGAGGTGCTTATTTTCTGAACTTAAATCTTCTATCGTTTTGCTAGCGTCAACAAAACGTTCTTCCAAAGACTTAACCTTTTCGGTGAGTCCAACGAAATGGTCGTAATCACATGGAGCGAGGACTTCCTGAACCATTCCTCTAAAATCATCCCATTCGTCATCAAACCAGAGGTTAGGAGCTACCTCACCACGTGAGCATTCAATGAAGTACCAACCACTTTTTAACTTTCCAGCTTTCCAATCTTCTGTTAAACTCATCGTGCTTGCTCCCTACAAAAATCTTCTACGCACCAGATTAAATCTTTTTCCGTGATTTCGACATTGCGATTTATGTAGAGTTCTTCCCAATCGGTAACTTCTTCATTCTCATTAGCATGAAAAATCATACATTCATTTCCGTAGTCGTATGTTTCTGATAAATCAGCATAATAAAAATTGCCTTTGTGTCTAAAGTAAGTATAAAAACCTCCGGTTACCGGATTTCTTTTAATTTTCATAATGATTTGCTCCTTAACCTCAAACAAATCAGATATTGAGCCTTTGGCCTTGCTTACATAGCGGAAACGTTCGCAAAAAGTATCAATTTTCATTGTTGTGGTTTTTGGGTGTATACGAGTACATTTATACAAAAGTCTAACAGCGTTTTTTGAAACGAATAAAATGTGTACTTTATCGCAAGTGCTTACCCACACATCTCCTACCTCCGGATTTTCTTTACTCATCACTTCACCTCATCAAGTAAGTTTTCAATTACAACTTTCATTTGATCATAAGAACGGTATTCTGAAACATAATAGTTATACGTCTGTACAGCCCCATTTTTATAAAAATATAAGTCATTAAAAATACAAAACATATCGCCTTGATTATTTTCTCTATATGTATCTTCTTTACTAGCAAACTCTTTTAGTTCTTCCCAAGTCATTTTAGGCTCAAAAGCTAAATTATCATAATTTTCATAATCGCTTGATGTTTTACCATCTTTTATTCTCGCTAAGGCTTCATGTGACAACTTAAAAACAAGTTCTATTTTTGCTTTATCTAATAAGTTCAATATTTTCAAAAGTTCTATTTTCTCTAAACACTTAACTGTGACATCCAATTTTTCGTTTTTGGGTTTAATTTCCGCATTATATAGAGAATAACCAGATCTCATATCTTTTTCATACTCTTCCTTAGACAAATATATCTTTGTACCCATCAATCTTCTCCAATAATGTTATTTATTCTGTCATAAAGTTCATAATCACCAGTTTGATTACTGAACCTTAATAATGATGCTTCACATTCTTTAAGCAAATCTTTTAGACGTTTTACTTCTGATTGTAATTCCTCAATATCGCATCGAGGCATCGAATGACCGTTTCCAGTAGTGTACATTATTCATCATCCATGGCTTTACAAATGTTTTGCAAAATTGGCTTCCAAATTTTCCACCAGCATAATGCTCGTTGTCCATCCATCTTTTCAATTTCACAATCCTTAAATTTCCACCAAGCTGTCTTAGTGTGAAACTGGCAACCTATTTTCATAAATTTAGGTGTTATTGTGATGTTATATGTATTTTGCTGTGTTATATTCAAGCAATGACTAAATTTTGTTAGTCTGTCACCATACACCATAGCGTTACCATACACCATAGCGTTACCAGACACCTCAGCGTTACCAGACACCATAGCGTTACCAGACACCTCAGCGTTACCAGACACCCTAGCGTTACCAGACACCCTAGCGTTACCATACACCATAGCGTTACCAGACACCTCAGCGTTACCAGACACCCTAGCGTTACCAGACACCCTAGCGTTACCA
>JAMPAW010000060.1 GCA_023666975.1 Clostridium sp.
CCTGCTCTTTGATCAGATTGCCCACCTTGCTGCGGTCTTCTTCTACCATTCCCAGTTCCTTTGCCCGTCGGATTATCTCGGCATCAGTCATGGTATCAGATGCATTGCCATGATAAGCCGTCAGACAGATTATCGAAGTGAAAATAATTCCAATACCTAAACCTCTTATAAAATACTTAAATTTCATTACTGCTCTCCCTGATACAAATCAACCACAAGCTTGACCTCACCCACGCCAAGACCCAGCTGCTTTGCAATCTCAATCACATTGTTTCCACTGCGGTACATATCTAATATAATATCATTGGAATTGGCATTCTCTTTAAACTCCTCCTCCAAATCATCATCATAAGCAAAATCAGCCTGTTCCGGTTCATAAACATCTTCCAATACAGAAGCCTCCGGCTCCGTGCCTTCATCTATATTCGGTATCGTCAGTGAGTCCAAATCCGAAGCAAGAGCAGCAAGCTCTCTCTCGTCCACGACTTCCTCCGTCTCCTCGATAAACTCTTCCATAGAGCCCATCGGCTTTTGCCGGGTAGATATTTCCACATCTCTTACACGCATATCTGTTGTTTCCCGTTTGGCTGCCACAGCTTTTTTCATCCGCTCCTGCTGTTCCATATCAGGCAGATCTTTTTCCTGCAGCTTGGAAATGAGCAGCTTCGTCTCCTTTGACAGCTCCGATAATGCCGCTATATTTCTCTGTGCCTCGGAAATCGTCTCTTTGACACTTTTATTTGCCTCATACAAAGCCTTTACCGTATTGGTGACCTGCCTCTTGGCATCATCTACGGTAGCAGCCGTATTCACAATCCCTCTCTGGAGACCGTCAACCGACTTAACCGTATTCATTATCTCCTTCTGCTTATCATCAAGCATACTGTATAAAAACATTACTTCTTTGTGATTCCGTTCAATCTCCTCACAGACAGTAACCGCATAATCTCCTAACGCCAGTGTCTTTTCATTCGCCATATTAGAAAGAGAATCATTCGTTTCGTAAATAATATCCTTTGCATGGTTAGCAATCACATCTTCTATCTTACGCTTAATGATTCTGAGTTCCCGCTCTGAAAATTCATAATTCTC
Source organism: Clostridium sp. (assembly GCA_023666975.1). The sequence continues at coordinate 1,093 of JAMPAW010000060.1, forward strand.
ATCTATTGTAAATAAGTCTAAATTAACATTATCCTCCTTTTTAAACAACTTCTCGGATATGAAAAAACTGGCAATGCTCAAAATCACACCGATAGCAATCATTATTCCCACTGTGAATGTCATCTCATTACTCCCACCTTATATCTGTATGTTCACTCTTGGCTGACTCTCCAGCCCACTAGAATCGACTATCCCTTTTTTGGCCGTTTCATCTTGTTCATCATCGTTTTTCTTCTTTTTCCTTCTTTTTCTTGGATTTGAATAGGCACCATTTCCCTCTTCCGAAGCATCATATTGATATTCCGCAAATGCATTGGCATCCTTCTTAATCACTGTTTCACTATTATGCTTAACCTCCTTGGCCACTTCAGCTGCAGCATTCAAATTGGTATTCACTACACTCTGATTCTCATGCTGCTGCGTATTCGCCATTGACTCTGTACGCGGCAAAAGCATCTGCATATCAATTGGACGTATCATAAACAGCACCTCCATTCAACTTTACTATGTGCTCTGTAGGCCCTGCCTAAATTGGCAGTGAAACAATTTCAGCACCCTTGATACAAAACTGGCATCTGCTCCTGACATCTTTTACCGGATAAATCTGGGTAGAGATATAAATACATACTCCAGGGAAAATAGTGTGATTAGCCACCACTCTTCCGTTTTTGTTCTCCTCTATTGATTGCTTCAGTGCCGTATACTCGGCAGAATCTTTTTTCAGCTCCGCATTAAGCTGCTTAAGGACTTCACCGGCCTCTTTTACCGCCATCAGCTGATTCGGAAGGACCTTCTGTCCTTTTTGCAGCTTTTTCTTAACGGTTTCCAATATCTGCTGATTCCGGAAAGCCTCTTCCTGTTTTTCTTTAATAATTGTTGCCAGCGCTTTATAACGCTCCAATATTTCCGGCTCCACACCCACCTTAAGTGTAGTCACCGTATTCATTTTATTGCCAAAAACACTGGCCTCTATACGCTTACCGGCAGAAATTGTACCGCCAATCAGGAAGCCTTTTCTTCCGCTGACAATGACCTTCTCTCCTGCCACCAAATCCGAATGCAGACTGGAACCGGTATTAATGGTCTGCCCGGCCTGCACTTCACAGCTCTCAATAAATTTGGTAACGATGTCCGTTCCCGCCTGTAAAAATCCTTTTCCCATTCCCTGTACGCCCCGTTTCAGAACAATACTTCCGGCGGCAATCAATGTGGCTCCCTCCACAACACCGTTTACTTCAATATTTCCTTCAGCCTCCACCCGGAATCCGGCCCGGACATTACCGCTGACAATCACATTCCCTGCATAATGAATATCCCCGGTAGATGCGTCCACATCTGCCGGTACCGTATAGGTGTCAGACACGAACACAGTATCGTCTTCCAGAGAAACATCACCGTCAACCTCGGAAAATATCTGCATCTGATCCTCCGAAAGCCGGATATTGCGGCCAAATTTCAAAGCAATCTTCTTCGACTGCGGCGGATTAAGCACATTTCCTCTGACATCCATTCCCGGTTCTCCCTCTTTCCCCGGTATCAGCTCCGCCAGCAAATCTCCCTGCCGGACACTGGTAAACATATTCAATTCATGGAAATCCACACTTCCGTCCTCTAACAGCTTAGGCTTTGCCGTCGGTGCCGTATCAAATTTGTAATCCACCTTGGCGTCTTTCCCATATACCATTGCTTTTCCTTTCGCAATCGGTATATCGCGGCAAAACTGTCTTCCCCTTAAATAGGCCTGAACCACTTTATCTGAAATACCAAATTTGACATTATTCTGTTCCAATGTGGCAACGATATCTTCCGCAGTCATATAATTGCCATTTTTTGACGGGGGATAAAAACGGATAAATGCCATCATTCCGTCATCGGAAATACGAACCTTCGCCCTCTCGCTGACCTCGGAAATCAACTCCGAAGTGATAAAGATATCTGTCTCCTCTTTTGCCTGAGAAATCCGGTTATTCAAATCCGGTAAATTATAACCACTTATCCCGCAATCATCTAAATATTCAGCCAACTCTTTGGTGTCAATCGGTTTACCTCCCTCTTTTTCGGGATATATATGGACATATACACCGTTGCCTTGAATATTTAGCTGAAAAAATCCGTTTATATATTTCACTGGCCGCTCCTTTCCTTTGCCAAATCAACACTTCCCCCTGACTGTCATCCCATCAAAAGCTCAAAATGTTTTCCTAAATGCTTCTTCATCTTTTCAAGTGCTTTGGAATGAAGCTGGGAAATTCTCGACTCTGACACTTCCAATACTTTCGCTACTTCTTTCAACGTCAAGTCCTCATAATAATAAAGCAGTACTACTTTTTTCTCTTTTTCTGTCAGCAGCTCCAATGCTTCCATCAACATTCGTTTAACTTCTTCCTGATCCACAGCCTCCTCAGGTTCAATATATGCAGTATTCCGGAATTCCTTTACTGTTCCTTCTGTCCCCTGCTCCATAAATTCATCTAGCGAGGCAATATTGGATATATTGGTAAGACCCTCCCAATTGCGGTATTCGTCAAGAGAAACGCCTAGTTCGTCGGCAATGTCCTGATCCCGCATGCTGGCACCCTTCTCTTTTTCCAGCTTTGCAATGGCATTCTCGATCTGTCTCTGCTTCTGACGGACAGAACGTGGTATCCAGTCCATTTTGCGAATCTGGTCGAGAATAGAGCCGCGAATCCTCAGACTTGCATAAGTTTCAAATTTGATACCCTTACCATAATCAAATTTGTCTATGGCATCAATCAGTCCAAAAACACCATAACTTACCAAATCGTCATATTCCACAGTGTATCCCAAATACATATTCAGACGGCCTGCCACAAGTTTAACAAGAGGAACATATTCAATAATAATCTGTTCACGAAGCTTATCCGATCTGGTTCTGACATACTCTTCCCATAACTTATTTTTCTTCGCCTCATCCATTTATTACACACCCCTGCTGTTATATTTCTTCTTCTTCAAAGGAAACCTGTTGCGCAGTACTCTCCGTTTCCTCTTCACTCTCTTCCTCTTCCTCGTCTGCCTCTTCTTCTTCCTCTGCCAGCTGATTGCTCTCCTCCACAGACTTCTGCCATATTTCCATAGCCAAAGTTGCAAAGAAATAGAAAATCAAGATAACAACCAACACAATCAGCATAGAAACAGTAACATCTTTATGTGTCTTGATATTCACAATTAACGTGACTAATCCTGCCATCAAAACAATAAATGCTCTAATATATCGTAATTTCATGTTCTGTCTCTTCACCACCCAAAATCAGCCTGCAGCGATTAAATGCTCAGGTCTAAATATACTTATCTGCTTTTCCTGCTGAACGGACCAGCAATTTCTGCGAGGTCGGATCAAAAATAATTGTCCTACCAAAATCTTTTCCTGTATCCTCAGCGACAATTTTAATACGCAAAGCTGCCAAAACATTTTTAACAGCCTTTACATTTCTATCACCAATGCTCTGTAAATCCGTTGTGCTGGAGAACTGAAACATCGCAGCTCCCCCTGCAATCTTAGCAAGCATTGTACTCGGTCTGACTCCTACCTTCTGTAGAGCCATAATCATATCTGCAATTCCGGTATCTGCAAATTTAGCCCGGTTTGAATTATTATTTATCTCCTTGCTAGACGGCAGCATAATATGCGATAATCCGCAATATACGCTATTTGTGCTGTATAATACAATACCGACACATGAACCTAATCCAATTGTTGTAATCTTACTCGGCGATTTACACACTTTCCAATCCGCAATTCCGACTTTTACAACATCTTCCATCTTTATAAACTCCCAATCCCTAACGCTTTAAATATCTTATCAGATGATTCCTCATCTGAAACAAGCATCAGAAGACCATTTATCGGCCTGCCATTATCCAAAAATTTAGAGTCAATAATCAATGCCTGGTCTCCAATCCGCCCTAACTCAATAATTGGTAAACTCAAAACAGCTCCCGCCATATCCACACAAATCGCCGGTGGTTCCGTTCGCAGCTGCAGATTTGTCAGTGCTCCAATCGATGAAATATAAGAGCCCATCAAAATATTACCAACTTCTTTCAGAGCAGATTTATCCATATAGTCAAAATCCATAAAATCATCAGGATATGACTTAGACAACATAGTACCGGCCAAATTTCTGGCTTCCTCAACTGACAGTATGAACAGCGTCATGCCGGTTAAATCTCCGGTATAACGTGTCAGCACGGCAGTCACAAGTGCTTCTGATCCTCCAATTCTGTCTGCAATTTCATCAAAATCCATAAACTTAACATTTGGAACTTCCATACGGAAATTAGAATTCAACATAGTGGATAGTGCTGCAGTTGCATGTCCCGCACCTATATTTCCAATCTCACGAAGAATATCTAACTTCATATTTGTACGTTCATTTTCTGTCATATCCGTCTCCTATCCATTATCTAATTCCGAAATCACTCCCTGAATATTTAACAGGGAAATTAACGTTTCCTTATACTTGCCTACACCCAGCAGGCTCACTCCCTGCTCGTCATAATCAACCTTTTCAATATCCTCCTCCTCTAAAGTCACCACCTCACGAACCTCATCTACCAGGATTCCTATCTTCGCGTTATTTTCCGGTTTTACAATGATAATACGGGTTGCTCCTGTGCTCTCTTTTGCTTCTAATCCAAATTTGACCCTTAAGTTCATCACGGGAATGATTTCCCCTCTCAAATTGATAACACCTGCAAAATAATACTGCGCTTTGGGCACTCTCGTTATCTGCTGCATACGGACAATGTTATCGACAAAGGAAATATCAATGCCGTATTGTTCGCCATCTAATTTGACAACAATATATTGCTTCGCCTCATTTACTGTTACAATTTCATCCATAGTTCTGTCCTCCTATACTAATGAATTCGAATCAATGATCAATGCAACTTCGCCATCGCCAAGTATGGTCGCTCCACTAATCATCTTGTGAATATTAATATATTTGCCAAGCGGCTTGATTACAATCTCCTGCTGTCCAATCAGATTATCAATTACCAAAGCGGTCTGCTTGTCTCCCTTTTTCACAATAACCACTACCAGATTCTCCGGTTCCTCTTCTCTTGGCGGACAATCCATCAATTCGTCCAGACGAACTAACGGAATAACATTGCCTCTGAGACTGATTACTTCTTTTTGCTGCACATATTTGATGTCACTTACCATTACATCTTCAATCGTCACAATAGAGTTCAACGGAATTGCATATTTCTCGTCACGGATTTCTACCATTAATGCCTGAATAATCGCCAGAGTCAGCGGCAGACGGATAGTGAATTTGCTTCCCTCTCCCAGCTTTGTAGAAACCTCGACATCACCGCCAAGACCTTCTATTTTGTTCTTAACCACGTCAAGGCCAACACCACGTCCGGACACATCAGAAATCTTCTCTGCAGTCGAAAAGGCCGGTCGGAACAACAAATCAATTGCTTCCTTCTCGGACATCATATCTGCCTGCTCCTCAGTAATATGTCCTTTTTTGATCGCCGATGCCTTTACTTTTTCCACATCAATTCCTGCACCGTCATCAATAACCTCAATCGTTACATTATTGCCGTCCTGATAGGCATTCAGCTGAATCGTTCCCACCTGGGGTTTGCCGATTTTCAGGCGGTCGATCGTTGACTCCAGACCATGGTCAGCAGAATTTCTCAACATATGCATTAACGGATCACCGATTTCGTCAATTACCGTCCGGTCAAGCTCTGTGTCCTCACCGGTCATAATCAGCTCCATCTCCTTGCCAAGTTTCTTGGACAGGTCGCGAATCATACGCGGGAAACGGTTGACAACGCTCTCAATCGGTACCATTCTCACCTTCATTACCGACTCGTGCAAATTCGTGGTCACCCGCTCTAAGTACTCAATCTGATCATTAAAGCCCTGCATAGAGTTTTTACTGTCCTCCTGATTATTGAGTGACACCAGACCGTTCTTGGCGATAATCAGCTCGCTCACCAAATTCATCAATACATCCAGCTTCTCAATGTCAACACGAACAGAACGGTTTGCTACAGGCTTGCTGTTTGTCTTAGCAGGAGCCGCCTTCTTCTTCGTCTCCTCTTTTTTCTCCTGTGTCTTCTTCTCTTTTGACTGTACGGAAGTTACTACCTCAATATCTCCCGGAATATCATATTCTTCAATAATTACCTCTTTGATTTCTGAGACATTGGCAATCACATTTTTCACTTGTTCCAGAGATTTCTCGGAAATAATTAACATGGAAAAATCAAACTCGAATTTTTCGTCCTCAATATCCTGAACAACCGGAACGGATTTAATGATTTCTCCTATTTCTTCCAGACCTTTAAATACCAAAAATGCTCTTGCCGCTTTCAGGATACAGTTCTCATCAATAAACACGGTAGCTCCATATACATTCTTTTTCTGCGCCTTTGCTTCCATAATTGCGTTTTTTTCAAAATCAGCAATACTGATATGCAAAAACTTACGTTTCTCCTCATCGCTTAAAGGTGCCTTTTCCGGCTGTTTTTCTTCTTTTGCCTCTTTTGGTGTTTCTCCCTCCGACTCAAGACACGCATTCAACAAAGCAATAATCTCTTCATTGTCATTATCACCTTCATCAGAAGTCTCCACAATACAGCCCAGATATTCTTCAATGGCATCTAAACATTTGAATACCACATCTACCAAATCCGGAGTTACACTCATTTTGCCATTTCTCACCTCAGAAAATACATTTTCCATATCATGGGTTAAACGCTGCATACGTTTAAATCCCATCGTACCTGCCATACCTTTAAGGGAATGGGCCGCACGGAAAATTTCATTAACGGTATCGATATTATCCGGTTCCGTTTCCAATACCAGCACCTGATCATTCAAAGTCTGCAAATGTTCTTTTGTTTCATCAATAAAAATCTCAAGATATTGACTTAAGTCCATGTTAAGACACCCCCACTTTTTTGTTAATTTCTTTTCCAATTTCATCTAACGGTAAAACAATATCCGCTATGCCATTTTCCACGATTGCTTTCGGCATACCATACACTACACAGGTTTCCTTGTTCTGCGCAATGGTATATATGGATTGTCTATCCTTTAATGCCTTAATTCCTTTATAACCATCCGCTCCCATGCCGGTAAGTACAACACATATAACGGATTCAATAGACAAAGCCGCTAAGCTTTCAATCGTGATATTCGCACACGGCTTTAATCCGTTAACCGGCTCACGGTCTACTTCAGACAAAAATAAATGTCTGTGTGTATCCCTCTTTAATTGTAAATGTGTTCCTCCTTTCGCAAGATACACATGTCCCTTTTCAAGAACCTGACCGTCCACAGCTTCACTGACACCAATACCGCTGACCTCATTCAAGCGCTCCGCCAAAGAAGCAGTAAAGCCTTTTGGCATATGCTGTACAACTACAACCGGAGCATCCAGACTTGGTTCCAACGTTGGAATCAAATGATGAAGTGCCTTCGGTCCGCCTGTAGAGCTGGCAATCATCACAAGCTTTTTCGTTATGTTCGCAGCCATATTTTTCACTCCGTCACTTTCTACTTTCATATTATATCAGAAAACAACTGCACATAAGTGCATAATAACATTTCTTTTGCTTAATTTTTGCCCAACTGTTGGGAACGGTTTTTTCTCTGCTGCTCAAAAATATAGCGGATAATCTTCTCCCGCGTATTATGCTCCATTCCCCAGAACATGATATGGTGGTCATAAATCGTCGGTCTGTTCTGATTGCGCTCCACCCGCATGATTTTGGCATAGGAATAGATTACCGTTGCTTTATTCCCCAGAACGATATTAAAGCGCACCTCAAGCATAGAACCATTACTCTCTGCCACATCCGCAATAAAATATATTCCACCGCCGCTCAAATCCAGCATAGTCGCACCCTTCCATTCCTGTACGGTCCCGTCCGGCTGGTAAGGCATCCCTGCTTCCAAAGCGCCCAGTTCCTGTTCATTGACAATACGATAGTCTATATGTGTCCGGCACGCAAAGCGGAAATACTCCCGCCGCTGTACTTTTTTGAGGATATCCTGCGGCTCAAGCTCTACAAAAAACAGATTTTCCCTCTTGTACCGTCCGACAACCTTTACCTTACAGCGCAGAAGCCCGGTCTGCTTGGTATAAAAGGTTGCGGTAAACATCTGGTCAACACCGAGAGGAACCATTTTCCCCTCCCGTATAGGCATTGCAGCGAGAATATGATCATATTCTCCCTCGTCCAACACCTGGCTGACATATACATCCGATTCACTGTTGGGATTTACCGCCAGACGGTTGTCAATTTTTACCAATTCAAGTTTGTCACCAATTGCAATTCTGTTATCCATACGCACCTACCTATTACTCTTTTTTGATTTAATAAAATTAAGCAGTACCTTAGCAATTCCCGTCTTACTTTCCTCTTCCGCAGAAATGTCCAGCAACCGGTTACATATATTGCTCAACCGGTTCGTCGTTTCGCTGTTTGGCGCACTTAAGGAAACCGGTTTTTGTTCAATGACAGAAGCCGTCATCTTCTTATCCTGTGGAATGTACCCTAAATATTCCAATTCGATATTCAAAAACTTAGAGACGACGATACGGATTTTATCATAAATCTCCTGTCCCTCCCGTTCCGAATTCACACGATTGGTAATCACCTTGATTGCCTTCTGCTTCCGGTCAAAATTTTTCTTTCGATTCACGGCCTTCAACAGCGAATACGCATCGGTAATGGAAGTAGGCTCCGGTGTCACCACCAGTACCACCTCCGGAGAACTCAACACAAATTCAATGACCGGATCAGCAATTCCTGCTCCGGTATCCACAATCACCACGTCATACATACCGTCTAATTTTACCAGCTTGGCAATCAGGCTTTGAATTCTCTCCTTGTCAAGATTCACTAATTCCTGTACACCAGAACCACCGGAAATAAAGCCAATTCCCATCGGTCCCTCCGTGATGATTTCTTCAATCGCTTTGTTTTTATATATCAAGTCCGTCAAGTCATACTGCGGACGGATTCCAAGCATAACCTCAACATTTGCCAGACCAAAGTCTGCGTCAAGAATGACAACCTTTTTCCCCTGTAATCTGAACTGTAAAGCAAGATTGACCGAAATACTTGTTTTTCCTACACCACCTTTTCCGCTGGTAACGGCAATTACTCTGGCAGAAGGTGCTTCACTTTTTAGCAGCTCCATTTTCTCACGCAACTTATCCGCCTGATCCATAACCGTCACCACCTCCTAACACTTGCTTGGCAATGATTTGAGGATTCATCACATCAATATCTTCCGGCACGTTCTGTCCATAGGAAATATAAGACAGCGCCCTGCCTGTGTCTAATTTAATGTTTAATATATTACCAATTGCATCGGTCTCATCTAACTTAGTGAATATAAGGCTGTAATCTGTAATATCTTCATACAGTGCCGTAATCCTCTTTAAATCTTTATATTTTGTCGTTGCACTAAGTACCAGATAAGTCAGAATGCTATATTTGGAAAAAGCATCAAACAAGTTCTTCAAATCGTCTACCTGTTCTCGGTTTTTGTGGGAACGTCCCGCCGTGTCAACCAGCAGGTAATCACAATCTTTATATTTGGGCAAAATATTATCCAAATCCTTGCTCTCGTATACGACCTCCACTGGAATTGACAAAATATTGGCATATGTCTTAATCTGTTCCACAGCTGCAATACGGTATGTATCCGCAGTCAGAATGGCAATCTTTTTCTTCTCTTCGAGAATCAGCTTGGAGGAAAGCTTGGCAATCGTCGTCGTTTTTCCCACACCCGTCGGTCCCACAAAAAAAATCACTTTAGGCCGCTTATCTCCTTCATCAAAGGAAACAGGCTTTGTCTGACCCAGTTTTAAAACAATCTTCTGATAAACCAATGACAGCATTTCATCTAATGTACGGATACTTCCGGAGCTTGTAATCTCATCCATAATCTGCTTGGCATAATTATAGCTCACTTCGTTATTGGTCATCTGTTCCATAATCAAATCAATGGATTTATCCTTCAGGCTTGCACCTTCTTCTTTTGTATCAGCGCTATCCTCTGGCTCCGAATCGGCAGAACCTTTATCGGTCTCTTTGTCGATTTTCTCCTCCACTGCTTTTGCTGCCGGAGTCTCCTCGGTCTTTTTGCCCTCTTTCTTCTGGCTTTCTATCTGCTGCTCTAACAACATTGCCAGATTATTTAATTTCTCCTCCAGCTCCTTGGCTTCATTCGGTTCCTCGGCTTTTGCTTTTTCCGGGTGAAGTTTTTCATCAATCTGCGCATTAAACTGAGTAGATGCTTTTCCGTCCGTTTTTTCCTGACTGATCTCCTTTTTGTTGACATCATCTATCGCTGCAGTAACCTCTACTTTTGTCCTCCGGAAAATTTTAAATAATCCCTTCGGCTTTATGGTCTTTATATTCATCACGATAGCATCTTTGCCCAAATCGTCCTTAGCCAGCATAATCGCTTCTGTCTCTGTATTTGCCTGAAATTTTTTAATTATCATTTATCGTCACCACCCCAATTGATTGTAACTCTACATCTGATTCAATCTCATTATATGATATTACTATTAAATCCTTAAAATAGTCTTTTGTCAACTTCTTAAAGTACATTCTCACTATCGGAGATGTAATGATAATCGGTGCCTTTCCCTGATTTTCCAGCTTTTTCAATTCCGTCTCTACCGAACTTAATATCTGTTTCGTGACAACGGGGTCTAATGTAATATATGCACCCTGCTCCGTTTGTTTGATAGAATTCATAATATCCTGTTCGATTTTCGGGTCCAGCGTTACCACGGTAGTCATTTCACTATCCGTAAAATATGTGTTGGATATAGCGCGCTTCAGGCGCTGCCGTACATATTCCGTCAGCACATCTGTATCCCTCGTCGTGGCTGCATAATCGGCCAGCGTCTCAAAAATGGTAACCAAATCCCGAATGGACACACCCTCTGACAGAAGATTTTGTAATACCTTCTGAATCTCACCAACACCAAGCAGCTTTGGCACCAGCTCGTCCACCAGTGTGGTATTCGTCTCCTTTACATTGTTGATTAAATTCTGTACATCCTGTCTTGTCAACAGCTCGTCCAAATGGCTCTTGATAATCTCGGTCAAATGGGTCGCAATAATGGACGGCGGGTCGACAACCGTATATCCCATGGACTCTGCCCGCTCCCTTTGCGCTTCGGTAATCCAGATTGCCGGCAAATGGAAAGAGGGTTCAAACGTTGGGATACCGGTAATCTCTTCCTCTACATAACCCGGATTCATGGCCATATAATGGTCAAACAAAATCTCACCCTCGCTAATCTGAATCCCTTTTATCTTAATGATATACTGGTTGGGATTCAGCTGAATGTTATCCCGCAGACGGATAATCGGCACAACAGCACCAAGCTCCAAGGCAATCTGCCGCCTGATCATTACCACACGGTCAAGCAGGTCTCCACCCTGATTCACATCTGCCAAAGGAATAATACCATAGCCAAACTCCAACTCAATCGGATCAACCTGCAGCAGGGCATTGACATTTTCGTGCCGGCGGATTTCGTCTGCCTGTACTTCCTCCTCCTGCACTTCATCCTCGATAGCGGCAACTTCCTTCGTATGGGCAATCAGCCTCCCGACAACAATAATACCAAGTCCCATAGCCAGATAAATCAAAATTCTTCCCTCACTGCGCAGAGGGGTAAAAATACCCAAAAAGCACAGTGTCGCACCAACCATATAAAGCACCTTCGGTACATGGAACAGCTGACCAATCATGATATCCCCGATATTGCTGGACTTAGAAGCTTTTGTAATCAAAATACCGGTAGCCAGTGAAATCAGCATAGAAGGAATCTGCGATACCAGACCGTCACCAATTGTCAGGATAATATAGTAGGAAATTGCTTCAGAAATCTCCATGTCCTGCATAACAACACCTAAAATAATACCGCCTACCACGTTAATCAGCGTAATAATCAGACCTGCGGTTGCATCACCCTTTACATATTTGGTTGCACCGTCCATGGAACCAAAGAAAGCTGATTCCTGCTGAATCTTTTCCCGGCGTTCAATCGCCTCCTTATCCGTAATGGCTCCGGTATTCAAATCGGCGTCAATTGCCATCTGTTTACCGGGCATGGCATCCAGCGTAAAACGAGCCGTTACCTCGGATACACGCTCTGAACCCTTATTGATGACAATCATCTGCACAATTACCAGCACGATGAAAATAATTGTACCGACAACCAGATTACCACCGCCGACGAAGTTACCAAAGGTCTGGACAACCACACCTGGATCACCGGTCAGCAGAATCAATCTGGTAGAAGACACATTCAGGGAAATGCGGAAAAACGTAGTAAACAGCAATATTGTTGGAAAACTCGACATTGACAATGTTTCCTCTGCAAACAGGCAGTTAAACAGAATAATCAATGCCACCATAATATTGAACGAAATCAATATATCCAGCAATAAAGAAGGAATGGGAACAATAAAAAAGATTACCGCTGCCAGCAAATATAAGCCGACAAATACATCGCCACGAAAGCTAATCTGTTTCATCTGTTTTCCACACCTCCTTCTCTTCCTGTAATACTAACATAAATGTATCCATAAATAAAATGGTAATTTCAGATAAACGCCATTAACTGACTTTGTTATGAAGCTGATATACATAGGCCAGCACCTCTGCCACAGCCTGATACAGTTCCGGCGGAATCTCGGCGTCCAATTCGACATTATAATAAAGCATTCTGGCCAGCGGTTTATTCTCTACAATGTCCACATGATGCTCCTTAGCAATCTCCTTGATACGGCCCGCCAAAAAATCTGCACCCTTGGCCACTACCACAGGTGCCTGGGATTTTCCTGATTGATAGGATAGGGCCACAGCAAAATGTGTCGGATTGGTAATCACCACATCTGCTTCCGGAATTGCCGACATCATACGGCGCATCGAAGCCTGCTGCATTCTCTGACGCTGCTGTCCTTTTACTTTCGGGTCTCCTTCCTGGTTCTTAAACTCATCTTTGACCTCCTGCTTGGTCATTTTGTTATCTTCCTTAAACTTCCATTTCTGATACATGAAATCTACTGCTGCAATGAACACAAACAACATGCAGATTTTCAGTAGAAGCTCCAAAACAATGTCATACATCAGCAAAATACACTGATTTACCGACATATCGTATAGCAGATATATCTCCTCCACATGCTCTTTAAAAACGCCATATGCGATATAGGCAATAAAGATAATTTTGACAATGGATTTCAACAGCTCAATCACTGTATTCAAAGAAAATATTCTTTTAAATCCACTGATCGGGTTCAATTTGTTAAACTTCGGCTGCAACGGTTTTGTCGTTATCTGAAATTTGAACTGCAGCGAGTTCCCATAAAAGGAAACAATCAGCCCCACCAGCAAAAAAGGGGCAATCGTCAGGGCAATGCTCAATACTCCTCTCATCAACAGATAGGAAGCACCTGCGACATCAACGCCGTCCTGCGTATACCGGGAAATCATCGTATAAAATGTTGAAAATCCCCGAATCAACTGGCGCCCGACAAACCCGACTGCAAACCTCAGACAAAAATACAAGGCAAATAATGTTGCCGCCGTCACAATTTCCCGGCTTTTTGCAACACTACCTTCATTTCTCACATCTTTTAACTTCTTGGAGGTCGCATTCTCTGTTTTTTCTCCTCCGGGTCCCTCTTTCGCAAACAGCTGAAGGTCCAACGGCATCCGAATACGATATTGATACTCCTGTTCCACAACATCCACCTCAACTCTTTGTCATGCCTGCCTAATAAAATGCCTGTAACACATTCATGACAATTTTCTGCATCTGTTCATAAACATATCCCGTAATATTGGGCAAAAACGGCAGCGTCACCACCAAAATACCAAATCCGACAAATATCTTTAGCTGTATACCAATGACAAACATACTCATCTGAGGAGCTGTCTTTGCCAAAACACCCAGAATCACATTGACCAGAACAATGGCAATCATAATCGGCAGACTGATTCGCAAGGCAATCAAAAAATAATCCACCATATACTGAAGCATTACGTCATATATCTTTCCGCTGTCCATTTTGACATTCCCAATAGGAATCAGCACAAAAGAATCCGACAGTGCCGATAATATATAATAATGAAGATTCGAAGCCAGCATGATTACCCTCACCAGCATAGAATAAAACTCAGCAGTGATTGTTGTATCTGTATTAAAACTCTGGTCAAATGCGGAAACCATGGAAAATCCCATTTCCCGGTCAATAAACTGACCTGCCATACTGATAATCGTAAGGGTGATATTGGAGACAAAGCCAATACTCAACCCCACCACAAGTTCCTTCAACAACAAAATCGTATATCCCAAAAATGAACTGTAATTCAACGGAACATATGGGTTGGCCGCAAATATGGCAAATGACGCTGCTACGCTTAGCAATGTACGCACCCTTCTTGTCACGTTAACATTACCAAAAATGGGGGCAAAGGCCATTGCTCCCATCACCCTGACCACAATCGCCAGAAAATATTCCAAATGATAAATGGAAAATGATTGTTCAAGCATATAGCAGCTACCTCACATAAGTAGAAAAATTCTCAAACAACCGCTCCATAAAGGTTACAATATTATCCATTATCCAGCCGCCGCACAAAATCAACATGATAAAAATACTCAATATCTTCGGAACAAAAGTCAACGTCTGCTCCTGAATCGAAGTGACTGTCTGAAAAATACTGATTAACAGACCTACTACTAAGGATACCAGCAGTAACGGTGCGGCAGATTTAATAATCAGCCATAATGCTTCCCTTGCAATATCGATTACCAATTCTGTTGTCATACACTCACATCCAATCTTAACAATTGTACTGTTTCATCATCAATATTTAAAACTCTTTACCAGTTCACCAATCACCAGATTCCAACCATCTGCCATGATAAACAGCAAAATCTTAAATGGCATGGAAATTGTTGTCGGTGGCAGCATCATCATTCCCATCGCCATCAGCGTAGAAGCAACGACCATATCAATCACAATAAACGGAATATAGATCATAAATCCAATAATAAACGATTTGCGAAGCTCACCCATGATGAATGCGGGGATCAGTACTGAGCTTGGAATATCTGCAATTTCTTCTACATCGTCAATCTTTGCTAAATCGAGGAAAAAATTCACATCTTCAGTCTTGATATTATTAATCATAAAATCTCTGAGCGGCTGCATACAGGCCTTAAGACCTTCCTCCTGAGTGATTTCCCCGGCGGAAAGAGGTTCTATCCCCTCCTCATTAATCCTTGTCAGCGTCGGCGACATAATAAAAAGGGTTAAAAACAACGCTAGCCCTATCAATACATTATTCGGAGGCGTCGATTGAGTACCCAGAGCCGTGCGCAAAAAATGAAACACTACTACTATTCTGGTAAATGACGTCATCATCACAACGATCGATGGAGCTATTGAAATCACAGTAATCACTAAAAGCATCTGAAGTGTACCTGCAAGAGTACCCTCATCATTAGAAGTATCCACTGTTACTCCTAACGAAAAAGGTACATCGTTTTCCAGGTTTGTCAGTCTTTCTGTTTCATCATTAATATTGTCCTGAGTACCCATAGCATTTGCCCGATACCCTGCACATAAAACCATAAAGATGATAACATAAGCAATTATGAACTTTTTGATATGAATATGTTTTATAATTCGTCTTTTATTTTTGTTTGTCATGATCTTCTTTTTCATTTCTAATTTTATCCAATATATTCTTAAAATTTATCGGTTCTAATGATGCTTCCTGCTCATTAATCTCTGCCTCCTCTAACCGGGTCAGCACAGTTACACTGTCCTTGCAAACAGCAAGAGCAAGATACTGATTGCCAATTTTCACAATCTCGATCACTTTATTATTGGATAACCGAAACACCTCGATTACTCTTATATTGCTGCGCTTATTCAATACATTGGATTGAAAACTTCCAGTAATTCGAGCCGCCAAATACGCCAATACTAAGACAAATACAAATATCAAAATCGTACATATCAGCTGGGCAATGCTATCCAAACCAGAAGTCTCACGAATCAAAAACATATTATCCAAGAGCCTTCTGTACTGCTTCTAATACTCTATCCGGCTGGAACGGCTTAACAATAAAGTCTCTTGCTCCAGACTGAATGCTTTCAATAACCATTGCCTGCTGTCCCATAGCAGAACACATTACAATACTGGCATTCGGGTCAGATTCCTTAATCTTTTTCAACGCCTGAATACCGTCCATCTCTGGCATGGTAATATCCATCAATACAAGGTCCGGCTGAGTCTCGGCATACTTTTCAACTGCCTTTGCACCATTCTCTGCCTCTCCGGCAATGGTATAACCATTCTTCACCAGAATGTCTTTAATCATCATTCTCATAAAAGCTGCATCATCACAAATTAAAATACTCTTTGCCATATCATATTCTCCATTTCATAAAAACTTTATTCTTTAATGATATCAGTAACCCTGATACCAAAACTCTCTTCAATTACAACAACCTCACCCTTGGCAACCAGCTTACCGTTTACCAATACATCTATCGGCTCACCAGCTATGTTATCCAGCTCAATAATTGTGCCCGGTGCAAACTCCAATATTTCTTTAATGGATTTGCTCGTCCGTCCCAATTCTACGGTAACCTCCAGAGGAACATCCATGATTAAATCAATGTTCTCCTGTTGGGTAATCGGATTAACTGCCGCATTAAACGGCTGGAACTGAACTGGCTGAACATTGACATCCGGCATAGGCGGTGCATAACCATATGGCGGCATTCCCTGCATCGGTTGTCCCATCATCGGCATCCCCTGCATTGGCTGTCCCATCATCGGTTGCCCTTGCATTGGCGGTGCCTGATACATAGCAGCCTGTGGTGCAGGTTCGGCGGCCGGTGGCGGTGATGCCTGCGGTGCAGGTTCCTCCTTTACCTCTTCCGCAGTTGAATCCTGATTAGAATTAAACTTATTATATAAGTCTTTTGCCAAATCAATCGGATATAACTGCATGATATTGCTGTCTACAAGGTCTCCAATCTCCATGCGGAACAAAACCTTGACAAAAGCACGACTACGAAATATCCCCAGCTCTCCCTCGTCTATATCATCTGCTAAGTCTACCAACTCTGCCGACGGCGGTGATATATCCACCATCCGGTTCAGCATTGTCGATAACGATGTGGCCGAGGAACCCATCATCTGATTCATTGCCTCGCAGATTGCGCTTAAATGAAGGTCAGACAACTCATCAACCAAATTGGTTCCGTCTCCACCCATCATCAAGTCTGTTATTACTTTAACATCATCTTCGCGAAGAATCAAGACATTCTTGCCATCAATTCCTTCTTTATATGAAATATTGATAAAAACACAAGGTTTTTCATAATCAGTCACCAGTTCGTCCCACGTGGAAATCGATACTGCCGGGGTAGTAATCGTAACTTTCTGGTTAACCAGAGAATAAAGTGTTGTCGCCGCTGTACCCATGCAGATATTGGAAATCTCGCCGATTGCGTCTTGTTCCTGTGTCGTCAAAGTATCAGCCGAGGCAGAAGCCGGGGTTTCATCGCCGCCATTGTCATCCATGTTTCCTAACAAAGCATTGATTTCTTCCTGTGATAACATTCCATCCATGTCCCTACTCCTCTCTTATTATTTCTGTCACCTTAACGGCATAGCTGTC
>JAMPAW010000061.1 GCA_023666975.1 Clostridium sp.
AAGCAGCGGAAGAAGCAGCGAGAAAGGCGGCCGAGGAAGAAGCAAGGCGTAAGGCAGAAGAAGAGGCAAAGCGCAAAGCGGAAGAAGAGGCGGCGAGAAAAGCAGCGGAAGAAGCAGCGAGAAAGGCGGCCGAGGAAGAAGCAAGGCGTAAGGCTGAGGAAGAGGCAAAGCGCAAAGCAGAAGAAGAGGCGGCGAGAAAAGCGGCGGAAGAAGCAGCTAGAAAGGCAGCTGAGGAAGAGGCAAGGCGTAAGGCGGAAGAAGAGGCGGCGAGAAAAGCGGCGGAAGAAGCAGCAAGAAAGGCGGCCGAGGAAGAAGCAAGGCGTAAGGCGGAAGAAGAGGCGGCGAGAAAAGCAGCGGAAGAAGCAGCAAGAAAGGCGGCCGAGGAAGAAGCAAGACGTAAAGCAGAAGAAGAGGCGGCGAGAAAAGCAGCGGAAGAAGCAGCGAGAAAGGCGGCCGAGGAAGAAGCAAGACGCAAGGCGGAAGAAGAGGCAGCGAGAAAGGCAGCCGAGGAAGAGGCAAGACGCAGAGCCGAGGAAGAAGCAAGACGCAAGGCGGAAGAAGAGGCGGCGAGAAAGGCAGCCGAGGAAGAGGCAAGACGCAAAGCGGAAGAGGAAATCAGACGTAAGGTTGAGGAAGAGGCAAGACAGAAGGCTGAAGCAGCTGCAGCGAGTGCACAGGCAGCATCGAGTGGAGATTATTCTTTACCGGTTGGGGCAGAACAATTTTTGGGAAAATACTTATCTGTTGGGTCAATCAGCGAGCAGATTGTTAATACAATGCGATATATTAGCGATAATCCGTCTGAACCGAGAAATGTTGTGGTTCTTGGACAATATGGATTCGGTACGACGACAATTGCAGAAGATTTTGCCAGAAGTTTCTATACAATGGGAATATGCAAGACAAAGACGATTGCTAAGATTAAAGCTGCTGCATTGAATAGAGCAAATATCAGTGATGCAATCAGCAAACTTCAGGGTGGATGTCTTGTGGTGGAAAATGCAGGCGTTATTTCACCACAAAAGCTGGAGGAGATTTATCAGATTGTAAGCAGCCCGAATAATGATGTTGTTGTGATTATGACAGGACAGATTGAAACTTTATCAAAATTATTTAAAGATAATACAGTGATTTCTTCCCAGTTTAAGCATTTGATACAGGTACACAGAATTACAGATATGGATGTATTCTCCATTGCCAAGAATCATGCGATACAGCTTGGATATCCGTGTGAGTCCGGTGCGGAAAGTAATCTCAGAAGGAGAATGCAGGAAGTAGAAAGCGGTAATCTTGACCGGGTTTTGAAAATTGTAGATAATGCTGTTTCAAAGGCTCATAATCGAGAAATGAGTTCAGGGGAACAGGAACATCGCTTGGTTGCTGCCGACTTTGAATAATTCTTTGTTGACAATATGGGAAAAGTGTTGTAAATTGCAATGGTATAGCGTTTAGTGATGAACGTTATACCATTAGCAATTTATCAGCGAGGGATAAAGGTTACTGTTTACGATATTATTACGATAAGAGGAAATCATTATGTTTGATATGGATATAGGAATTGATTTAGGAACTGCGAATGTTTTAGTTTTTGTAAAAGGCAAAGGGATTGTCATTAATCAGCCGTCAGTTGTGGCCTTTGAGACAAAGTCGAAGCGGCTTGTTGCTATCGGGAACAAAGCAAAACTTATGATGGGGAAAGAACCGGATAATATTGAGGTGATTCGCCCTCTGAGACAGGGTGTTATATCCGATTATACGGTCACGGAGCGGATGCTGAAAACTTTTATTGAGACGGCAATGCAAAAAAAGAGGATGCTCAGCCGGCCAAGAATCTGCGTTTGCGTTCCGAGCGGTGTTACGGAGTTGGAGAAAAGAGGAGTAGAGGACGCAGTATATCGTTCTGGTGCTAAGCATGTAGATATTATGGAGGAGCCGATAGCAGCGGCTATCGGTGCCGATATTGATATTTCCCTGCCGAAAGGGAATATGATTGTGGATATCGGTGGAGGTACTACGGATGTAGCGGTTATTTCGTTAGGCGGAATTGTAGTGAGCAATTCCTTGAAACTGGCAGGCGATGATTACAACGAGGCGATGATTAAATACATCCGCCGTACCTATAATTTGTTAATCGGTGAGCCTACCGCAGAAAAAATTAAGATGAATATTGGTTCTGTATATCCGAGAGAGGAACCGTTGACCATGGAAGTAAAGGGAAGGGATATGGTCAGTGGCTATCCGGCCAGGATTATCGTTTCGTCGGAGGAAACCATAGAAGCATTTGCTGAGGTGACGGCACAAATCCTAGATACAATACATAATGTTTTGGAAATCTCTCCTCCGGAATTAATTGCCGATATTGCAGAGAAAGGAATTGTGCTGACTGGTGGGGGCAGCCTTCTTTACGGAATGGACAGGTTGGTAGAGGAAAGTACCGGTATTCAGGCTTTTGTATCACAGTCGGCATTGGAGGCAGTGGTGGTAGGAGCCGGTAAATCTGCCAGATTTGTAAAAAAATAATTGAAAGAAATGGGACGATCACAGCCCAAAAACAGAATCGTGAGAGTGTTATAAATTAGCATCGATGATAATCATTAAACTATGATATCACGGTGCTTTTTGTTTGGATAATCGGTTGCAAGATTGTGAAAATTATGCTATCATAATTAGCAGATTGCGTAGTGGCTGAAATCTTTTGAAAAATGCCGTTGAGGAGAGATTTTATGTCAACCGCAAAATTTAAAACGGAGGAAGTAACATTATGTCAAAGAAAGTTGTTTTAGCTGGCGCTTGTCGTACAGCCATCGGAACTATGGGTGGAGGATTAAGCACAACCCCAGCCCAGGAATTAGGTGCTATTGTTATCAAGGAGGCTTTGAACAGAGCGGGTGTTCCGAGTGATCAGGTAGATCATGTATATATGGGATGTGTAATTCAGGCTGGCCTTGGACAGAACGTGGCACGTCAAGCTTCTATCAAAGCCGGGTTACCAATTGAGACCCCTGCCGTTACGGTTAATGTTGTTTGTGGATCAGGTTTGAATTGTGTAAATATGGCTGCACAGATGATTCAGGCAGGAGATGCAGATATTGTGGTTGCAGGTGGTATGGAGAATATGTCTATGGCTCCATATGCTTTAAAGCAGGCCCGTTTTGGTTATAGAATGGGTAATAACACAATGGTGGATACAATGGTTAACGATGCATTATGGGACGCATTTAATGATTATCATATGGGTATCACTGCTGAAAATGTGTGTGAGAAGTACGGTATTACAAGAGAGGAACTGGATGCATTTGCTGCCAAATCTCAGCAGAAAGCCGCTGCTGCAGTAGAGGCAGGAACGTTCAAGGAGGAAATCGTTCCGGTAGAAGTTAAGCAGAAAAAGCAGACCGTGATGATTGATACGGATGAAGGTCCTCGTCCGGGTACTACTGCAGAGAGTATTGCTAAACTCCGTCCTGCATTTAAGCCGGATGGTATTGTGACAGCAGCGAACTCTTCCGGTATTAATGACGGTGCAGCAGCAATTGTGGTAATGAGCGAAGAAAAGGCTAAAGAATTAGGAGTTAAGCCTATGGCTACCTTTATTGCCGGAGCACTGGGCGGTGTTGATCCTTCCATTATGGGTGTTGGTCCGGTTGCCTCTACAAGAAAGGTTATGGCAAAGACTGGATATAAGATTGAGGACTTTGATATTATTGAGGCAAACGAGGCATTCGCAGCACAGTCAATTGCCGTACAGAAAGAGCTTGGCTTTACGGATGAGCAGCTGAATCCAAATGGCGGTGCTATTGCACTTGGACATCCTGTTGGAGCGTCAGGATGCCGTATTCTTGTTACTTTATTACACGAGATGATTAGAAAAGATGCCAAGAAAGGTCTTGCCACGCTCTGTATCGGTGGTGGTATGGGTTGTTCTACTATTGTTGAGAGAGATTAATCAGATTAGCTGGCAATAAGAATGAGAATGATAAGGAGATAGTTCAATGGAGTTTATTACATACGAGCAGGACGAATTTGTTGGCGTTATTACGATTAATCGTCCTAAAGCGTTAAATGCGTTAAACAGTCAGGTTTTGGATGAACTGAATACTGCTTTGGATGCAGTTGATTTGGACAAGACCAGAGCTTTAATATTAACCGGCGCCGGTGAAAAGTCATTTGTTGCGGGTGCAGATATCGGTGAGATGTCTACCCTTACAAAGGCAGAAGGCGAAGCTTTTGGTAAGAAGGGGAATGATGTATTTCGTAAGTTGGAGACATTTCCAATTCCTGTGATTGCAGCTGTAAATGGTTTTGCATTAGGCGGTGGATGTGAGATTTCTATGAGTTGTGATATCAGAATCTGTTCTGAAAATGCAGTATTTGGACAGCCGGAGGTTGGACTTGGCATTACACCGGGATTCGGTGGCACACAGAGACTGGCACGTCTGGTAAGTCCGGGCATGGCAAAACAGATGATTTATACGGCTCGTAATATTAAGGCAGATGAGGCATACCGCATTGGCCTTGTCAATGCAGTATATCCATTAGAGGAGTTAATGCCGGCAGCAAAGAAGATGGCAGCCGGAATTGCAGCACAGGCTCCGATTGCTGTGCGCAACTGCAAGAAAGCAATCAATGACGGTTTGCAGGTAGATATGGATCAGGCAATCGTGATAGAAGAAAAATTATTTGGTGACTGTTTCGAGACAGAAGACCAGAAGGCTGGAATGGGTAATTTCTTAGAGAAAGATAAGGAGAAGAAGCTTAAGGTTGTTCCGTTCCAGAATAAGTAATCATATGATTTTAACACATTAGGGTGGTCGTTTTGACCATCCTAAATGTGTGAAATAAGGATAGCAGTTTGAACGAAACGTAAATGAATTTAAACTGTATATTCAAAAAATTTTTTTAGGAGGATATGAAAATGAAAGTTGGCGTTATTGGTGCAGGAACCATGGGTCAGGGTATTGCGAAGGCATTCGCCCAGGTTGAAGGATATGAAGTAGCACTTTGCGACATCAAGCAGGAGTGGGCTGAAGGCGGAAAGGACAAGATTGCAAAGGGTTATGCAAGACTTGTTGAAAAAGGAAAGATGACACAGGAGAAGGTGGATGGAATCCTTGACAGCATTACTCCTGGTCTCAAAGAAGATCTCTGTGCAGATTGTGATTTGATTGTGGAAGCAGCTTTTGAGGATATGGAGGTTAAGAAGACAACATTTTCTGAGTTAGATAAGATTGCGAAACCGGAGTGTATTTTTGCTTCCAATACATCAAGCCTTTCCATTACCGAGATTGGAAACGGTCTTACACGTCCGATGATCGGCATGCATTTCTTCAATCCGGCAGACCGTATGAAATTAGTAGAGGTTATTGCAGGTGTGAACACACCGGAGGAGACCGTTTCTAAGATCGTTAAGATTTCGGAAGAAATTGGCAAGACACCGGTACAGGTAAATGAGGCTGCCGGTTTTGTGGTAAACCGTATTTTAATTCCGATGATTAATGAGGCGGCATTCATCAAGATGGAAGGCGTTTCTGATGTTGCAGGTATTGATTCTGCAATGAAGCTTGGCGCAAATCATCCAATGGGACCTCTTGAGTTAGGTGATTTCATCGGCTTGGATATCTGCCTTGCAATCATGGATGTTCTCTATAAGGAAACCGGTGACAGTAAGTATCGTGCTTGCCCGCTGCTTCGCAAGATGGTTCGTGGCGGCAATCTTGGTGTTAAGAGTGGAAAAGGATTTTATGTATATAATGCTGACCGGACAAAGACACCAATGGATGCTCAGTAAATAAAAGACACTAAATTCGCAACTGCGTTGCTCATTAAGTGTTCCGTTAGGAAACACTATGACCACTAAGCTCAAAAACACTAGCTAAAGCATACCTTCATACTAAGCTCGGAAACACCTCGCTAAGTATTCAGGCATCGCTAAGTGGTCAAGTGTATTTTCACACTAAATTCGCAACTGCGTTGCTCATTAAGTGTTCAATATAGGAGGAATAATAAAAATGGATTTCACTTTAAGTAAGAAACATGAAATGGCACAAGCTCTTTTCAGAGAATTTGCTGAAAATGAAGTTAAGCCGCTGGCTCAGGAAATTGATGAAGAGCACAGATTTCCAAGAGAGACAGTTGAAAAAATGGCAAAAGCCGGCTTTTTAGGTATTCCTGTACCAAAAGAGTTAGGCGGACAGGGCTGCGATCCTCTGACCTATGTAATGTGTGTAGAGGAATTGTCAAAGGTTTGCGGTACGACAGGTGTTATTGTATCCGCACATACTTCTCTTTGCGTAGACCCGATTCAGACATACGGAACGCCGGAGCAGAAAGAGAAATATATCCCGGATTTGGCTTCCGGTAAGAAGTTAGGTGCTTTTGGCCTGACCGAGCCGGGTGCAGGTACCGATGCACAGGGACAGCAGACAAAGGCTGTATTAGACGGCGACGAGTGGGTATTAAACGGTTCAAAGTGCTTTATTACAAATGGTAAAGAAGCAGATGTATATATTATCATTGCGGTAACCGGTAAAGTAGAAAAGCGTGGACGTGTACAGAAAGAAATTTCTGCATTTATTGTGGAGAAGGGAACACCGGGCTTTACGTTTGGTACAAAGGAAAATAAAATGGGTATCTGCGGTTCTT
This sequence comes from Clostridium sp., assembly GCA_023666975.1. The sequence goes on from JAMPAW010000061.1 coordinate 6,640, forward strand.
CAACCTATGAGTTGATTTTTACAGACTGCCGTATTCCGAAAGAGAATTTGTTAGGCGCAAAGGGCAAGGGCTTTGGTATCGCAATGCATACGCTGGACGGCGGACGTATCGGTATCGCAGCTCAGGCACTTGGTATTGCAGAGGGTGCTTTGGAGACGACGATTAATTATGTGAAGGAAAGAAAGCAGTTTGGCCGTTCCATCGCACAGTTCCAGAATACACAGTTCCAGTTGGCAGATATGGCAACAAAGGTAGAAGCTGCAAAGATGCTGGTGTATAAGGCTGCGATGAAGAAAGGTGAGTACCAGAATGGTGCAAAGGTTTCTTATTCGGTAGAGGCTGCTATGGCAAAATTATATGCTGCAGAGGTTGCTATGGAAGTGACGACAAAGGCAGTACAGTTACATGGTGGATATGGTTATATTAGAGAATATGACGTTGAGCGTATGATGCGTGATGCTAAGATCACTGAGATCTACGAAGGAACTTCAGAAGTTCAGCGTATGGTTATCTCTTCAAACATTTTAAACTAGGAGGTAATTGACGTGAAGATTGTTGTTTGTGTAAAACAGGTGCCTGATACAAAGGGCGGAGTGAAATTTAATCCAGATGGAACGCTGGACAGAGGTGCAATGCTTACGATTATGAATCCGGATGATAAGGCCGGCCTTGAGGCTGCACTTCGTTTGAAGGATGAGTATGGAGCAGAGGTTACCGTAGTAACGATGGGTCTTCCGAAGGCGGAGGAGGTTCTCCGTGAGGCTATGGCCATGGGAGCGGACAAGGGTATTCTGGTAACGGACAGAGTATTGGGTGGTGCCGATACATGGGCTACTTCTACTACACTTGCCGGTGCAATTCGTAATCTGGAGTATGACTTAATTATTACTGGCCGTCAGGCGATTGATGGAGATACTGCACAGGTTGGACCTCAGATTTCTGAGCACTTGGGAATTCCGGTAATTTCCTATGCAGAGGATTTGAAGATAGAGGGCAATAGTGTTATCGTGAAGCGTCAGTATGAGGACAGATATCATATGGTGAAAGCCCAGATGCCTTGTCTGGTAACTGCTCTTGCAGAATTAAATGAGCCGCGTTACATGACTCCGGGTGGAATTTTCGATGCTTATGATGCAGAGATTACCGTTTGGGGTAGAGATAATCTTGTTGATGTCGATGATGCAAACCTCGGTTTGAAAGGTTCTCCGACTAAGATTGCTAAGGCTTCTGATAAGGTGAGAAAGGGTGCCGGTGAGAAGGTTGCTCCGGATTCTCCGGAAGAAGCAGTAAGCTACATTATGGATAAGTTGACAACAAAACATGTAATCTAATAGAAAAGGAAAGTGGTGAATAGAATGAATTTAGAAGAATACAAGGGCGTATATGTCTTTGCACAGCAGATTGATAATCAGCTCTCTGGTATTGCATTTGAATTGCTGGGTAAGGCAAAGGATCTTGCAAAGGATCTCGATACAGACGTAACGGCTGTATTGATTGGTTCCGGTGTTAAGGATTTAGCAAACGAGCTTGCAGAGTATGGTGCAGACAAGGTTATCGTTGTGGATGATCCGGAGTTGAAGGATTACAGAACAGAGCCTTATACACATGCTTTGGCATCTGTTATCAATGAGTATAAACCGGAAATCGTATTGGTTGGCGCTACGGCAATCGGAAGGGATTTAGGTCCCCGCGTATCTGCCAGAGTACAGACCGGATTAACTGCCGATTGTACCGTATTGGAGATTGGTGATTTCCCGATTAACCCGATTCCGAACCAGGAGCAGAAGCACAACCAGTTGTTGATGACCCGTCCGGCATTTGGCGGTAACACAATCGCTACCATTGCATGTCCGGATAACCGTCCGCAGATGGCTACCGTTCGTCCGGGTGTTATGCAGAAGATTGAGCCGATTAAGGGTGCAACGGCAGAAGTGATTGAGTTTAACCCAGGCTTTACTCCGGATAATAAATATGTGGAGATTCTTGAGATTGTGAAATCTGTTACCGAGACCGTTGATATTATGGATGCTAAGATTTTGGTATCCGGCGGCCGTGGTGTCGGAAGCAAGGAGAACTTCAAGTTGCTGGATGACCTTGCAGAGGCAATCGGCGGAACAGTAAGCTGCTCCCGTGCAGTTGTCGATTCCGGCTGGCTGCCAAAGGATTTGCAGGTAGGACAGACCGGTAAGACGGTTCGTCCAAATGTATATTTTGCAATCGGTATTTCCGGTGCGATCCAGCATGCTGCCGGCATGGAAGAGTCTGACATTATCATTGCAATCAACAAAGATGAGGATGCTCCGATTTTTGATGTAGCGGATTATGGTATCGTTGGGGATTTGAACAAGATTGTTCCACAGCTTACCGCGGCGGTTAAGGCGCAGTTGGCAAATAAGTAAAATGTAAAAAGTAAAACATGAACCCAGAGGTGGAAAGCCTCTGGGTTTTTTTTTGCGTGTTTTATACAGAATCAAAGGGTTTTGATGGTGCAGCGGTGTGTTCGGATTGGTTTGTACAAATTAGAAAATAATGTGAAAAGTAATGCAGAACTTATAAAAAAGATGAGGAGAGACACTTTTCATTCCTCATATTGACTTTTGGTGCCAATATATTGAAATGCGTGTTGGATTATGGGAATATATGGAAAGGATATGAATTGCTTCTTAAAAAAGAAGAGTATGGCTGAAAATGCAGGGATGGGTAAAATCCATGATTGCCAAAGCATGGTTGTGCAAACAGCGTTTTGCTCATGGCTACTGAAAATACACTAAGGAGTCGGTAAATACATGAGGGTTGCGTTATATGGAGAAAAGGAAGAACAACTGCAGGAATACAAGGAAAAAATGGAGCAGATTTTTGAAAATACCAATGACATCGTCGAGATTGACTGCTTTTTGCAGAAAAGCCAGATAAAACGGGAGTCATTTGGTTATGATGCGATTATTCTGTCAGAAGAGTTGATGAAAGAGATGATTCTGTATGTCAACGGGCATAAAGGGCAAACCCTTACCCTGACAGCAAAAAAGCATATTGAGACCTTCGATATGAATGAGATTATTTATATTGAAGCAGAATTGAAGAATGTACATATCGGGACGTTAGAAGGGGAAAAAGTAATGAAATTTCCGATATCCGGCGTAGAGAAGCTGTTGGATAAGGATCTCTTTATTAAAACCCACCGGAGCTATATCGTAAACCGGTATCAGATCAAAAGCCTGTCGGAAAAAGAAGTCGTTCTGAAAAATGGGAAGCGGATTCCGGTTAGTAAGTACAGGTGGAAGGATGTCAGGAGGAAATATCTGGGGGAGTCTGATCATGATGAAAATGTATAGTGCCAGAAAAGTAAAAATCAGGAAATTATTTTGTAAAACAATCAGGATTATGCCGTTTTTGTTTTTGGCAGTCATGACTGGTGTATTTGGGGAAGTGCAATATGCTCATGCAGATGCATATCATTATTATGAAGATTCGCAGGGGATCATATATGAGCTGAATACAACCGAGAAAGAAGGCACGGTATGTAACTATTCTGAAAATATATGTAGTGATATTACCATTCCGGCTAAGATATTTGAGGACGGAATCTCATATGATATTACGTGGATTTATGATGAATCTTTTGCAGAATGTACGGATTTGCAGAATGTAATTATATCAGAAGGAATCCGGGACATCGGTGAAGATGCTTTTTATGAATGTAATAATTTAAAAAAGGTAACCGTGCCTATGTCAATACGGTATTTCGAGAACCAGCATAACCGGCTATTTACAGTTGAAGGGTATATGAATACCGTTGCACAGACATACGCCTCAAAAAATAATCTTACATTTGTGTCAAGGGGAAACCCGCACGGGTATTTTGGCGTAAGTAATGCGCTTTACTGGGTATTGGACGGGGAAGGGCAGCTTACGATATCCGGCACAGGAAGCATGGGTGAAAATACGGAAGAGGGCAATTATTGGGAGACACCGTATGATAAGGATTTTGTCAAGAGCATCAAGATTAAGGAAGGGGTTTCTAACATTGCAAGTCATGCTTTTTCCGGTTGTTATTTTCTGACAAAAGCAGAGCTTGCCGACAGTGTTACCGTAATCGGGGATAGTGCATTTTATGCCTGTGAAGACATGGAAAGTATTAATATTCCGAAAAAAGTTACGGCGATTGGGGAGTATGCATTTTGTGGCTGCGGTAATTTAACGGATGTGGTACTTCCAGATACACTGGAAGAAATGGGATGTGGCATATTTGAAAATTGTACAGGGTTAGAGAATATGGTTATCCCCTCTGGGGTGGCGGAGTTAAAGGATTGGTCATTTGAGGACTGTGAAAGCCTTGCCACAATAGAGCTTAACGGAAATCTAAAGATACTGGGGATGAATGTATTTTCTGGATGCCAGGGGCTGACAAAGATACAGCTTCCAAAAAGTTTACAGGAAATGGGTTATGGTGTTTTTGCAAACAGCGGTATTACAGATATTACAGTTGAAACGGGCAACACCTGTTTTTGCGTGGAGGACGGGGTATTGTATCCTGCTGACAAATCTGCAATATTATGGGTATCTGGTAATAAAACAGGGAACTACAAAATGCCATCTACCGTAAAATCAATCGATGCACAATGTATGAGGGGAAACTCCTTAAGCCGGATCGATATTTCGGAAGGAATAGCCGAACTGGTTTATAATGAATTTGCGGATTGCACTAATTTAAGTACCGTAACGATTCCCGCCAGTGTGACAAAAATTGGATACAATGCGTTTATCAACTGTAAGAATATGAAAAGCGTGACCATTCCGTCTTCTGTAAAAGAGATTGAAGAGCAGGCGTTCGGTTATTGTTTTCCAGATGACGAGGATGATTGCGGGGACGGGAATTTAAAAGTCGGGGGATTCTGCATATATGGTTATACAGGTTCGGCAGCGGAGCAGTATGCCAAAGTAAACGGTTTTGCTTTTTCCCCCTTGAATAGCGAAAGCACAACGCAAGTGCCTGCCGCATCAGGTGCAACGCCGGGGGCAGCTGGTATCACACCACCCGGGGATCATGGTAATTCCACAAACGAAACGGGAAAAAGCACAGGAAAGAAAACAGAGCCAACAGAAGTGACCGTTTCCAAAGCGGTATATAAGATTACGAGTAAGAAAAAGCGAACCGTAAGCTATAAGGGCTCCAAAAAGAAAAAGATATCATCTGTCACGATCCCGGCAAAAATTAAAATAAAGGGAACCTCTTATAAGGTGACGGCAATTGCTGATAATGCATTTAAAGGAAATAAGAATCTGAAAAAGGTTACGATTGGCAAAAATATAACCAGTATCGGCAAAAATGCATTTAAGGGATGCAGCCGTTTGAAAAGCATTAATATCAATAGCTCTAAAATTACCAAAGTGGGTAAAAATGCATTTAAGGGGATTCCCAAAAGACCCAAAGTAAAAACACCGAAAGGAAAAAAAGTACAATACCAAAAGTTATTCGAGGGTAATAAATAGATGAATCAGGCAGGGACAGGGCATCGTTTTTTTAATTTCAGAAACCTGCAGCAGTATATTTTTAACATACCGTTTTTGCTGTTTTGCATAGCACCGTTTTGTTTGGGGCTTTTCTATGAGGGGATGTGTGCGGCAACAGCCATTTTGTTAGGCATATGGCTGTGGAGGCAGTGGAGAAAAAAGGGATATATGGATTTTTATATAAATCCTGCAAGCGTTGCGGTCGTTGTGCTTTGGCTGGGATATGTGGCAGCCGTTGCCTGGGCGGTGGATAAAGGGATCGCTGCATGGGGGATCATAAAATATCTGCCAGTTGTGCTTTTTCTGGTATCGGTTATGCAGATGCCAAAACAAATGCCAGAACTGTTTTTGCATGTAATCCCGATATCCGGCTGCCTTATGACGATTAGTTCCGGACTGCTGGCAATCACCCCGTGGAAGGATTTTGTATTCGTAAATGGAAGGCTGGCTGGATTTTTTCAATATCCGAATACCTATGCAATATATCTGCTGGCAGGTCTGATTGTTCTTTTCATTCCAGAGGAAAGGACAGATCGTGAAAAAAAGAAAGAAGAGAATGCAAAATATTATATACGGATTGTATTTGTGGCAAGTGTACTGATGGCAGGGATTTTCCTGTCTGGCAGCAGGACAGTATTTATTTTATTAGTGCTCACTGTTGGCATATCCATTTTTGTAGGGAAGCAGAAAAAAGTTAAATGGTTGATGGCAGGCATTTTTGGGATTCTGTTATTGGCTGTGGTTTTGTATGCCCTTCTTTCCGATAAAGAATCAGGTATAAGCCGTTTTTTATCTATTTCGTGGCAGAGCAGTGCTTTTTTGGGTAGGATTTTGTATATGCAGGATGCATGGCATCAAATTATGAAAGAGCCTTTGGGACTGGGATATATGGGATACTTTTTTAGCCAGTGTGCTTTTCAGACAGGGGTGTATACGGTAAGATTTGTACATAATGATATTTTGCAGATCTTTTTAGATGCAGGCTGGATACCGGGAATCTTTTTTCTTGGCATAGTCTTCTCACATTTGCTGTCAAAAACGATATCTTTACGGTGTAGAATAATAATGCTTATGCTGTTCTTGCATGGGATGCTGGATTTTGATTTACAGTATATTGCAGTTTTCTTTGTCTGGATCATCTGTATGGAGGTTCAGAAAGGAAAACGGATTTGCCTGAAATATCAGCCATGTATAGGAGCCTTTTTCATAGGAATCGCAATGGGCTGTTTCTATTTGGGAATTGCTGCCTGTTGTCTGCAGGCAGGGGGAAAAGACGTTGCGCTTACCATTTATCCATGGAATACATTTGCGATGATTGAGGACTTAAAAATGGAAAAGGATTCACTAAAAGCAGAGGAGACAGCTGCACGGATTTTGAAACAAAATCCATATGTATCCGTTGCATGGAGTGCAAGGGCCAGAGCAGCTTATGCAAACGGTGATTTTGAGAACGTAATAAAATATAAGAAAAAGGCAATCGAATATAATCGGTATGATATTGAAGAATATATAGATTATTATGAAATGCTGAAAGTGGGAATACAGTTATATGGACAGAATGGAGATATGGAAAGTGCAACTATATGCCTGAAAGAACTGCAGAATATCCAGACGATGATAAAAGCATCCGAAGATGCGGCGAGCAGATTGGCATGGCAGATTGACGAAAAACCAGAATTGGAAATGCCAGAGGAATACGATCGGTTTCTGGAATAAAAAATAGAATCCTTACAAAGATACCGCTGTGAAAACATGCGGTTCTTTTTTTATGACTTTTGATTCTGTATATTGACCGTTGGTGCTATTTGGATGAAATTGGTAATTTACAATGCTATAATTTGGTTTGAAATATAATGAGCGGCGGAAAAACAGATGTTAAAAATAGGAATATGCGAAGATGATGAAAAGACAACAGAGCAATTACGTGATTTAGTCGGTAAAGTGTTTTTTTCCTATACGGATATGGAGATCGAATGTTTTGCGGATGGGGAAGAGATTGTAGATTTGATCAAACAAGGTACATTCCATATGGATTTATTATTTTTGGATATTCATATGAAACACTTAGGCGGGATGCAGACAGCGGAGTTTATCCGAAAGAACAGGGTGGATGTCGATATCATTTTTGTTACGGTTTCCAAAGAGCATGTGTTTGAAGGCTATAACTATAAGGCATTTGCCTATTGCCTGAAGCCGATAAATGAACAGAATTTAACGAAGGATTTGGTGCGGTATATCGGGGAACGGGAAGACTGCCCGGACTGCTTAAATATCAGCATGAAAGGCAGGGAACAGAAAATTCCCTTAAATAAAGTCCTTTATTTTGAGAGTGAAAAGCGTAAAATCATTGCTCATATGCTGACAGAAGAGATTACCTTTTATGCCAAGATGGATGAGGTTGAGGAGCTGGTCAGTGGAAAAGATTTTATCCGGTGCCACAAAAGCTATATGGTAAACCGGAATATGATCGATACGGTCAAACGGACGGAAATTATTGTACAGGGCATCGCAGTTCCGATGAGCCGTAAATATTATGAAAGCATGGATAAGCAAGAGGATGCAAAGATGCGGGTGACACATAGCCTGGCACTGAATCAGGGGCGGTCAGGTGCCATTGTATTTGTAAAAGGGAAGCTGGTAGGAGCCATTATCCGAATCCGGAATGGCAGGGAAATTACCATCGGACGGGATGGCAGTGTGTCGGATATTGTGGTAAATGATACCAGGATCAGCCGTCTTCATTGCAGTGTGACATATCATGCGGATACGGATAATTATGTTGTTTGTGACCACTCGAAAAATGGTTCTTATACAAAGGATGGGACCAGGCTTCCAAAGGAAGAAGATGTACCGATTGAAAGCGGGGCAGAAATCCGGCTTGGGGACGAAGAGAATATTATCCGATTAGGGTAATTCGTATCTTTGTTATCAGATAAAGCGACAGGGAAAGGAGCAAAAAAATGATTTTACAAAAATGTAAACGCGGCCACTATTATGATGGTGATAAATTTGCGGAGTGTCCATATTGTTCCTTGGAGAAAAATGTAGTGGAAGAAAAGACGGAAGACTGGTCGAAAAATGTTTTTGAGGCTACAGAAACAATAATGGGAAAGTATGGGAATTTACATAGAAAGGAATAAGCATGATCTTGCTGGCCAAACAGTGCAGCATGGTGAAAATGGATAAAGGCGTAAGGGAGAACAGGAAATGGCAGATTATAGGATTTCCTGCATAGAAGGTGAACTGCAGGGAAAAGAAGTGATTTTAGAGGAAAATGAAAAACTGGTAATCGGAAGGAATCCCAGGGAAGCAAATCTTGTATTTCGGGATGTGACAATCAGCAGAAAGCATTGTTTGATTGAACCGGAGGAAAACGGCAGTTATTATGTCACGGATTATTCATCTTGCGGCATTACAACGGCAGAAGGAATGGCACTTGTAAAGGATAAAAGAACAAAGCTGGACAAGGGAACGGTTCTTGTGATTGGCAAATCCGGAACCAAAGTGAAGCTGGGATAGAATGGAAAGTGCAGGAGATACTGCATTGCAGAGCATTTTAGGGTAAAAGGAGGATGCAGATGAAGAAATCAGTAAACAAATTAATGGCAGGACTTGGCGTGTTTGCCATGCTTGCAGGTACACTGTCAGCCGGAGGAACAGCGAAAGCAGAAAATGAGTGGAGCGAATGGTCAGATGTTGCCGCGGAACAATCGGAAACATATCTTACGGAGACGAGAGAGGTTTACCGTTACCGTGATAAGAGCACAACGACCAGTACAAGCAGCACGCTTGAGGGATGGATTCAAAACGGTTCGGATACAACATGGGGAAGCTGGTCAGCATGGCAGGATACGGCAGTGTCATCTGGAACGACAAGACAGGTGAATACCAGAACAATGTACCGTTATCGCGATAAGAGTACAACGACCAGTACAAGCAGTACGCTTTCCGGCTGGACAAAGTATGATTCCAGCACAACATGGGGAAGCTGGTCGGCATGGCAGGATACGGCAGTATCTGCCAGTTCCACAAGGAAGGTGGAGACGAAGCAGGTACAGGTGACGGCAGCATATACGCAGTATCGGTATGGGAGATGGAATAATGCAAACAATACATACTGGCATTTTTGCGACTATCTTGCCAAACAGCAGAAGGGCGGAACATGGCATAAAGCATATACGCCGTGGATGAATTCACCTCTATCAGGAACATATGATGGAGGTACATGTGGCAACCATGGCTGCTATAATCAGGCGAATAATGCAAGCCAGAGGAAATTTCGATATGATAATTCAAACTGGTATTGGCAGGAAACCCAGACGGTTCCAGCAACCTATAAAACCCAGTACCGTTATCAGGATTCCAAAACAACCTACTATTTTTACAAATGGGGAGATTGGACAAGCTGGAGTACAACCCAGCCATCCAGCAGTTCCAACAGGGAAACCCAGAACAAGACACAGTACCAATACAGGGATTCCACAACAACCTATTCTTTTTACAAGTGGAATGACTGGACAGAATGGAGTACGGAGCAACCGTCTGAAACGGCTGACCGGGAAATGGAAAAGAAAACGCAGTACCGCTATAAGGTGATAGAGCAGCCAGCTACCGAACAGCCAACCACGGAACCGCCCACTACGGAACAGCCGACAACACAGGAAACACAGGTGAAGGTAGGAAATGTGACGATTGTTCCGATCGAGACGGAAACTGAAGACAAATCCGTTGTGGATAATAAGGTGAAGAATCAGAATGGATCGAAGGAAGTCAAAAAAGGTGATGTGCTGACCAGTAACAAGGGAGTATATAAAGTAACGGATGCAAAGAAAAAGACGGTCGAGTATACGAAACCCCAAAATAAAAAGGCATCTACGGTAAGCATCCCATCCGAGATCAAGATTCAGAAAAAGAAGTATAAGGTGACATCGATTGCAGCAAATGCTTTCCGCAACAATAAGAAATTGAAAAAAGTAGTGATTGACAAGAATGTTAAGAAAATTGGCAAAAATGCTTTCCGGGGATGTAAAAAGCTCAATTCGGTCACGATCGGAAAGAACGTGGAAAGTATCGGAAACCATGCATTTTATGGATGTAAGAAGCTGAATACAATCGAAATTAAGACACAGAAGCTAAAGAAAGTTGGAAAGGCAGCCTTTAAGAAGATTGCCAAAAATCCAACAGCAAGGGTGCCAAAAGGAAAAATACAGAAGTATAAGAAGCTGTTTAAGGGGAAGATGTAAGCGTTGTACAAGCCAGAGTAAACTCTGCGGGAGGTAAAGCATGAGAATACAACAAAATATGCCTGCCATTTACTGCAATAAAAACACAGACGGAGAGAACATATGATAGTTACATTACTGAAAAACGAAGGGTTAAACAGTATTTCCCTGCCGGATAAGATCAAAGGGCAGTATTGGATCATGGATTACAGCGAGACCGGTGAACGGATTCCGCTTATCGGTATTGAGGGAATCCATAACCAGTGGATGATTAAATCGAATAAAAAGATAGAGGTCTTTGACAATAATGGCCAGGAGGTCAGGGAGCTTCCGATTCATCCTTATGAGCTTTACAGTCTCTATGTGAAGGCGAAAGATGTATATGTCTATCTGTTTACAGAGCCGGTTACCACCGACCGGAAACAGTACAAAAAATATTTTGTGAATACGGACAGGGAAATTCGTATCGGACGTTCGGCAGGCAGCCAGATTCAGTTTGATAATATCGTTGTATCCTCCAGTCACGCAAGGCTGGTACGGAAAGGAAATTCATGGGAAGTGCATGATGACGACAGCACGAACGGTACTTATGTGAATAATAAGCGTATCGCAAAGGGCGGCAGCCAGGTGCTAAAGCCGAGTGACGTCATCTTTATTATGGGGCTGAAAATCATTATCGGAAACGGTTTTCTTGCGATGAATAATCCGGATCAGAGTATGAAGCTGGATGACAGTATTTTTCTGCCGTACATAGGGGAGAAAATGCGTACACGGGATGAAGAAGATTACGAAGAAGCAGAGGCGGAGTTTTTCTATCGCTCTCCCCGTTTTAAAAGGGATATTAAAACAAAAAATATTAAAGTCGATTCACCGCCGGGCGACCAGCAAAGGGATGAAATGCCGCTTATGCTGACGATAGGGCCTTCCATGACAATGGGGCTTGCCTCCCTGACAACCGGTCTGTTTGCCGTGAATAATGCCATTCAAAACGGCAATATCAGCAGTGCGGTTCCGTCCATTGTCATGTCGGCAAGTATGCTGCTCGGCACCGTGATGTGGCCGATCATCAGTAAGCAGTACGAGAAGAAGCGTTCTAAAATGCGGGAAATAAAACGGCAGAGTAAGTACCGTCTGTATTTAAGTGATATCAGTGAGGAAGTCAATCAGGAGGCGGTAAAGCAGAAGGAAATCCTGATTGAAAATTATCTGACGGCTGCCCAGTGCGAGGAGACTA
>JAMPAW010000062.1 GCA_023666975.1 Clostridium sp.
TAATCATCAATTATCCCATTCAATTTAACTCCCAACGGATAATATTCGATTATCCCTTATCCACAACTTTCTCTCTTCTTCTCAACCCAAACACTCATTACTATTTTATACGATACCATGCTTCGACAATTTTTTCAACTATTTTTTAATTGTATAATACTATAACACATTTACCAATCACCATTTTACATAATAATTTTAACAATATTCCGTCCATATTTCGTTTGTCATCTCTTTTCAAATGTGCAGTTACCATATACATCTTTCATCACCAAGTTCTCTTTCCTATCCCTAAACCTTTCCCACAACGAGTTTTCCATAAGACAGCCCATATCCGGACATCATATCCCCTTCAAGCTGTCATTTGCCGGATTATCAAGTACCTCGCCGCTTTCAGAAAACCGGGAACCGTGACAGGCGCAATCCCATGTATGCTCTGCCGGATTCCATTTCAGCGCACAGCCCAAATGCGGACAGCGTTTCGGTGTAATCGTGAGCAGATTCGCTGTTGCCTCAAATGCGTTGATCAACAGCTGCACTCTTAACATACTTCTTGACGGGGAAAAGACATCTGCAAAATCATTTTCTCTCCCTGTAACCAAATCACATAAAATCTTTGCGGAAACCATGGCCCCTGTCATTCCCCATTTATTAAAGCCAGTCGCAGTAAAAAGCTCCTGTGTCCGCTTTGAATACCGGCCAATATATGGCACACCGTCCAAGGTCATACAATCCTGTGCCGCCCATGCACATACTTCCTCTGCACCCGCATAATGCTCCCTCGCAAACTGCCTGAGCACTTCCCAGTCTCCGCCCTTTTTTCCTGTCCGATGTGCACCGCCGCCAAGCAGCAGCATATCGCCATAATTCCGAAAAGATATCCCCTTTTTGTCCTCGTCTACATACATTCCGTTCACCTGCATGGCCTGCCCCGCTTTTCCACCCCCTCGAAGCGCCAATACATAAGAACGGTGCTGGTACATCTTTAGAAAATAACTGCCATGCGTATTCACAAAAGGAAAATGCGTTGTCACTACCACTTTATCCGCATAGATTTTCCCGCTCTCTGTAACCGCCTCATTCCCTGCTATTTCACGGACAAAAGTATGTTCATAAATATCCAAATCCTTCACCAGTGCGGACAAAAACTTTAATGGCTGAAACTGCGCCTGAGAAGGACAGCACACGGCTCCTGCCGTTTCAATTGGAAGGGACAACGTTTCACACAATCCGGCATCAAATCCTAATTGTTGAAATGTCCCCATTTCCTGTTCGATTTTTCTTCTGTCACGCACCGAATACACAAAATTATCCTTCCGCTCAAAATTACAGTCTATATTCCTGCAAAGATTCGCATATTCCTCAACTGCCTGACGGTTCGCCTCCAGATATTTTCCTGCTTTTTCTTTTCCAAAAGCAGCCAGCAGCTTATGATAAATCAGGCCGTGCTGCAACGTAATCTTTGCCGTGGTATGTCCTGTCGTTCCACCACAAATCCGGTTTTTTTCTACAAGAACACAATCTACGCCGGCCTGCTTTAAAAAATAGCCTGTGAGAATGCCGGCTATCCCGCAGCCTATAATCAACACTTCTGTTTTTCTATCCTTTTGTAATGCCGGAAACTCCGGCATTGTCACTTCCTTCTGCCAAATCGATTTCATCACAAATATACTCTCCGTTCTGTCATTTGCGAATATTCTCTGCAAAAGGCTGCATTTTTATGTAAAATGCAGCCTTTGCGACAATCGCATATAACAATAAAAAGAGCCTTGATACTCTTTTACAAGAGTGATTCAAAGCCCTTTTCTTATTATACCGTATACTCAGTTCCACCCATACTGCTTTCTACAAGACCACCGGTTCCATAGGTAAGACCGGCATATACTTTTTCGCTTCCCGCCATGACCGGCCCCGCCGTATCCGTCTTTGCAATCGCCGCAAAACTGGCATGATATTTTTCCAGCATATCCCTGCAGCGCTTAAGCTCTAACGGCTTCCTTTTTATCCTCGCATGAATCAGCTGCCGATTGATAAAGGCAAACACGGAATATACATCGACGGCTACGGAATTATCCATATTTAATACCGTCATTAATTCTACCTGAACAGCCTGCGCCCTCCCGATATAATCGGTAAAGGTATCTAAATCCTTCTCATAGACCTGTAATGCCTCATCAATCCACTGTATTTCCATTTCCAGCATTACTACGGTCATCTCGCCGACTCCTGCCTGGGAAATCCGCATTTTATATACATTCATCTGCTCTTCAGTCATCATATCCTCCTATCAGGAACAATATTTCATCTATCTCTGGAACAGCTGTAACAATCCTTCCGGTCTTGCATTAGACTTCAGCAGCATCTGCAGCGCACTCTGACTCAAAACATTCTGCTGTGAATATTCCGTAATCTCCTCGGCCATATCCGTATCCTGAATTCGGGATACCGCACTGGTCAGGTTTTCACTGGAACTCTCCAGATTGGTTACCGTATGATCCAGACGATTCTGATAAGCACCCAGCGCAGAACGGATACCGGATATCTTGGCCACCGCTGCATCAATTTTTTCAATGGCCTCTGACGCATAGCCGTTAGTATACACATTAATGTGCTCAATCTCCAGCGATTCTGCTGTCGTCTTATTAATGTTGACATTCAACGTCTGTCCCTCATTGTTCCCAATCTGCAATACCATCGGACCTGCGGAAAGAACAGTGATTGTCGCATCAACTTCTTCGATCCCTCCTACACCATTATCTTCCGTCGCATCTGGGTCTATATCATAAACCATTTTAAATCCGTCTTTATCGGTTACGGTAATCCGGTTTCCCTGTGCCTCCACAGTAGCCGTCTCTGAAAATCCTACCCGATCGGCACCAAAGCTGGCCTCCGCATCCTTGCCATATGCCGTTGAACCATCAGCACCAAACAATGCCTCCAATTCCTCATTGCTGGCTTTAACCGTAATACGCTGCTTGGTTCCATATTCCTGCGAAATAAGATCCCCGGTATTCTCATAATAATCAATGCCGATTTTGGAGGTGGCATTGCGAATCTTCTCATTTACTTCTGTGGCAGTCATGCCCTCTTTAATGCGGATTTCAAAGTTGTTAATCAGCAATGTGCCCTCTTCACTCTTGGAAATCACCTTACCTGCCGCCAGAGGAGTAATAGAACTCTTTGCCTGTTCACCTAATGCCGAAACGGTAAGACCATATTCACCCGGCTCAATATCACCACCGATTTCAACCACCTTCAGAGCATCGGAATCCGTATATCCCTTTTTATTCAGCTCTCCGTTAAGCAGCTTTCTGCCATTAAAATCCGTCGTCTCAGAAATGCGGTCCAGCTCTTCTCTCAGCTGGTCAATCTCATCTTGCATTGCATCCTTATCTTCTTCTGCATACACCTCATTGGCACCTCTTACCGCCAATTCACGGATTCTCGCCAGAATAGAGTGGATTTCATCTAAAGCTCCCTCTGCCGTCTGAATCAGGGAAATGCCGTCATTCGCATTATTCTCCGCTCTTGCCAGACCTCTTAACTGTGAATTCATTCTCTGAGAAATCGCTTTGGCTGCCGGGTCATCAGAAGACTTATTCACTTTATAACCCGAAGACAGTCTCTGCATAGACAATGTCAGATTGTTATTAATTCCCGCCAAATTGTTGTTGGCTGTATGCGCCATCGAATTGTGATTCAACCTCATATACTTCACCTCAATTATTACTTTCCAGTCAGCAGTTGAACCTCCATTTTCAATCTCGCTGTCTACTTTCAGCGGCTTTGAATATCCTTTTCTCCGCCTGTTATTTCTATATCATCAACTAATTTAATTATCGGCAGTGATTCCCGTTAACTTAATAGCAATGAGAAGTTGTTTTGCTGCCTTGTACAGTCTTGAAACGGATACCTCCTGGCCTCCGCCCTCAGCTCCGTACTGCATCGGCCTTGTTCCGTCCAGCCGCAAATCCCTCACTTCCATTCCCACTTTGGCAAATGCCGACCGGATAGTCAGTTCATTGTTCTCCAATGCTTTCTGTCCCGCTTCCTCTTCCGTCTCCACATACCCCTCAAGCTGATTGCCTTCCATATGGATAAATGCTTCCAGCACACCGTATTTTGCCGTCTGCACCGTGGCGGTAATATCTCCCGCATGGCTGCCGTCCTGCATAATGGACACCTTCATGATACTGACCTCGTCGCCCATCACCAGCGGAATCCGGAATACATCTTCCTCCACTGCCCGCATGGCAATCGGCATGCCTGCATTCAGATATTTTAACGCCTGAATATCCATCGACGTAATTGTTCCGTCCTGCTCTTTATCATGGATCGCCTCTGACAGATTGGAACGGATATTTTCCAGCCCATACACGACATCTGACTTGCTCTCCAGATTTTCCAGAATCTGCGCTTCTTTGGCCGTGATTTTCTCCCGCTTATCCTGCGGCAGGCCATTCTTAATCCTGCGAATCATGCCGTAAATGCCGTCCTCACCGTACATTACCTGATGTGCGGCAATAATATTTGTAACCGTTTTCGGCATGTTATTGGCATCCAGCATAGTCTCCACTTCTTCCTCATAGCTGAGTGCCTGTTTCAATTCCTCCGACAGTTCTTCGGTAAGCTCCCCTTCACCCTGTCCGTTGTCTCCCGCCTTCATAATCGCGTTCAACTCTTCAAAACTCATGTTAAGGTAATCCGTCCGCTCCATTCCTTTCAAGGTCTCCGGACGTATATGGCGCAAAATGCTGCCGGTAATCGTCTGGTTGTAAGCCGTTTCAATCTGATGTAAAATACCGCCTTCCTGCGTCTCTACATCTACACGCTCGCCAAAATTTTCATCTACAGACACGTCTATACCTCTGGCCTTACGGCTCTTATCAGCAGAAAACAGATTGTTCAGTGTAACCTCCTGTCCGTTTCTCACTATCGCGCCAATATCCTTACCCCGTGATTTCTCTATCTTATCCAGCAGGCGGTAAATGCCGATAAAGCTCTGCCGCTCTGCATCGGTTATCTCGTTATTGCGGTCCATCTGATACAAAAACTCACTGAAACGCTGCTCGTCCGTTATCCCTCTAACCTCTCTTTGCTGCATAATTTCTTCATTTAAACCGTCAATCGTCATATTAAGCGGATTCTTACTCTCTCTGATTAAATTCAGCACAATTTGTGGAGTAAGCGTCTCAAACATCTGCTGTACCTTAGCGTCCGCCGCCTTAACACTTGCAATGTTTGTTCTGTTTAACTCCATTTCATTATATGCCAGAATCCGAACCGCCCTCTGATTCTCTTCATTGCGGTCCATATCCATATCCGCCAAAATGGCATCTACATTTTGAAAAGCCTCCGTAATCGAATCACCCATATCCCGGCGCGGTCTCGTCATCATTGTCTCATACGCCTGCCCGGCCAGAACCGCCTTAATGCGGTTACCTGCCTCGTATAAGCCGCCTACCGTAACCGTCGGACGCTTCACCATTTCACCCAGCGTATATTCCGGCAGATTTTTCAGCCCGTCCGTCTCCTTCAGCGTTTCCTTTAACAAATCCACATCTTCAGGAACATCATGCAGGTCCTGCGTAGAAACCACTTTGTCATAATATTGATTCTCTTCCTGGCGCAAGGCCTCCACAATTCGCGAAAGCGGTCTGGCATCGATATTGATATCCTGCCTTACCAGACGTACCGCAGCCTCAATCGTCATGGACAGACGAATTTCTTCTAGCTGCCTCCTCGCCGTCACGGCACTGGGATTATTGGATAACGGCATAACACTCTCCGGCTGGGAACCGTCCTGTCCTACGCCACTCAAGGACAGGCTTGCCCCCTCTACACCCGTGTTCACGGGACCTCTCATTCTTCTCATATCTACACTGCGCATGGAAACATTATACAGATAAGAAACCGTTACCGGCTTGCCCTGCAATACGGCATTATCCACAGCCTTAGCCGTAATTCCCTGTATTCTCTCTATCAGGCGGGAGGCTCTGTCCTTAATGGAACTGCCGCTGATTCTCGCCTGCTCCGGCGGGTTACCCATGGCGATCTGCTCTTCTATATTTTCTTCAATCTGGGACACTTGAATGCCTCTTTGATTTACCGAGTATACTGCCATATATAGCCGCAGAGAATCCACGGTAATCGGCAGTTCATGCTGCAGCATAAACCGTGCCGCACCAAGGCTTCTGTCATTTACCGACATTCCTGCCGATTCTACAATTCCCGTGACCTGAGGATAAATATCATTCCAAACCTTTTCATTTACCGGCAATTCTACGGCAGGACTCTCTTCATTCACACTGTGCTGAGCAGTTCCCAGATTTTCTATCGTCAGCCCCATGTTATTTTTGACCATATAAATTAATTGCTCATCGGAAATCAGCGCCGTGTCACTGCGGATATAATCATCTTCTGGTCTCGTTATATTCTCGGCCGGATTGGCTGCTGCCCCGCTCTGCGGTTGTCCGGCTTTACTGTCGGCTACGTCTTTCATTGCCGTAGCCGCATCGACCACATAGCCCTCACTGTTCAATCGCACCGGTCCCCGGTATCCGCTCTCATCTGCTTCCGCTTCCACTGCCTCCCCGGCGGCTGCCTGTGGCGGTTCCGGCTGCTGCGATGCTCCGCCGGGAGCTACGCTGTCTCGCAGTTTTCCAAGCGTTTCCTTGACAATATCACCAATCTGCTCATTTATCTCGTCCTGATGTTCTCCGGAACGAATGGTAATCACCATTCCCATCAAATCAGAAAGAACAGCGTTGCTGATGTCTATCTGCATCATACGCAGCTTGCCGATTTCCTCCGCCGTCAGTGTCCGAAGAATCTCTTTCTGATTCTCCTTCGCCTCTTTTTCGTCCAAAGCACCGTCCAGATTCTCCTTAATCATCTCCGAAAACTGCTCGGTGCTCTGCATTACCTGCGCACCGGTTGCTGCATCCAGCATGCCCTGTCCGGCTGCCGGCTGAGTGCCTACAATTTTGAGGGATACCTGATTCTTATTTGCCTCCTGAATCTTCAGGTAAATGGTATCTCCGGGCTGGGCATTCTCCAACTCTTTAGCCGCCTTCGTCTTCATCTGGATACCGTTAATATCCAGCACAGGTTCCTTTCCTCCCTTTACCAGCTTGCATGCCAGCAAATCTCCCACATTGCTTCCATTTAATATATCGTTACTTCTACCTCCGGAACCAGTCTGTCCTGCACCGGACATCGCGACACCGCCAAAGAGAGAATTGTCATACCCTGTCTGCTGGTTATTATTCCCAATCTGATAATTCATTCCGTCACCTCATTTATTTCATATATATTATCTATTTATTATGTCGGAAACTTTTATTCTTTTCTAAAGCAAAACCAAAACTATACATTGATTATTTTACGAATAAAAGCTATAATAAAAAGCAGATAAAAGGAGGAGATATTCATGCACAACATCAAAAAAATAGCCGCAGCAGCTTTAATCGGCTTAATGGGAGTCGGCCTGCTTAACCCCGGCAGTACAGCTGCAGCAGCCAACACACCGGTGTCCTTTGTCGTCAGCGACAACTGGCTGGAACCAGCCGTCATTGACGATTCCGAATCGACGGACATAACCAGGCGGGGTGCCGCTCTGCCGGCCAAATTCGATGCCAGAGAATCAGGCTGGATTACTTCCGTCAAAGATCAGGGGGACTATGAAAGCTGCTGGGCTTTTGCCTCTATAGCGGCAATTGAAGCAAATCTTATCAAAAACGGCAGGGCACAGTCTTCCGTTGATTTATCGGAAAATCAGCTTGCCTACTTTTTCTATAACCGGCAGACCGATAAGCTGGGTTACACGGCCGGTGACCACAACAAGACACTGCGCGGAAACTATCTCAGCTCCGGCGGCACGTTACAGGGAACCGGAATTGCACTGACGACATGGGCAGGCGTTATCACTGAGGATAAGTCTCCATATCTGACTACTCCTCCGGCTTCTCTCTGCTATGCCTCAGACTACTCGGTAAAGAATGTCTATCTCTATAATTATAGTACAGACTCTACCGCTGAACTAAACAAATCTACGGCGACCATCAAGCAGGCTGTCCTTGACCACGGCGCCGTTGCCTGCGGAATCTTTATGGACCCGCAATACCTTAACTACGACAATGCCGCTTACAACTGTCCGTTAGAAAGCGGCAACCATGCCGTTACCATTGTTGGCTGGGACGACAGTTACCCGGCTGCTAATTTTCTCAGCAAACCGGCTGCTAACGGGGCTTGGATTGTAAAGAACAGCTACGGAACAGAGATAAATGCGTTAGATAATGGCTATATGTATGTTTCCTATGAGGACAAATCCATAACCGAATTTATGGCATTTGAAGCAGTCAGTGCCGGCGAGCAGTATGATAATAATTATCAGCATGACGGTTCGGCAAATCCCTCGTACAGCTATAACGGCGGCGATTGGTATGCAAATGTATTCAAGGCCAAAGGTGCTGCCGGCTATAACGAAGAGCTGAAGGCTGTAGGGGTATATTCCCTTGCCACGAATGCCAATTATGAAGTACAGGTATATACCGGCCTGACCAGTGCGGGGAAACCGACCAGCGGAACAAAAGTATTCTCCTCCTCAGTGAAAGGAACGCTTACCGATGCAGGATTTCAGACAATCGAATTGCCAAGTCCTGTTTCCCTGACGGCTGGCGAGAATTTTTCCGTTCTGGTGCGGCTGACTACCCCCTCCGGAAGAAATTCCTACATCGGAGTGGATTCCTCTTACCGCAACGATTGGATTGCTTTCATTGCCTATACGGGTAAGAACCAGTCCTTTGTCAAAGTCCGCGGAAAATGGTATGACATGAGTAAGGAATTAAATGCCAATACGAGAATCAAAGCATATACTGATATTACACGTGTTAAGTCCAATTTCAAATTGAGCAGCTCCACCCTCGGTGTATCAAAGGGAAGTACGCAGAAGCTTTCTTTGAACCATGCACCAAATGTATACCGCAAGGTAACCTGGAAATCTTCCAACAGCAAGGTTGCTTCGGTGAGCAGCAAAGGCAAAGTAAAGGGCAAGACCTATGGCACCACTACCATTTCCGCCACCTTTATGGCCGGAGCCAAACAGAAAACGTTGAAATGCACGGTGACTGTCGGCCCGTCAAAGGTCAAAAACTTCAAAGTGTCAGGTGGAAAGAAATTAAAGGCCAAATGGAAAAAGAGCTCCGGTGCTGACGGATATGAGATTTACTTCTCTACCAGCGAGAAGGGCAAATACAAAAAATTAGCCTCTGTCTCCAGCGGCTCCAAAACCTCCTATTCCAAAAAGATGTCCGCCAAGACTTACTATGTAAAAATAAGACCTTATAAGAAGTCCGGCAGCAAGAAACTGTACGGAGCTTTCTCAGCGGTCAAAAAGGTTACTATACAATAGGTATCCAAACCAAAGAAACTATGATATAATAATTCCAGCAAGCAAAAAGCTATCGTGGCTGCTTGCAGACAAAGATAGCTTTTTATTTGCTGGATAAACAAACATGAGCTTGTAGGACGTAGTCCGGAAAGCGAATGATTGTTTGGCAATTGCACAAGCACGAAGTGCGAGCAATTGCGGATTATACATATAATTATTTTATAAGAACATTCCCTGAAGGAGGACAATTTTATGTCATACAACGCATTAATAACAGGAAATAATACTTCTATTATTGATGATTTTTTCCTGCGCCTGCAAGATGATTTTGAAATTTTAACTACTTCCAACCGTTTCGACGATATTTCCCAGCATTTGAAATACTTCACACCAGATGTTTTTGTTTATTGCATTAATAACAATCTTTTTCTGGATGCCTCCAAAATTGTGGCGATCAAAGTATTGCTGGATAAATACGAGATTCCGTTTGTCCTGATTGGCTCCAAAGACTCCTGTACTCAATTTGAGCGGGCAGCGGTTAAAGTTTCAAACCTCACGCTGACCAAGCCGATGAGTGTATCGCTTATCCGCGATAAAATGATAGAATTTCTTGATAAACTCCACCCACAGGAAGAGGAGGCTCCCATTTCACCGGATAATTCACAGGGTAACGGAACCAGTCCTGTTCAACAGGAAACCACTCCACAGGCTACAAAACCAGTGCAACAGGAGTCCGCTCCACAGGCTGCAAAACCAGCACAGCAGGAGTCCGCTCCACAGGCTGCAAAGCCAGCACAGCAGGAGTCCGCTCCACAAACTGCAGAACAGCCGCAGGCAATGGAAAATTCCCGCAAGCATGTCTTAGTAATCGACGACAACGCCTTAATGTTAAAGGTAATCAAAGAACATCTGCGCGACGATTACGATGTTGCAACTGCCATCAGCGGCAAGCTCGCACTGCGCTTCTTACAGGCCAAAACAACAGACCTGATTTTATTGGATTATGAGATGCCGGAGGAGGACGGACCTACTATTTTGGGGAAAATACGGGATATGGAAGCCTTTAAGGACGTTCCTGTACTTTTCCTTACCGGTGTTTCCGAAAAGGCCAAAATCCAAAAAGCATTATCCATGAAACCACAGGGTTATCTGTTGAAGCCCATTGACCGCCAAAACCTTTTAGACACTATCCACAAATATCTGGGCTGATTTTTTGAACGTTCACATCGCTTTACACTGAATAACAAATTACATACTTGGAAAAAGAGGTTATATTTATGGATTTTGATTTAGATTTAAAAAAATTAATTGATGTAACGACATTGGAACGAATTCAGGAAGCGTTTGCCAAAATGACCGGTTTTGCCGCTATCACAACCGATGCAAACGGAATTCCTGTAACCACAGGCTCCAACTTTTCCGAACTTTGTACAAAATACATCAGAACATCTTCTGCCGGCTGCCAGCACTGTCAGGAGTGCTATAGATACGGAGCTGCAGAAGCTCAAAAAGAAGGAAAACCGGTGATTTATTTCTGTCATGCCGGATTAGTAGTCTTCGCTGCCCCCATTGTTGTTCAGGACGAAATTGTCGGTTGTCTTATCGGCGGGCAGGTTCTCACACAGGCACCCGATTTAGAGGAAATGGGCAGCTATGCCAAAGATGTCGATGCCGACCCGGAAGAATACATAGAATCACTGAAAAAAATAAACGTCGTCACACAGGAGAAGGTCGACCATGCGGCAGAGTTTCTCTATACCCTGACGGACATTTTATCCAGCATCACCTACAGCCGCTATCTTGTCTTTCATGCCAATCTGGAGCTGGGTAAAACGGTGCAGATGCGTTCGGATTTTCTTGCCAACATGAGCCATGAAATCCGAACACCAATGAATGCCGTTATCGGCATGGCAGAAATGGCACTGAGAGAGGATTTACCCCCTGCGGCCAAAGGATATATCAACCAGATTAAAATTGCCGGCAAATCATTGCTCACCATTATCAATGATATCCTGGATTTCTCCAAAATCGAATCCGGGAAAATGGACATTATTCCGGAAGAGTATGAACCAATGTCCGTACTTTACGATGTGGCCAACATTATCGTGACCAGATTAAAAGACAAAAATGTGGAATTGATTCTGGATATTCCGCCTAATCTGCCATGCAAGCTTTACGGCGACAGTATCCGAATCAAGCAGATTCTCCTTAACCTTGCCAATAATGCAGCCAAATTTACCTCGGAAGGAAAGGTTACGCTGAAAATGGGATATGTTCCATTGACTGACGACGAAATCGAAATGCGGGTTTCTATTGAGGATACGGGAATCGGTATCAAAAAAGAAGATATGGAAAAGCTGTTTTTATCCTTCTCCCAGCTCGACAGCAAAAGAAACCGAAATGTGGAAGGCACCGGTCTGGGGCTTGCCATTTCCAAGCGTCTGCTGACACTGATGAACGGAACAATCAAAGTGGAAAGTGAATATGAAAAGGGCAGTACATTTTCTTTTGTTCTTCCCCAGAAGGTGATTAACGACAGTCCAAGCGCTTCCGTTCATGAACCGGATTCCATTCTGGCTGCGGGACTGATTTCCAACCCTCACGTCAGAGAATACACCAAACGGGACATTACCTCTCTCGGTGTGGAATATATCGAGTTAGACTCGGCGGTAGAGCTTTACTCACTGCCAAAGGATAAAAAACTTTTCTGTTTTATTGAGGAAACTGTATTTTCCCAACCGCTGCAGGAATTCATTCACAAGAATCCGGATATTACTGCCGTTCTCATGGTTGACTTTTACAGCACAGTTAAATATGATATTCCGAATCTGTTTATTATCCGCAAGCCGCTTTTTGTATTGACCATTGCCGCTTTGTTTAACGGAGAAGATTTACATTTAGGCTCTGAGGAGGAAGAGATTGTACGGTTAGACTTCATTGCTCCGGAAGCGGAAATCCTCATTGTAGACGACAATGCCATTAATCTTACCGTGGCCGTGGGACTGTTAGAGCCTCTCCAAATGAAAATTGATACCGCGCTCAGCGGCAAAGAGGCCATCGACAAAATATCCGCACGTCACTACGATATCGTCTTTATGGACCATATGATGCCGGACGTGGACGGCGTGGAGACCACCCATATCATACGACGGCTTCACCCGGAATACAATGATGTGCCGATTATTGCCCTCAGCGCCAATGCCGTTGACGGGACAAAGGAAATGTTCTGCGAAGAGGGAATGAATGATTTCGTCGCCAAACCGATTGAGCTTCCTCTCCTGCTGTCCACGTTAAAGCAATGGCTGCCTGTAGAGAAAATTCAAAAGACCACGGGAGAACAGATTGTAGCACAGAGTAACGATTCGGCAACACAGCATATTGTTATCGGCGATTTAGACGTGCAGCCGGCAATCAAGGCTCTCGGAGGCGAAAAGCTCTTCTGGTCTGTTCTCAAAGAATACTATCGCGTTATCGATAAAAAGGTGAAGCTGATTAAAGAGTTGGAAGAGGCCGAGGACTGGGTAAATTACACGATTGAAGTCCATGCCCTAAAGAGTGCCTCCAAGCAGATCGGTGCCCTGTCTCTCTCCGACAAAGCCGCCTACATGGAAAAGGCCGGCAATGCCCGAAACAGCGCCGTTATCCACAGGCATACCGACGAGATGCTGGAGCAATATGCGAATTATATGTCTGTCCTGCAGCCCTTCTGTGACGAGGAAAAGACGGACAACACGACGCAGGACCGCATTTCACCCGATACTTTGCAAAAGCTGTTTGAAAGCATGGCGTCCGCTCTCGATGATCTGGATATGGACGAAATGGAATCCGTTATCCATGAAATGGAGCAGTATTCCTATGAAGAAGAGCAGCAGCAGTTATTCGTTCAACTGCGTGAAGCCGTGGAGGAGCTGGACGTAGATACCTGCGAAACCATTCTACAAACATGGACAAATGCACTGTAACAAGAAGCAGCCGGATGGAAACCCCATCCGGCTGTGTGACTTGACAAACCCGTAATTTGAAGGCTATTGTGTAATTTTTTTGGCCTTTTCCTTCTTTTTCTTTTCCTGCTGTTTTTGCGCCTTATCTGCCTGCTTCTGCTTTTCTTCCTTTTCATATTCTGCCTGAAGCTGTCGCTGTTTTGCGCGCATTTTTGCACCAAAGCTCTTTTTCTTAGGCTCCTCTGCCGCTGTATTTTTCCGCTTTCCCCGCACACTCCTTATTTCGGTAATGTAGATTCCGCTGACCATTGCCTTCACTTCACATTTCGTCGGCAGGTCATCAAATATACCGTCATCGCAAATCAGGTTTATCGTCTGCGGCCCGACCTTTGCCTTTACTACAGGAATCTTTGCATTTTGATATCTTTTTGGCGTCTGCTCCATAACCGCTTTGGGTAAACCGGCTTCTTTCATTTTCATCATTTTCTTGTCAATAATCAACATCGATGTCTGCTGTGCTGCTGCCTGCATCTGCTCTCTCTGTGCCATCTGCTTTTTCTGCAGCTTGTTACCCACAAAATATAAAGCAGCCAAAACCACTGCAATTACTGCGATTATAATCAACGTTATAACCCATACATTCATCTCTTATCCTCCTTTTTGGCAGCCGGCCCTGCTCTGCAAATCCGGCTACGGTAAATCTTCGTTATCCTTTACATTACTTTACCTTGTCTTTCATGAGGGCCGCTCTTTGCCCTCCCTCCCGTTTAATTGTATCCGCTATAATCTCCTGAACATAGGCACCGGCTTTTTTCCGCTGCTCTTTTGGCAGGTCTTTCATATAAAACGGCTCCTTATAGATCACCTTGACCTCACCGCTCCGGATATCGAAACCGGGACGTATCTCTAACAGCTGGTCTGTGTTCATCAACACGACGGGCACCACGGGACAGTCCGCCTTCTCTGCCATCTTCAGACTCCCCTCTTTAAATGGCAGCATTTCCGGTTTTTGGTTCCGTGTCCCCTCCGGACAGATTACCATGGAATGGCCGTTCTTTAAAAGCTCGGCACCATTTTTTATCATCTCTGCACCGGAGCGCACATCTGTCCGGTCCAAAAATATACAGCATATATTACGCATCCACCAATTTAACAGCGGAAATTTATCCATCTCCGCCTTTGCCACAAATCCCGGCCTCTTTGTACTGGTAGTATGCAGCACCAATATGTCAAAATAACTTCTGTGGTTCGATACAAACAAAACCGGCCCATCCGGTATATTCTCTGTGCCCTCCACTTCCACATGAGCACCCGCCTGAAACAACTCCCATCGAAATGCCCAATATACAATCGTATTGCTGATAGAGAACCTGCGTTCCGGATTTTTCTTCCCAATCAGCAGAAGGATTAAATGCACCGGTATCATTACCACCAGAAACAAAAACAAAAATCCTAATACAATTACACTTCTCATTTCACACTTCCTTTATCTATCTTCCATAGAGCTTGGCTGTCTCATACAGTCTCGCCTCCAAGTGCGGCGTCAAATCTTCATAGCGGAACCTCCATGCCCAGTTGCCCTCTCCCACACCGGGAGTATTTAACCTTGCCCATGAATCCAGACAGAGTACGTCCTGCATCGGCACAATCGCCATATTGGCTACCGAGGAAAAGCATGCACGTATCAACGTCCAGCAAACGTCTCCACCATCGGTATTATAATATCTTCTCAGCTTGTCTCTGGACTGCTCATAACATTTCTGATACCAGCCAAGCGTCGTATCATTATCATGAGTTCCTGTATAACATACACAATTGCGCACAAAATTATGTGGCAGAAAACTGTTTTCATCTGGATTTTCAAAACCAAACTGCAAAATCTTCATTCCGGGAAGACCGAATTTATCGCGCAAATCGATAACCGACTGGTCGATCTCACCCAAATCTTCAGCGATAATCGGCATATGATATCCGAGTGTCGCCTCCAGATGCGTAAAGAAATTAATACCGGGAGCCTGCACCCATTTACCGTTTACCGCCGTCTCCTCACCAAACGGAACGGCCCAAAACTTATCAAAGCCGCGGAAATGGTCAATCCGCACAAAGTCTGCCAGCTTTAACTGATGACGGATACGGTTAATCCACCACTCATAACCGGTTTTCGTGTGCTCTGCCCATTTATATAACGGATTCCCCCACAACTGACCTGTGGCCGAAAAATAATCCGGCGGCACTCCCGCCACTGTTTTCGGATATCCTTTTGTATCCAAATCAAATAACTTTTTGTTACACCAGACATCTACACTGTCCCATGCCACAAAGATCGGCATATCTCCAACAATCTTAATGTTCTTGGCATTCGCATACTCTTTTAACGCAAACCACTGCCGGTGAAACAGGAATTGAATAAAGCGAAAATATTCTATCTCCTCTGACAGTTTTTCTTTCCACTGCTCCTTCTGCTTTGCCGTAGGTTTTTTCAGGGAATCGTCCCACATATACCATGGCATTCCCTCAAAATATTCCTTTCCCGCCATAAACAGCGCATAGTCGTCAAGCCAGAAGGTGTTCTCGCAAAAATTCTTATAGGCTTCCCTAAACTCCTCATCACTGGAATACCGGTCTTTCACCTCCGGATTCCGGTACCGGTCAAAAGCCTTTTTCAGCAATCCCATCTTGAAATTAATTACCGTTCCATAATCTATTTTCTGCGCATCCCATTGCGGCATATCATAAAAATCCGCCTCCTGCAACAGCTCTGCCTCCCGCAAATCGTCAATGCTGATAATCAACGGCTGCCCTGCAAAAGAGGAAAACGGCTGATAAGGTGAATCCCCAAAGCCGGTATGTCCCAACGGCAGCACCTGCCACATATTTAATCCGGAACGCTCTAAGAAATCCACAAACGCATAAGCTCCCTTTCCCAAATCTCCAATTCCGTATGGACTCGGAAAAGAAGTCGGGTGCGCCAGTATGCCGGCGTACTTCTCATAGTCCATTCCTAATGCTGAATTATCTGTCATGTTACAATATCCTCCGTATTTGTTATATTGAAAGTAAAGTTATCCATAAGATAATATTATAATGTGATTCTTACCAAATGACAAGAAAAAAGTATTAAAGGGTGCCGCCTTTTGCAACACCCCTTCATATCACCTAAACCCCTGCTGTATATTATTTTACTTATTCATTCTATCCATCAGTGCTTTTCTCTGCTCCTCATAACCCGGCTTGCCAAGCAGTGCAAACATATTTTTCTTGTAGCTCTCCACACCCGGCTGATTAAATGGATTAACACCCAATACATAACCGGAAACACCACATGCAAACTCGAAGAAATAGAACAGCTCGCCTAAATTAAACTCACTCATATAGGGAAGGGTAATCATCAAGTTCGGAATCTCACCGTCTACATGGGCAAGAACAGTTCCGTTCATCGCCTGCTTATTAATATAGTCAACGGTTCTTCCCGCAAGATAATTCAAACCGTCTAAATCGTTGTCTTCCTGCTCCATAATAATCTTACGCCTCGGTGAACCGATATTAATCACGGTCTCAATATGATTCTTGGTACCGTCCTGAATAAACTGTCCCAGAGAATGTAAATCCGTTGTAAAGTCGCAGGCTGTCGGATAGATACCCTTACCGTCCTTACCCTCTGACTCTCCAAACAACTGCTTCCACCACTCACCGATATAATGAACAGACGGTGTATAGTTGGCCAGAATCTCCATCGTCTTGCCCTTCTCACGCAAAATGTTACGCAGTGCCGCATACTGCAGTGCATCATTGTTCTCAAAGTCAGCTTCAATACACATCTGTCGTGCAGTTGCCGCACCTACCATAAGCTGCTTGATATCTGCACCGCTGACTGCGATTGGAAGCAGGCCCACTGCAGTGAGAACCGAAAAGCGTCCGCCGACGTCGTCCGGAACAACAAATGTTTCATATCCCTCTTCATCTGCGAGACTCTTCAATGCACCTTTTTGCTTATCTGTCGTCGCATAAATCCTCTTGGCTGCCTCTCTCTCTCCATACTTCTCAATCAACAGCTTCTTAAAAATACGAAATGCAATCGCCGGTTCTGTCGTCGTTCCCGACTTGGAAATAATATTAATGGAAAAATCCCTGTCGCCTACAACCTCTAACAAATGCTCTAAATAGGTAGAGCTGATATTATTACCGCAGAAATAAATCTCAGGAGTACCTTTTCTCATATCCTTGTCAATCACATTATAAAAAGTGTGTCTCAATGCCTCAATTGCCGCTCTTGCACCCAGATAGGAACCGCCGATACCGATTACAATAAGAATATCCGAATCATTCTGAATTTTCTTCGCCGCCGCTTTGATTCTGGAAAACTCTTCCTTATCATAATTGACCGGCAAATCAATCCAGCCAAGAAAATCATTGCCGTCTCCGGTTCTGTCTAACAGCGTTTTCTTCGCATCTAAGACCCTTTCTTTCATTTGCGCAATGTCATCTTCAGATACCATAAACATCGCATTACTGTAATCAAAACTAATACTCTCTGCCATTTTTCTGCTCTCCTTTGTTTTACTATTAAAATTCGTCATCTCTATTATAGATTTTCCCTTAAACGTTAATCTTTATTTTAACAAAATATATCATAAATAGCAACATTTT
>JAMPAW010000063.1 GCA_023666975.1 Clostridium sp.
TGATAAAATCCGTAAGATCATGGGGAATAGAGAAAATGATTTATCTTAGACTGGCGGGACGCATCGGCAATCAGCTCTTTATGTATGCGTATGCGAGGGTATTACAACATAATACCGGGGATTTTGATCTGGTCATTGATGATTCGGCAAATATAGCTTTGGGATATGTAAATTCCCTTAAGGCATATCGTTTACCGGACTGCAGATATGTAAGCGATAATAATGAGCTTAGAAGCAATAAGGCATGGCGCGGGCCGTACTTTTGGCTTAGCGTCTGGGGAAAAATAAAGAGACACTTAAATTATAGGGAAAGATACAATATTGAAAAGAGGTTCCA
The DNA here is from genome assembly GCA_023666975.1 of Clostridium sp. Next base: position 338 of record JAMPAW010000063.1, read on the forward strand.
ACCTGTATTTAACCGGCTTGGTGTGATTTCCATGGAAAATGGATATATAAAGACATCGAAAGTTTTGCCTAAAAATGTTCTGGTGGACGGATATTTTCAGTCAGAAAGTTTTTTTGCAGGATATGAAAGAGAAATACGGGAATTATTTTCTTTGAAAAACGAACTGGACAGAAGCGAGTATCCAAACCTTGATAAAATCAGGAGCAGAAACACTGTCTGCATCAGCATAAAAGTTCAGCATAATGTGGGAAATAAAATGTATGATGTATGTAATCATGGTTACTGGGAAGAGGCAATCGAATATATGATTCAAAAAGTCGAAAACCCGTTGTTTTTTGTATGCTCGGATAATATTTCCTATGTTAAAGAACATCTGATTGACTGCACAAAATACGATATGGTTGAGCAGGCGGCAGCTTTTCCGGTACATATATCTTTGGCGGCGATGGCGGAATGTAAGCATTTTATTATTGGAAATACATCTTATGGATGGTGGGCACAGTACTTGTCAGTGTTCCCGGATAAAATAGTGGTTGCACCATCGAAATGGTATGGAATAGATGTACCGTGCGATATTGGGATGGCGACATGGCATAGGATAGAGGTGGATTCGGCATGAATGTGATATGTGTGTTTTTATATAAAGCCATAAGGAAATTAGTGTTTCTATATAAGAGGGCAGGGGAAAAAGAATGCATAAGACATTTTGAAAACTTTGGAACAGGTTCCAGCATTCAATATCCATTTAATATTTCACACCATGAGAGAATTAATATAGGGAGAGGTGTTACAATTCTTTCGAATGCTCGGATGCAGATTTACCCGGAATTGACTGGTTTAGATTCAAGAATCAGAATCGGAGATGGTTCATTTATAACATATAGTAATTCTTTTCTTGCTGGCGGAAATATCACAATTGGAAAACAGGTACTTATGGCTAGCAACATACTAATAACATCAGAAAACCATGGAATGGATCCGATGTCAGAAACACCATATATGGATCAGAAATTACAATGTAAAGATGTGAACATTGGAGATGGGGTATGGATTGGTCAAGGTGTGATAATCCTGCCAGGAGTTACGATTGGAAAGAAGAGTATTATAGGAGCCGGTGCGGTAGTCGCGAAGAGTATACCAGATTACTGCATTGCCGGGGGGGTTCCGGCTAAAGTAATCAAACGCTATAATTTTGAAAGGCATTGCTGGGAATGTGTAGATTGAGTCTATCCGTGTTACGGTGGATGATTATGACAATCATATTGCAGTAGAATATGCAATATCTACATATTATTTATGATGGCAATGATAATGAAATAATAAAATGTCAATTGTAGTTGTTACATCAAAGAAAGACATTAGATAGATAAGGATTAATAAAATGGGTTTCAGAAATTATTTAAAGTGTTTTAGGGACTGGTTAAAAAGACGGGGAATATTTGTGCTACATGTTCGTAAAGAAAGCTTTTTTACCTATTGGACACGCCCTAGGAAATCTGATGAGATTGATATGCCAGCAAGCACAATCTCTGACATCGCCATTGTGATACAGGGGCCTATAAAATATGAAGATGACTTTACATTGGAAACAGTGAAATTATATAGGAAGATGTTTCCGAATTGCCTTGTGATTGTGTCGACATGGAGTGATGAAGATGTGGGTATGCTTAACAAGATAAGTGAATTGGGTGCGGTAGTGCTTGAAAGTGATATGCCAGAGCATATGACCGGGCTTGATTTTTCGGTAAATCTTCAGAGGAAGAATACGCTGAAAGGGATGGAGTATGCCTTTCGGCAGGGAGTAAAGTATTGCGTTAAAACCAGATGTGATCAGAGGTTCTATAGTAATAAGGCATTAGAGTATTGTAGAGAAATGCTGGAGAGCATTCCACTTGGAGATAACAATGTCAGTGCAAAGGGAAGAGTTATTTCTTCGAGTTTGGGCACGTTTATAAATCGTTATTATAATGTTTCTGATTTGTTCCTCTTTGGATATACAGAAGATTTGCTGTTATATTTTTCATGCCCTGAGGATTTAAGGGAGCATATTATAAGTGAACCTGCAAAAAATATGTTGGAATATTGCAAGAGGCTCACAGGGGAAATCTGGTTTTCAACACATTATCTTGAAAAAATCGGACACAAATTATTATGGACGAGGGAGGATTCTAATTATGTTTTTTCAAAAATATTTATTATTATAGATGCAGAGTCTATTGATTTATTTTGGCCTAAATACACAGAGAGTGAATATAGATGGAGAAGATACAACAAAGGGGAGATGATATTAGAACAATTGTCATTTGCTGATTGGTTTTTGTTATACCAAAATTGTAAACAGAGTACTTTTTAATGGAGATATGAAACGGATTATAGGAACATTCGTTTATCAAACAAAGGTTATCTCAATGTATTTGATATAACGAGTTATTGACACGAGGAGTGATAATTATATGGAGAGGAGTTTGTAGTAAATGCATATAGTGATACCATCAGCAAAATATGTACCCATAGAGCTTCAGAAACTCGGGAAATTGCCATCTGTCATTTATCCAATCAATCAGAGGATTGTTTTTGATTATTTGTATGAACAGTATAGCAGAGAAGCAGATGATTATATTATACAGTGCTATGAGGGTGTTGAAAAAGTAAAAGCTGTGTTAGCAAAATATGGGGACAATGTCGCAATTAGGGAATCTGACAAACTTGGAGACTTGGGGTATAGCATACTAAAGGCCATAGAAGGCCTGCAAGGAGAGGGCATAATCAATTTTGGTGATACCATTATTAACGAGCCATTAAGAATGGATCTTATTGATTTCTTTTATGCATCAGAAGACAGTCTGTCTGATATATGGACCTTTTTTGAGGAGAAAGATGGAGTAATCACATCGGTTCTTGATAAGGAGAAAACCAATATAGGTCGAATAGGAAAGCTCTTTGTAGGAGTTTTTAAAGTGTCAAATTTAGAATATTTGTCAGAGTGTTTATTGGAAGCCTTGTCGGAACCAGAGGAACATATAGATTCTTTTTACATGGCTATAAAGGAATATAGTAAAAAGTATCCGTTTCATGTGCTTCAGACAGATAAGTGGTTGGATATCGGACACCAAGATAAATATTATCATTCTACCTTAGAAGTAAAGGCAAGAGAGTTTAACTACATTTCCATTGATAAAGACAGAGGAATATTGAAGAAGAAAAGTGATGACAGAGATAAATTTATTGGAGAGATTAAGTGGTATTTGAAATTGCCTTCCGATGTTGAGTATGTATGCCCGAGATTGTTTGGTTTTTCTACATCTTATGAGAATCCATATGTTTTCATGGAGTATTATGCGTACCATACCATTCATGAGTTGTATTTATACGGAGACCTGACAAGTAATCAGTGGTATGATATTTTTAAACGGATACGCTTTGTCTGTGATGACTTCAAACGATATACGGTTAAAGATGCACGGATAGTAGACGCCCTTGAGGAAATGTACCTTAATAAAACCCTGCAAAGATTTGATATGTTAAGGGACGATAAAAGGTTCCATGCTTTCTTTGAAAGATCAATCTGTGTGAATGAAAACCGGTATATTTCGTTAAATAGAGTTGTCCAAAAACTACGGGAAAATATTCCAAAGATGCTGTATGATATTGATGTATTCAACATTATACATGGAGATCTCTGTTTTTCGAATATTATGATAGATAGCAACCTTACCTTTATTAAAGTTATTGATCCCAGAGGACGGTTTGGGCAATTTGATATATATGGTGATCCTAGGTATGAATTGGCTAAGCTTTTCCACAGTGTAGATGGTAAATATGACTATATTATAAAGGATCTTTTTGAAATGACCTATTCTTTTGAGAATCTAACAATAAAATATCAAATTCTGGAGCAGAAGAGAGACTATGATATATGTCATATTTTCAAGGAGGTATTTCAAAAGGAGATTGGAAAGAATGAGAGTAAAATTGAATTGATCGAAGCTCTTCTTTTTTTGAGTATGATTCCTTTGCACAAGGAGAGTTTGAACCATCAGATGGTCATGCTTGCAACGGGGCTTGATGTTTTAAATCGGGTAATAAATATACTGGAAAGGTAAAAGACTATGTTTTCGGAATATACATTTGTATTTGATATTGATGGAACCCTCTGCCCAAATAAAAAGAAGGAAGAAAGATATGAGAATCTTGTTCCATATAAGAGCATGGTTGAGAAATTAAAGTTTTATCACGATAATGGTGCCAAAATCGTCCTGTTTACATCACGGAATATGAATTCGTTTCATGGGAATATTGGATTGATAAACAAAATTACAGCCAAAGTTCTTATTGAATGGCTTGACAGATGGGAGATCCCGTATGATGAAATCATATACGGAAAGCCATGGCCCGGCCATAAAGGATTTTATGTAGATGACCGGACAGTACGGCCGGAAGAGTTTTTGAAATGTTCTGTGGATGAATTAGAGGAACTTTGTTGTAAAGCAAAAAACTGTGTGAATGAGGTAAAGCAATGACAATTATAATTACAATGGCAGGCAATGGATCCAGATTTCGCAAAGTTGGATATGAATGTCCAAAATATATGATTAAAGCGAAAGGAAGAACACTGTTCGACTGGTCCATGGACAGTCTGATTGGATACAATGAATATGTGAATAAATATGTGTTTGTGGTCAGGAAAGAAGATGATAGCACGTATTTTATAAAAGAGCATATGGAGAAATATGGAATTGATGATATAGATGTCGTGGAAATAGATCATGTGACAGATGGGCAGGCAACAACAGCGATGCTTGCACTCCCATATTGCGACATGAAAAGTGCCATTATGATCTATAATATTGATACTTATGTAGAGCCGAGAGAAATGAAATATGAGGATATTTGCGGGGATGGCCATATGCCATGCTTTCATGCGGAAGGGGAGCATTGGAGTTTCGTGAAACTTGATAATGAAGGAAATGTTATAGAAATAAGGGAAAAGGAACGTATTTCTGATAATTGCACTTTGGGAGCATATTATTTTTCATCAGCTAGTTTGTATAAACAGTTATATGAGGAATATTACAATGGCATGCGTAATGTGGATCAAAACGAGAAATATATTGCACCATTATACAATTTTATGGTAGAGAAGGGGCTGCCAGTAACAATAAGTACGGTGGATGCTGATAAGGTACATGTTTTGGGAACACCAGAGGAATTAGCTGTTTTCCTTACTCAATAATTTAGAGCGAGTGGGAAAAGACAAAGTTGTTTTAACTGCTTATGATTATGTAAAAGTAAAGTTTATTTCTTGCTATTTTTTTCAATTGATTTTTCTAGTGTGCATTTTGGATTTATAGAAGTTGTATTGTATTTGGGTTGGAGAAAATGAATATTAATTTAAAGATTATAGATTTGCTATCAAAATGGGAGTGGAGTAAGGAGTCAACATCGAATGTTAGATCAAGGGTTGCTCGTTTTTTTCAATATGTATCAGCAAAAAAATACATGACTATTACATGCCAACCTCGAAATCCAGGGAAACAAGGAGAGCATCTTCCAATATTTAAAGGTTTTTCTGATGTTGGAATTGTTTTACAAGGACCTATAAAAAAAGAAGATGATTATACAATTGAAACTATTGCATACTACCGAAAAATATATCCAGATTGTCAATTAGTTTTGTCTACATGGGTAGATGAGCTTACGGATGATGAAATAGGAAAATTAGAAGAATATAAGTGTGCCGTGATTCAAAATAACGGATTGCCTGCAGAGGATAAAGGTAAAGGAGAAAAGATTGGACATCTTAATAATCAATTATTTTCTTCAATTGAGGGGCTATATTATTTGAAAGAGTGCGATGTGCAATATGCCTTAAAAATGAGAACAGATGTTAGAATCAATCGAATTGATTTTTTGCAATATATGATTAACCTGGTTAAAGTTTATGAAATTGGAGATAGGAGTCTATATAATGTCAATAAAAGATTACTAAATGTGTCCTTTTCCAATACATTATATTATTTCCCGTTTCATATGTCCGATTTTGTTTGGTTTGGGGATATTGATGATATGATTAAATTATATTCAATACATAGCAGGACGGATGAAGAACTGAAATTTATTAGGGAGAAAGTAAGTATACCAGGATATATTTCACAGCATGCTAAAAAGGTTCAAATTGCTATAAATAAGATAGGGAATGTTGATACAGAAAATATTGGAGAATGGTTTGAAAATCTCGAAATTGAAGAAAAATTTATGATACTTTATCATGAAGAAATTTATATAATGTATAATTTCTATTTGAGAATATATAAACAGGATATATCCGGAAATATTTTAGATAGGTACCATGATTTTTTGAAAAATGTGATAATTGCTGTTGACGAGGATGATATGCATGTGTCATTCACCAAATATGGTGCTTCATTTTATCGCCCTAATGTTTCTTTAGATTTGGTAAAAAGATATTCTCACTCAATGTGGTTGAATGATATAATTGAGAGTTTTGAAAACGAAGGGAGACATTTATGAGTATAAGTATAGCAAAAAAAATAGAAGCAAAAAGTAGATGGATGAAGGAAGGGGTATTGAGTGATATTAGAACATTTCTGGGAAGAGATCAGTCTGTTACTAATATATTTGATTATAATTATGTGGCTAGAAGGCGGTATGTTGCAAAAAAAAGAGAAGTTTATTCTGGAAATGAATTATATGGGATTGGATATTGTCTTAATAGGTATGCAAAGTATTCTGGGGCAATTTATATTGCAGTAGAACATGCAATGTTCACTTATTATGATAGCAATGATTGTGAAATAATTGATAATAAAATGCCGGTTGTATTTGTTGCGTCAAAGAAAAGAAAGGAGATTATCCAAAATAAAACTAAAAAGCAAATTATACCTTATGGTCCCCATTTTATTCCTTATGCAGAACCAATATATGATGATTTTACTATGAATGCAATAAGAAAAAATTTAGGAAGGACAATAGTGGTGTATCCTAAACACAATAATTTAGATGGTAGATATAAAAATGCTAATGAAGAATTTGGCAAACTAATGGATAAAGTATACGAAATAAAAAGTGAGTATGCTTATGACACGGTATTAGTATGTATGTATTTTGCTGATATATATAATGGTCAATATTTAAAATGCAATAAATATGACTGTGAAGTAGTTACAGCGGGACATAATAGAAATTATGATTTTGCAGATTGCTCTAAAACTATTCTGGAACTAGCTGATTTAGTAATAGCTCAAAGTTATTCAACAGTTATAGAAGCTACTTATCTAAAGAAACCTGCTATATTTGTGCCTGGGGCGGTAGAATATGAATTGAATAATGGTGCTGTATATGAGGACGAAAGTAAGAAAATCAAGACAGATGTCACAATAATGGAATGTACTAATTTATTTGGCACTTATCATGAGAATATATCAAAGGAGCAGTATGAGTGGGGAAATTTGTGGGGCGGTTATGAAAGTGTTCTTTCACCAGAGGAATTAAGAAGCATACTAAAAAAGTGTAAAAGAATGAGGTGATCAGCAAATTATGTTGTGTGGAGGAATTATAGATATAGAAGAATCCTTAATTGTTTATCTTAGATGTAGATGGTGTGCTGATGGATGGAGGGTTTTATTATTCGTCTGAAAGAAAAGTGATGAAAAAATTTGGCGTAGATGATAACGAGGCATTGAGTATTTCTGCTCATATATGGAGCATATCTTTGTTACAGAGACAAGAGAGTATTTTTGTAAAGTCACTTTTACCAAGAATCTGTCCCACGAATACAAGCCCATTTGGAGTAATCAGACACTCATCGCTGAATGCAATATATATTGTTTTCATAGTAGTACTTTCATGTATGAATCGGCATATACATTATGCAGGCTGGTGCGTCGTGATGCACAAAAAGAAATTTTTTAGAACCTATTACGGAGTACTGATTGACGAGTATCCAGAAAGAATCTTAGAGTTTTAAATGGCAAAAAATTGAACGAATATATTATCGGGCATGCAATGGAGGTACAATGTTTTAACGACACTTATATCAATACAAATAGTGAAGAAATTAAGAATTACGTGCGGGAGAGAAGTCTGCTTGTAATTGAACGCTTGGAAATATTGGCAAAGAACACGGCAAATGGGTTTCTGTTAAAAAAGAAGAAGCCGTTCGCATAGTGGTTGAACGGTACCAGGCTGGCAGTAGAAGCGGTAGCAAAAAGAAAATGCTTTCTGTGGCAAAGAGGATATATTATTTTCTGAAAAATCAGATAGGAATTTGATAATGAACCGAGTAATTAAAAAATATGCAAAGCTTTTAGACCCACGGCAAAAAAAAAGAGTATTTCTACTCTTTTTTATTATGCTCATCGGAGCATTTCTGGAGGTGCTCGGGGTATCCCTTATGGTTCCCCTTCTTACCGCGGTTATGCAGCCGGATATTGTAGAGACAAATAAATATGTCAAGATAGTATGTGATACATTAGATCTGCATTCTTACCGATCCTTTGTGATTGCATGTATCATTGCCTTGGTTTTTGTGTTTATACTCAAGGATCTGTATATCATTTTTCAGTACTATGCGCAGTATCGTTTTGTGTACAACAACCGCTTTGCCACCCAGTGCCGTCTGCTTCATGCCTTTTTGCACCGGCCATATGAGTATTTTCTTCATGCAGATTCCGGCGAGATCATGCGGGTGGTGCAGGGAGATGTGGGAACAACATACACCTTACTTTCAAGTCTGCTGGGAATGGCAACCGAGCTGATTGTATCGGCGGCGCTGCTCATTACAGTGTTTATTATCAGTCCGTGGATGACACTGATGGTCGGAGCATTGCTTTTGCTTGTCATGTTTTTGATTGCAAAGGTTGTAAAGCCGAAGCTGCAGCGGCAGGGAAAAGTGTTTCAGAAGCATGCGGCGGCAACCAACAAGTGGCTGATTCAGGCAATCAACGGGATGAAGGAGATTAAGGTCACAAATAAGGAGGCATTTTTCGAAAATAATTACAATCAGAGTGGTACGAAAATGATAAAAGCAGAGCGGTATAATACCATTCTGCAGAATACGCCGCGTCTGATTATTGAGATGAGCAGTGTCTGTTCCATGCTGATTGTCATTGGCATTATGATATACAGTGGTCTGGATATGAAGACACTGGTTCCCGCCCTCGGTGCATTCGCCATGGCGGCTGTGAAGCTGATGCCAAGTGCAAACCGGATTACCACAGCCATAAACTCGGTCGCTTTTCAGGAACCGGCCTTGGACAAGCTTTTAGAGAATCTTAAGGTGCTGGAGGATTCGGCTGAATATGAGAAGCTGGAATCCCAAAACAGCGGAAAGCTTACATTGGAAAAGGAAATCCTCTTGTCAGACATTACCTATGTCTATCCGAAAGGGGAGGTAAAGGTGCTGGATCATGCCGTCATGCGGATTCCGGTGGGAAAGTCAGTAGGAATCGTGGGAACCTCCGGCGCAGGGAAAACGACGGCAGTGGATATTTTGCTGGGATTACTGAACCCGCAGGAGGGGCAGGTATTTTCCGACGGGACAGATGTGAAGACAGCATATAGGGACTGGCTGTCCCACATAGGCTATATTCCGCAGATGATTTTTATGCTGGACGGTTCCATACGGGATAACGTGGCGTTCGGCTGTGGAAAAGGGGAACAGAGTGATGAAAAAGTATGGGCTGCCTTAGAGGAAGCCCAGCTTGCAGAGTATGTCAGGGGACTTCCCGAAGGGCTGGACGCCCGGATCGGCGAGCGTGGAATCCGGTTGTCCGGGGGACAGAGGCAGCGTATTGGGATTGCGAGGGCGCTGTACACGAACCCGGAGCTTTTGGTATTTGATGAAGCGACCTCTGCCCTTGATAATGAGACGGAAGCGGCAATCATGGAGTCCATCAATGCCCTGCGTGGGAAAAAGACCATGGTCATTATTGCGCACCGGCTGACAACCATAGAGGGGTGCGATATTGTGTACCGGGTCGAAAACGGGCAGATTATAGAGGAAGAACAAAAGTAATGGCAATTAAATGGTATTTCTAAGCTGTTTCTATGTGCCGGGGGAAGTCTTTGAAAAATAGTAGAAACATGTAGAAGCGATGGACTCTTGTTTAAAAGTTTTTGTTTGATGTTTTGGCTTAAAAGGGATGTGATGGATGGCATATGGATGACAAAAATGTGAGTTTTGGTATTATAAATCCAATTCATTTGATAGACAAAAAAATATACAAGCTGTTTTCCAGAAATGGAAATGTGAAAGAGATTAAGTATGATATGGCTTCCTTTTTCAGGAGGGGCAAATTAACTTATATGATGTCAATATTTCCAGAGCTTAAAGGGAGACATCCTGATTTGACAGAACAAAACGAGTTAGAGAATAATATTCTAAGCATTACGAGGAAGATAGAATCCGCTGGAATTCAAACATTGATCTTTTCTTCGGAATTTATTACGGAGATATTGGCTGATGAAATAAATATTGAAAATGCATACCGGAGAATAGAAATTTTCGCTCAATGTATTTGTCAAAGTGTATCCAATATTGGATTAATAGCAGAAATGCATCCTTTAAGTCTCGAAGAAAACCATGAAAAGTTAAATTCATATAAAAGATTATTGGATAACCTGGAGGAATGTTTAATCCGAAAGAGTAAGACAAAGATATTTACTGTAGAAACTGCTTTCGGCGAAGGGGATTGCCTTGACGAAAAAAATATTGGATTAGATATTGGCATTGATAAAAGGACTCTTTCACTCACTGATGATATAGCATCTTTTGTGCTCACACACATTAGCGATAAAGAATCCCAATTTGATGTTCCATGCGTTTCAAACCTAGACATGGCAATGCGTGTTAAAAGTCACCAGAAAAAATGTTCATTCAAGCTTATTTATCAGCTTAACCCAGATGATTATTTTTATGGCAGGCTGGTTTGTAAAGAACGGATAGCTTTAGGGAGAAGGCTGGCGTCTTCCATTCCAAAGAGTGTCATTGATGAAATTGATTTTGTCAGCCCGGTGCCTAATACAGGAACATATTATGCGATGGGATTAGCGGAAGGAATTTCTAAGCCGTATATTCAGGGGATAATGAAGACGCTGACTGAGGAAAGATCCTTCCAGCTGGCCGATGCTGATATGAGGAAGAAATTCCTATGGTCAAAGATAAAAACGCTTCCTGAGCTTGTTGAGGGAAAGACGGTTGCTGTGGTTGATGAGGCAATATTCACGGGATCTACTTTAAAGGCAGTATGTGGAATGCTCCATGAAAGCAAAGTGCAGAGGATATATTTATGCATCCCAACACCGAGATGCAGATATCATTGCAGCTACAAGGTGCATCCTGACAGGGCTATGTTGTTAGAGTATTTAACGGAACCCATGCTGACAGATTATTTTGATGTGGATGGGATTTTTTTTCAAGAAGATCATGTGTTTGAGAATGTTCTGGACAGCATAGAAAATGATCTTTGCAGAGAATGCTTTATGGGAGGAGATGGAATTCATAATGGGTAATCATTTTGTTGCGGTTGTTCCGGCCAGAAAAGAAAAAGCTAAATATATTGATAAAAACATACTGCCTTTTGGCGATAGCAATCTTCTTGTATATAAAATCCGCCAGTTGAAAAAGGTGGAACAGATTGGAGAAATAGTGGTTTCTTCCGATGATGACAGAATTTTAGATATGGCAAATGCTGAAGGTGTCAAAGCGGTTAAGAGGCCTGACGAATATAGTGGACACGGCAGCAGAAGCTATGGGGAATTTATAAGCTATATATGTAATGAAGTAGGATCAGAGCATATATTATGGACGTGTGTCACATCGCCGTTCATTTCTGAGGATAGATATATAGATGCTCTGACAACATATGTGGAAAAACTGGAAGATGGATATGATTCCTTGATTTCGGTAGTGCCTCTGCGCAGATATGTATTAGATAAAAATGGGGCTGTAAATTTCAAGAAAGGACTCCTGCATAAAGATACGGATCAGTTGAAGTCTTTATATTCTGCAACAAACGGTGTCGCTGTTGCGCCTAGAAAAAAGATGATAGAATGGAATTATTTTTGGGGAAATGTTCCATATATGTATGAAATCAATAAAATTGAAGGCCTTGATATAAAAGATGAATACGATTACATGACGGCAAAATTATGGGAGGAGATGATAAAAAACAATGGGAATGAGACTTTTGGATTGCACTCTGCGGGACGGCGGATATGTGAATAACTGGGAGTTTGGCTGGAATAGAAAAGATCTGGTCAGAAATTTAATTGATGCCAAGATTGATTTGATTGAGATGGGGTTTTTACGCAATGGAAGTTTTTCCCCGGAACAGACCCTATATAATAGGGTAGAGGAGATGTATCCTTTTATAGAGTCTTTTTCAAATGCAAGATTTGGAGCCATGATCAGGCCGGACTGGTATGACATCAGTCAGCTCACAGAGGATTCGTCACTGGTTAAGTTTATCAGGTTTGCTTTTTACTACAAGGACAGAAAACTGACAGAGAATTATTGCAGCATAGTGAGGAACCGCGGTTACCGTGTGTTTTTGAATGCAGTGAATATATGCTCGTATTCAATGGAACAATTGGCAGAGCTGGTTAAGTTCGTAAATCATGTCCACCCGGATGTTATGACAATCGTGGATACCTTTGGATCATTGACAATGGATTCACTCAAAAGATATTACACATATATTGAAGAGCATTTGGATACAGATATAGGGATCGCCTGCCATCTGCATGACAATATGATTTTGTCGGTTCCGCTGATGCAGACGTTTTTGGAAATTTCCAATAAGGATCGGGAACTGGTGCTTGATGGATCATTGAATGGGATGGGGCGCATTCCCGGAAACCTTCCCACAGAAGTGCTTATCGATATTGTGAACGCTTTTACTGGTAAGGAAAACTATGATGCCAATCCTGTGCTGGATGCGGTAAGCAATTACATACTTCCAATTAAGGAAAAGTCATGCTGGGGGTACTCGCCGGCTTTCTATCAATCTGGGCGGTTAAAAGTACATAGATCTTATCCAGAGTACTATTTAAAAGACCCAAAATTAACCTTAAAGGATATAAAAATAATGTTGGAAATAATTTCTGAAACCGAAAAGAAATGGGCATATGATAAAGAATATGCTGATGAAGTAAGAAAGATGTACTTAAATGCATGCAGTGAAAACGTCAAATAGAATTCTTGGAATCATACCTGCCCGTTATGGCTCTACCAGATTGCCGGGAAAACCCTTAAAAGATATATGTGGACATCCCATGGTTTGGTGGGTATACAATAGAGTAAAAGGGGCAGCTGGGATCAATGAACTTTATGTGGCCACCGATGATAAACGTATATTTGACTGCTGTGAGGAAAATATGATTCCTGTGATAATGACATCAGAAGAGCATAAAACAGCAGAAGACAGAATTTACGAAGTCGCACAAATAAAAGATGCAGATTTTTATATTCAGATTAATGGCGATGAGCCACTAATGGAAAAGAGCGTGGTCGAGGCTGCAATTCCGAGAATTATTCCGTTGGATAAGGAATTTGGCACAAATGTTATTACTGAGGTAAACAATCCGGCGTAGCTGATAGATCCGACCAACATTAAAATAGTTTTTGATGATAATATGGATGCCGTATCCATATCCATATAAAGCCATTATCGACTATAGAATGCAGTTGTATTTATTGAGTGTGCATAATTGCAATACTGTTTTTTGTGGATGCGGATAAAGATTTAGACTATGTATCAAATGTTATCAAAAACAAAATGAGCAAAGGAGAATTAGACATGAGTATGACAGCCGTTGTTCCGGTTCGAGGAGGGTCAAGAAGGTTAAAAAATAAGAACATTCTGCCCTTTGCAGGAAGTAATATCCTGATACACAAGATTAGGCAGCTACAACAGGTGGCGGAAATTGATGATATCATTGTGACTTCTGATTCGGATGTGATGCTAGAAATGGCCGCATCACAAGGTGTAAAAACCCATAAACGGGCTCCGGAATATTGTGATGAGAAGACAAAATCATTTGGCGAGGTTGTTGAATATGTATGCAGGGAAATGCCTGGGGATCATGTGGCCTGGGTTCTTGCCACGGCTCCCCTGCTTTCGCCTAAGGATTATAGGGAGTGTATTGATATATACTATGACGCTCTTTCGAATGGATATGATTCCCTTATTTCCCTAGAGGAATTCCATAGGTATCTCTTGGACGAAAACGGCCCTATTAATTTTGAAATGGGGGTAAAGCATGTACCGTCACAAGAATTAAAACCTTTCTATTTTATAGGAGGCCTTACCATTGCACCCAGGGATAAGATGATGGAATGGAAGTATATTTACGGTAAAAACCCTGTGAGATACATAATGAACAAGAGGGCAGGTATTGATATTGATGATGAATTGGATTATGCTTGTGCAAAAGCATGGCTGGATATGGATGAATCATCGATGTCGTTGGAGACTTACCGAAAAGAATGATTTTGAAATATAATGAACACAAATAAGTGAGTGAAATCAATTGACAACATTTTCGGCTGGGAAAAGGGGACAGAGGCATTGCGAGGGCACTGTACACGAACCCGGAGCTTTTGGTATTTGATGAAGCGACCTCTGCCCTTGACAATGAGACGGAAGCGGCAATCATGGAGTCCATCAATGCCCTGCATGGAAAGAAGACCATGGTCATTATAGCGCACCGGCTGACTACCATAGAGGGGTGCGATATCGTCTACCGGGTCGAAAACGGGCAGATTATCGAGAAAGAACAAAAGAAGCAATAGGAGGCTTGCGATGTAATGGCAAAAGCGTTACAATAGGAGCAAAGGAGGTGGCGTGTAATGGAAAAGACCGCTACATTGAATTTAAGGGTGAATCCAAATGTGAAACAACGTGCAGAGGAGGTGTTGTCACGTTTGGGCATTCCAATGTCAACCGCTATAGATATGTATCTCAATCAAATATCATTGACCGGAGGGATTCCGTTTGCAATCACATTGCCAAATGCTCCGGCAGCTCTTAATGCAGACCTGATGAACACAGAGGAAATTCATGCAAAATTAAAGGAAGGATATGACGAGATACGAGCGGGCAGAGTGCAGGAGGCTGTTTCTGCATTCGCAGATTTTCGGGAGAAGCATCAGATATGAAAAAGTATACTGTAAAAATTACAGACAGAGCATTGGCTGATATGGAAGAAATTTACAGTTATATTGCTATACAGCTGCAGGCACCAGAAAATGCAATGCGACAGTATAATCGGATTGCAAAGTCAATTGAAGGGCTGGACATGTTTGCAGAAAGGATAAAGCCTATGGAGTCTGAACAAGAGTTGATAATGGAACTGAGACAGCTGGTAGTAGACAATTATTCGGTTTTCTATTTGATTGAGGATAAAACAGTTTTTGTTACAAGAGTGCTTTACAGTGCTTCTGATATTTCAAAGCGGCTATTGGAATGAAACAGTGCTTATCTTTGCCATATTTAAGATAAAATGTCTGGAAAAGAGAATAAAAGTTCAAGGGAATCAGATATATAGAAAAATTTCCGAATCAAGGGGGACACTATCCTATGAAAGGTATCATTCTTGCGGGAGGCTCCGGCACGAGGCTCTACCCGCTCACAAAGGTGACCAGCAAGCAGCTGCTGCCGGTCTATGACAAGCCCATGATCTATTACCCGATGGCCGTTCTGATGAGCGCGGGCATCCGGGATATTCTGATCATCTCCACAGAGCAGGACACACCGAGGTTTTCAGAACTTTTGGGTGATGGGCACCAGTTTGGGGTCAGCCTGTCCTATGCCATACAGCCCTCGCCCGACGGACTGGCGCAGGCATTTATAATCGGGGATAGCTTTATCGGAGACGACACGGTAGCGATGGTGCTGGGGGATAACATCTTTGCGGGGCACGGACTGAAAAAGCGCCTGCAGGCGGCGGTGCACAACGCACAGTCCGGGAAGGGCGCGACGGTGTTTGGCTATTATGTGGACGACCCGGAGAGGTTTGGCATTGTGGAGTTTGACGGGGAGGGACGGGCTGTTTCCATCGAGGAAAAGCCCGAAAAGCCGAAGAGCAACTACTGTGTGACCGGGCTTTATTTCTATGACAACCGGGTAGTAAAATATGCTAAAAACCTAAAACCGTCTGCGAGGGGAGAGCTGGAGATTACAGACTTAAACCGCATCTATTTAGAGCAGGGGGAATTGAATGTAGAGCTGTTAGGGCAGGGCTTTACATGGCTGGATACGGGAACGCATGAGAGTCTTGTGGAGGCAACAAATTTCGTCAAGACCGTGGAGACGCACCAGCACAGAAAGATCGCATGCCTTGAGGAAATCGCGTACTTAAATGGCTGGATATCGGAACAGGATGTGCGCATGGTCTACGAGGAACTGAAAAAGAACCAGTACGGCCAGTATTTAAAGGATGTGCTGGACGGAAAATACCTGGATGTGCTGCACTGAGAAGAAAGGCGGAAAAAATGACAGTAATTGTGACCGGCGGCGCCGGATTTATCGGAAGCAACTTTATCTTTTACATGTTGGAAAAATACAGGGACTACCGGATTGTCTGTATGGACAAGCTGACCTATGCAGGAAATCTTTCTACGCTGGAGGGCGTGATGAAAAATCCTTCCTTTCGCTTTGTAAGGGCGGATATCTGTGACCGTGAGGCAGTTGAGAGGCTCTTTGAGGAGGAGAAACCGGATATGGTGGTCAACTTCGCGGCGGAGACGCATGTGGATCGCTGCATTGAGGATCCGGAGGTCTTTTTGCAGACCAATATTATGGGAACGGCGGTGCTCATGGATGCCTGTCGGAAATACGATGTTGCAAGATTCCATCAGGTGGGCACGGACGAGGTCTACGGGGAGCTGCCACTGGACAGACCTGAGCTGCTTTTTACGGAGGAGACGCCGCTCTGCGCAAGCAGTCCCTATAGCAGCTCCAAGGCGTCGGCGGATCTGCTGGCGCTGGCGTACCACCGCACCTACGGCCTGCCGGTGACGGTAAGTCGCTGTTCCAACAATTACGGCCCTTACCAGTTTCCGGAGAAGCTGATTCCCCTGATGCTGATCAATGCATGGCAGGATAAGCCCCTTCCGGTTTATGGAGAGGGACTGAATGTCAGGGACTGGCTGTATGTGGAGGATCACTGCAGGGCGATTGACCTGATTCTGCACGAGGGACGCGTGGGAAATGTTTACAATATTGGCGGTCACAATGAGATGAAAAATATTGACATCGTAAAAATCATTCAAAAAGAGCTTGAAAAGCCGGAGAGCCTTATTACCTATGTGACTGACCGCAAGGGGCATGATCTGCGCTATGCCATTGATCCGGCGAAGATACATGCGGAGCTCGGCTGGCTGCCGGAGACAAAATTTGCGGACGGGATAAAAAAGACTATCCACTGGTATCTTGA
>JAMPAW010000064.1 GCA_023666975.1 Clostridium sp.
TGGTAAATGCCTTTACGACCTTCTGTCCCAGCAGGCTGTCCTCAATGCGGGCATTTAATTCCCCGATCTGATACCGCTGCCTGGAAAATGCCGTTTTCATTTTGCGGTTTAATGCCATGCAGGTAAAAAACATCACCGGAACGATACAAAAGATGATCAGGGTGAGCCAGAAATTGATTCCCGCCAGAATGATAAATCCCACCACAGCTTTAATCGCCGCAATGAAAAATTCTTCTGGACAGTGATGTGCAAACTCAGTCACATCAAACAGATCGTTCGTAATCCTTCCCATAATCTGCCCGACTTTGGTATTGCTGTAATAGGTATTGGAAAGCTTTTGCAGATGCGAATAGGCATCCTCCCGCATCGTCGTCTCGATCTTTGCCCCCATCACGTGTCCGACATCCGCCATATAATAATTCGCTACGCTGTCCACAATGCGGAGGACAAAATAAAGCCCGCCAAGCATCAACACGGTACACACGGACAATGCCGCCAGGTCCCGCATGCCCTCGTTCGTGATATAGCGCATGATCAGTGGCAGCACCAGTTCACAGATCGTTGTCAGTGATGCACAAAACAAGTCTAACACCACAGTTCCGATATGCGGCTTATAATAAGGTATAAACCGTTTCAAAAGCTCTGTTGTCTTATATTCCCTCGTATCCATTTCTACCTCGCTGTAACTTTACTCCGGTTTTCAAATGCGAACCCTAAAACCGTTTCTATCCATTCACTGTCATAATCCCGCAATCTGCAGCTTATGAGTGCACCACAAGCATGATATATCAACTGTCATAATCCCACACTCTGTAGCTTTATGAATGCACCACAAACACGATATATCAACTATCATAATCCCGCAGTGCCACCTTAAGCTCTTTTAGCTTATCCCGGTACTCTGCCGCCATTTCAAAATTGAGCTCTGCCGCCGCTGTCTCCATCTTTTTCGTGTACTTCTTAATCTGCTCCTGAAGCTCCTTTTTCGTCATGGATTCGATGTCCTTTTCCTTAAATGCCGCATTCAGTGCCTCTAAGTCTTCCTCGGTCGATGTGGTGATCAGGTCACGGACGGATTTCTGAATCGTCGTCGGCGTAATCCCATGCTCCTTGTTATACGCATCCTGAATTTCCCTTCTGCGGTTGGTTTCATCAATCGCCGCACGCATGGAGCGGGTAATCTCATCCGCATACATGATCACCCGTCCCTCGCTGTTCCGCGCAGCACGTCCCACGGTCTGTACCAGTGAGGTTTCCGAACGCAGAAACCCTTCCTTGTCCGCATCTAAAATGGCGACCAGCGTAATCTCCGGAATATCCAGGCCTTCCCGCAGCAGATTGATACCGACCAGCACATCAAAAATACCCATGCGCAAATCCCGGACAATCTCAATCCGCTCCAATGTATCAATATCGGAATGCAGGTATTTTACCTTAACTCCCTGATCCCGCAGATAATCCGTTAAATCTTCTGCCATCCGCTTCGTCAGAGTCGTAACCAATATCTTATGTCCTTTTTCTACCTCTTTATTTACCTCGGAGAGCAGATCATCTACCTGTCCCGCTACCGGTTTCACCTCGATCAGCGGATCGAGCAGCCCGGTCGGGCGAATCAACTGCTCCGTCCGAAGCAGTTCATGTTCCGCTTCGTAATCAGATGGAGTTGCCGATACAAACATAACCTGGTCCACTTTTTCCTCAAATTCATCAAACCGCAGCGGGCGGTTATCCAGCGCCGACGGCAGGCGGAAACCAAAATCCACCAGTGTCTGCTTCCTCGAACGGTCACCGGCATACATGCCCCGAATCTGCGGAACCGTGATATGGGACTCGTCAATAATCATCAGGAAATCATCTTTAAAAAATTCCAGCAGCGTATTGGGTGTGGCCCCCGGCTCCAATCCGGCAAGCGGTCGCGAATAATTCTCCACGCCGGAACAAAATCCGGTCTCCTTCAGCATTTCCATATCAAAATGTGTCCGCTCATTAATCCGCTGCGCCTCAATCAGCTTATCATTTTCTTTGAAATAGGCAACCTGCCTTTCTAACTCCTGTTCAATCTCCTCCACTGCCCGTTCAATCTTCTCCTGCGCAACCACATAATGCGAAGCCGGAAAAATAAAGGCGCAGTTAATTCCCCGCTTGACCTCCCCGGTCAGCGGATCAAATTCCACCATACGGTCAATCTCATCTCCAAAAAATTCAATCCGTATTGCATCCTCGAACGTTGACACGGGAAGAATCTCCAACACATCTCCATGCACCCGGAACGTTCCCCGCTTAAAATCCATTTCGCTTCTCTCATACTGGATATCAATCAAATCGGTAATCAGTTTGTCCCACTCATAAGTCATTCCCGTGCGGAGCGACAGCATCATCTCCTCATAATCCTCCGGCGAACCGATACCGTAAATGCAGGAAACCGAGGAAATGACAATGACATCTTTCCGCTCAATCAAAGCAACCGTTGCGGAATGCCTCAATTTATCAATCTCATCATTGATAGAGGAATCCTTCTCAATATAGGTGTCCGTGGACGGAACATACGCCTCCGGCTGGTAATAGTCATAGTAGGACACGAAGTATTCAACGGCGTTTTCCGGGAAATATTCCTTGAACTCACTGTATAGCTGGGCTGCAAGTGTTTTATTGTGCGCTATGACAAGTGTCGGCTTGTTAAGCTGGGCGATCACGTTTGCCATCGTGAAGGTCTTACCGGAACCGGTGACACCAAGGAGTGTCTGGAACTGGTTCCCTTCCTGAAAGCCCTTGACTAACTCCGCAATTGCCTGCGGCTGGTCGCCGGTGGGCTGGTATTCTGAATGAAGTTTAAATTCTGACATATAAAAACCTCTCCTTCCACACCTATTTGCCTTTTTTCATCAATTCACAAAACTCTTCCGGCGTGATTGCTTTTGTTTCCGCCATGGCAAAATCTTTCTTATTTCTTGTCACAATATAGTCTGCCGCTACACTAGCTGCACATCTGTCCTGCAGACAGTCTTCAAAGTCCTGAAAGCCAGAATTTTCTATTGCCTTAACCACTTCTTCCTGATCTGCACCTGCAACGGTAAGCACCTTGCAAATATTCAATAAAATCTCCCTGCGGATTTTTTCAGGCGATTTCCTCAATATAAACCAAATGTTCGAGAGTGAATGGAATGCCACATACCCATTTACACCGTCCTCACCGCACCATGTCATCACAGCTTTAGAAGCTTTATAAAATTCTTCTCTTTCACAGTAATAATCAATAATTATATTTGCATCAACCAATACTACCATATTTTGCGGCCCTCGCTTCTTCCAGTTCTCTGTCAGGATCAAAATCTGTAGGGAAAGTAAACTCTGCCCTCAATTCTTCCATTCTCATAAGCGCTTTCTTCTTGTCAGATAACGGCTCCTGCAAATCCATTCTGCCGACATCCGAATCTCCTATCTTCACAGACCGGGCATATGCCCTGATAATCTCCAATAGCGGCTCTCTATATGCTTCGCCTATCCCAGACACAGATTGAAGCACCTGCTTTTCCCATGCAGACATTTTCCATACCACCTTTCAAAACATTTCTGATTCATTGTTCTTTGTGTCATCCATTAATGCCCAAAGTTCTATATGTGTATCAATCAAGATTTTCATCATTCCACCCCAAACATTTTTGCAATACTATTCCGTCATCTATTCACATTTTTTCAAAAAATCCTCTGGCAAAACTGCCGGGATTCTCGAATGAGCAAAATCTTTTACATTCCTTGTCACAATATAATCCGCTGTCATTGCAACTGCGCACTCTTCCTGAAGGCAATCCTCCAAATCCAAGAAATCCTTATTATCAATAGCTGAGATGACTTTATACGAATCCAGTCCCTCCACTTTGACAATCTGGCAGAGATCTTTTAATACCTTTCGGCGTTCTTCATCAGACATAGTTTTTCTCAAAATATAAAAGATATTCGGGACAGAATGAGCAGCCATTTTCCCTTCAACTTTTTTGTCCGCACACAACTTAATGATACGGTCCGCAAAATCATAGTAAGGCTGACGTCCCATCAAAGCGTCAAGCAGAATATTCGTATCAATCAATACCCGCATATTTCTCCTCCCTTGCCTGCGCCAGCTCTGCCTTATAATCAATATCTACCTCACTACATCTGCGGAATTTCTGTAAATCTTCATATGCCATCTGCTCTAATGTCTTTTCTCCATCAGATACAGGTGAAGCCAAAACATCCATTCCCTCAAGCAACTGTACAATATGATATACTTTATCATCAGGCAAACGCCGTATCATCTCAAACGCTCTTTTCTGTATTGCTGTCATACATATTCACTCCTTTGCAATAAAATACCATTCCTGACACCCACTTCGCTGTTCTGCTGAATATATTGTTATTATAACACGAACCCCACAAACTGACACTTGTTATTTCAAAAAATGTTTTTTATGTTCTTTATCGTTTTTCATCGTCTACTATCCTTCTCCATTTGTGCAAGTTCCTACACAAATCATATTATCAAATTTTCTTTTGCCATTTCCCGTGTATCATGATAAACTATTCAGGGTCAAATCCAGAAATGCGGTTTGGATAAAATGATAAACAAATACTACGGAATTGAGGATTTATCTCATGAAGCACACCTATAAAGACGGCCTGCACGACGGAATTGCCGTTGCTCTGGGATACTTTGCCGTATCTTTTACTTTCGGAATGGAATCGGTAACAAACGGATTGGGTATCTGGCAGGCTGCATTAATCTCACTGACGAATGTCACATCAGCAGGACAATTTTCCGGACTTGCGATAATCGCCGCGAACGGCACTTACCTTGAGCTTGCCCTGACACAGCTCATTATCAATCTCCGATACTGCCTGATGTCCTTTTCACTGGCACAAAAACTGGACAAAACAGCGCCAAACCGGCATCGGTATCTAATGGCATACAGCGTGACAGACGAAATATTTGCACTGGACGCCAGCCTGACCGATACCCTATCCCCCGCTTACCACTACGGAATTACCACTGTCGCCGTTCCCGGCTGGGTGCTGGGTACGTTGGCAGGCGCTATATCCGGAAACCTCCTCCCCTCATTTATCATGAGTGCGCTGGGCATTGCCATTTACGGAATGTTCTTAGCCATTATCATCCCGCCGGCAAAGAAGGACCTTGCTATTCTGCTTGTCGTTTTGTGCTCCATGGGACTCAGCTTTTTATGTTCGATACTTCCGGGACTGAAAGAAATCACTTCCGGCTTTGTCATTATTTTCACTACGATAATTGTAGCCGGAATTGCGGCAAAGCTAAAGCCTATTGAAGATGAACCCCGCTAAGCACTGGCATTTTCAACGTGCCTTGCTTATGACATTTCCGTATTGAACAATCAGATTTTGAAAATAAGAAATTTTACAATTACCTAATAAAATAAGAACATGTAAGGAGAATTTGCAACATGAAACACAATATCTACCTCTATATCCTGACCATGGCCGGAGTGACCTATTTCATCCGCATGCTGCCACTAGCACTTTCAAAAAAGGAAATCACCAATACCTATATCAAATCTTTCCTTTACTATGTGCCGTATGCCTGCCTCGCCGCAATGACCTTTCCGGCAATTTTATCTTCTACCGCCAATACATACTCTGCTCTTATCGGATTTGCAGTTGCCGTTATCGCCGCCTACAGGGAAAAGAAACTGTTAACTGTCGCCTTACTGGCCTGCGCTGCCGTATTTATTGCAGAACGTATCTTATAGCCACATCTTTCTTTACGGATTTCCTTTTTTCGTGTATAATATATAAATAATGACGAAACGCACATTCGAGTGCAGGAAAGATAACATGGAGGTACAACATTATGAACAAACAGGACAAAAAGCTGGCATTATCAGTGCTGGCGGCACTAGCAGCGGGAATCGCATTAATCTATACGATGATTATGTATCATGACATTATTTTTGCTGTTGCGGGAATGAGCGTAATATTCCTGATTACTGCATTTATTATGACACAGAATATTATTGCTTTTGTCTCAAAACAGAATACCTCTTACAATGTTCGTATGCGTGACAGCATAGATGACATTTCCTCATTAATCGAGAACATCAACAATATGCAGACACGGATCGCCAAGGCCAATTTCATCTATACCAGACAGATTGCTCAATCCGTGGTAACGTTAGAAAACAATTATATGGAAAGCCAGGAAGCGCTCTACAAGAATTTATCCTACATATCCAATGCTCAGAACAAATCTACCAAATTAATGATAAAATATGATTTAAGCAATACCACCAAACTTATCTCGACGCTGAAGGATTTGCGCAATCAGTTGAGCAATACGATGATACAGGGGTTTGACCAGATTCAGCCGAATAACACGGATATGGTATCTCTCTTGGAAGATATCGTCAATTATCTGAAGGCACAGCCCTCAGGAATAGATGAGGAAATGAGTAACCAGCTAAACACGCTGGCACAAGAACTACAAAATATATCCCACAATATTGAGCACATTCAAATCCCTTCGGCCGCCACCCCTGCAAATATGGCAGGCATGAACAGCACAGCTGATGACTTGACCGAAGCTTTCCCACAGGCAAGCAGTGCCAGTCTCGACGACCTGCTCGGTTCTTTGCAGCCGGAAGACAACGGCAGTTCTTCTCCTGTAGAGGACAGCAGCAGCCTTGATGACCTGCTCAGTGCTTCTCAAGCTGAACACAACGACAGCCTTGACGACCTGCTTGGTGCTTCGCAGCCAGAAGACAACGGCAGTTCTTCTCCGGTAGAAGACAGTGACAGCCTTGATGACCTGCTCAGTGCTTCGCAAGCTGAACACAGCGACAGCCTCGATGACCTGCTCGGTGCTTTGCAGCCGGAAGACAACAGCAGTTCTTCTCCGGCAGAAGACAGTACCAGCCTTGACGACATACTCAGTGCTTCACAGAGCGAAAACAGCGACAGTCTCGATGACCTGCTTGAGACAGCCAACGAACTCGATGTCTTACTTGGTGCTTCTCAGGCAGAGGAATCACACAACCTTGAAGAAGCCGCCACTCCAACTTTTACGGTCATTGACGGTTCACAGCCAAAGGAGGAGGCAGTACAGACGGACACAATGGACAATGCAAATAAGCAGCTTTCGCCTGACGAAATCAGTGCACTTTTTGCTGCCGCAGAACCCGCTCCAAAGAAAGCGGAGGCTGCGCCACAACCGGCATCTCCTGCAGCACCTGCTGATGATAACCCGAACAAACAGTTATCTTCCGATGAAATCGCTGCACTGTTTGCCGCGGCAGAACCCGCGCCGGCAAAGGACGCTTTGGCAGAAGAAAAGAAAATGGACGAAGCGATTGCAAAAGCCACTCCGGAACCGCCTACACTGGCCGACCTTCCGAATGACCCAAACAAGCAGCTCTCTCCTGATGAAATCGCTGCCTTGTTTGCCTCTATGTAAGTACTTTTTCTGTTTATTGAAGTCAATAACCCCGATGCAAGCAACGGGGTATTGACCCTCGCGGCATTCGCCAAATGCTCGTGCAAGCACGCACTTGGCTCATTGCTCGCGGGAATAAATGTATAATACTCCGAATAGCGACTGGCCTATTCGGAGTATTTTGTATATCTTTTTAAAAAATTTGTTCACACTCTATAAAGGGATTATTTTACCGTTATTTTTATTTTTTCGGCATATCCGTTTCTGGCATAGACGTAAGCAATGCAGGTACCCGTTCCTACGGCTTTAACCTTGCCATTTTTTGATACCGTTGCAATCTGTTTATCGCTGCTGGCATAACGAAACTCTCTGGCATGGGCATTGGAAAGCTGTTTTTTACCTTTGCTTACTAATACCGCTTTTGCTTTTATCGTCACTGTACCACCTTGATTCAGTGTATATGAATTTTTCTTCACCTTGACTGCTTTAACATTCGTATATTTTGAATTATTCTTCCCAACAATATGAGCAGTGATCGTTTTCCCCAGTATTTTCTTTTGTCCGTCTGACAGCTTATAGGCTTCTACATAAACCTTATAATTCTTTTTAAGGTTCAGCTTTTTTCCATTTACTTTTTCTATTTTAATACTTGTATTTTTTGCACCTACCACCTGATTGAGTGATTTATTATTAAATTTCCTGCCGCAATACTGCACATATACATTATAGCCGTCAGCATCAGACAATCTTCCCCATGATATATTAATTTTTTTGCCTTCCTGACTGACTTTCAGTCCGGCATTTAATGTCATGTCTCTCTGCTCCTGCTGTTCTTGCCACTCTTTATCTGGTTTATTGTCTTCTTTATCCGGCTTCTTTTCTTCCTCTTTTATGTCTGGTTTATCGTCTTCTTTATCCGGTTTCTTCTCCTCCTCTTCTGCTGGCAAGGGTGGGGTACCACCTGTTGCGGGAATTGTAACTGTCACCGTGCCAAATTCAGAGATGTACTGCTGCGAGCCACTTTCTTTCTCCGTCGGCTGTTTTTGCTCTCCTTCCGTCCACACCTCTGTGTCCGTCAGCACGGGCAGTTCTTTTATTTCCTTATGCGTTTCGTCTGCCTGACAGACACGCCTTGCTTCCCCCTTTGCTTCCAGTGTCGGTGCAGCCGTTATCTCCCAATTGCCATAGCTATGGCCTTTTGCTTCCTCCCCTTCCGGAATATCTTCAGTCTCTACTGTGCCATCTTCATCACGGAACATTTTCCCGCAGCCGTCTTCTCCCTCGCACTTCCAGTATTCTCCTGTTCCCGGCTCGGTGCAGGTCGCTGCTGCTTCATCATAATGTGTCAGCGTATGGGTATGGGAATCCTCACCCGTTAGCAGATACGGGGTATCCGCTTTCCCATCACCCGTTGGAAACACGGTATCTTCTTTTATATAAAAGGCAGGGCGGACTCCGATATCATCTGCTTTCGTCACACTGTTGCCAATTTGACCATCCCTGTTCACATGCCGAACAGAACACTGATTCCCTTCATCATGTACATAAGGTGAACGCAGCCAGTTATACCAATCTTCATCCGCTTTAATCAAGGAACTCTTATAATCGCTGTTTTCTACCGCTTTATCGGTAAGTTTTCCTATATGATACCAAAGCCCCAGCTTAGGAGTATTATTAAATACATTTTGTATCTGCTTTACATCCAACAGGAATACTCTGTCCTCTACCTCTTCAAAATATGCATCATCGTAATTTTCCAGTATACTTTCATATACAAGCCTGCCATCACTTACAGAATATATGATTTTATTATATGTATGTAATTCACTGCCCTTTGCACCCGCAATTTCCTTATCGGCAGCCGCCAGAAGCGACTTCTGCGTAACAGGCTTTATTACCTCTTTTTCCAAAGAAGTGAACGCATTTAAAAACCCCGCTTCATCCGCATAGGCATTATGTTCCGTGTTCTCTTCACTTGGCGGATTACCGCAGGTCCACGCTATCTCACCAGCCGCCGCATCCGAATTAAGCCATTGACGGATATTACTGTCCTTCCAGTAATTCGACCCATGAGTTTTTCTGCCTGCATATCTGCTATGGGAGCCTGACTCATTTTCACCCGGTGCATCATAAGTTTTTAGGCATAAAATTCTATCTGACAACATAAGCATTCCTTTTTCATCAATATCCACACACCGCCATAGTATTGGCTCATCATAATATGAACCCATTTGCACATAATCACCTATCTGCAGGTCTTCTGCTTTTACACTTCCCCCAGAACCGCCTGCCGTCTGACTGATCTGCTCTTCTGCCCTGACCGGCATAGCAGAACCTGAAGATAACAACATAACTACTGTCATAAAAAATGACAGCCTTTTTCGTATCTTCATCGTATCTCCCTCATTTTTCATCATCGTGATTCCTCCATTTCCTTTTTTCTTAAACTATCACATCGACAGAGGATATCAACCGATTAGGAATAAACCGCACTTTTTAGGGTATAATTTGCTTAATTTACACTTTTTCCTGAGATTACAGGCTTTATTCCAAACGAAAAAAAGAGCTGCGCACTAGTCAATTTTTAATGTGCTAGTGCGTAGCTCCTTTTCATTGTATTAACTTTACCTTATCATTTTACCTGAATCGTTATTGTTGCTTTCTTGCCACTTCCGTCTGTAGCTACAGCCGTAATCTTCGCTTTACCTTTCTTAACTCCCTGTACCACGCCTGAAGCAGAAACTACTGCAACCTTCGTGTTACTTGATTTCCAGTATACGGAATCACTTGCCTGTTTTTTATTCGGAGTAAGGGCAGTCTTTAATTTCAGTTTCTTCTTTACCTTTACGACCTTCTTAGACGCCTTGATTTTCACCTTCTTTACCGGCTTTTTCATCACTTGCACCTTAAAGGTCTTTTTCAGTCCGCCTTCCGCAGTAACCGTAATGACTGTCGTACCAGCTTTCTTACCCGCAGTAATCTGTCCATCTTCATCTACTGTTGCAATGCTCGAATTGCTGCTAGTAAAGGTTAAATCTTCCTCAGCCGCATCTTCCGGTGCAAAGGTGATATTCAGTGCCATCTTCTTCTTTGGTGCCAGCTTAAATGTACTCTTAACCGGAACATCCGATGCCCCTTTCACATCTGCCGTTATCGTCATGCCGGTAGCCTTGATTGCCTCATCATCAGCCTGACCGTTATCCTGACCACCTGTCTGACTGTCATCCTTAACCGTTATCTCAGCCTCTCCACTTATACCGCTTCCGTCATTTGCCGTTGCAATAATTTTTGCGTTACCTGCTGCAACCGCTGTAACTACACCACTTGGCGAAACAGTTGCCACTGAAGACTTACTGCTGGACCAGGTAACCGTCTTATCCGTTGCGTCAGCCGGTAACACTTCCACTGATGCCGTTGCCGTCTGCCCTTTGGTAATGCTGGCCGCAGACAGAGTAACCTTAATGGATTCCACCGGCTTCTTCTCATCCTTTTTATCAGGGTCTTCTGAACCTTCCGGGTCTTTATAGTCCTCTCCGTCCGTCTTTTTAATTTCTATCGTAATCTTCTTGTCTGCTGCATCTATCGCCGGTTTATTGCCCTGTCCGGTTACGCTCACGGTTCCTCCGGTAATCGTCACCTTATCAGCGTCAATCGCTGCTGTATCGCCAGCTCCGCCAGTCACCGTTACGGTTCCACCCGTAATGGTTACTTCATCAGCTTCGATACCTGCTGCTCCAGTTCCGCCAGTCACCGTTACGGTTCCGTCTGTAATGGTGACTTCGCCAGCCTTAATACCTGCTGCTCCGGTTCCGCCCTGAATGGTGACCGTTCCAGTTTCTGTCTCACCCTTTGAAATGGTAACCGTTCCACCTTCAATTGCACTGGCATTCTCTGTATCCGAACCAATCTTGGATGAACCCACTAACTGTATTGTAATATTTTTGTCACCCTTAATTGCTGCCACCTCTGCATTATCCAGAATAATGGTTACATTTTCCTTCGCCACAATCGTCACATTCGGATTCTCGCCTGTAATCGTGTAAGTTCCCTCTTTTTCCAAGGTTAAGGTATTGTTGTCTACGGAAATCGTATCACCGTGGTTACCTACATAATCGGCATCCTCTAACTTGGTGACGTCTACCACGTAGCTGTCTTTCTGGGACATCAAAGTCGTTGCCTCTACGGTGTCACTTGGCTCGCTTGCCTCCTCATCATCTGTGGCTTTATAACGGATTGCAAATGTATAGGTTGTATTTGACTCTAAGTCCACAAATACACGGGAATCCTGCCAGTCAAACTCTCCACCCTTCTTAATACCATACTGTACACCATCTACTAAATCCAACGTAATGGCATCACTTGTTCTGTCCACAATAACCGGCTTATCGTTCGGCTTTGCAGCCTGAGCCTTCTTAACCGTTCTTGTTATCTCCGTCTCAATTATATCTTTTGACTCCTGCAGCTCATCACAGCTTACGGTAAGTTTTACCTTATAGCCATCTGTACTAACACCTTTTCCTTTTTTCAGTTTTACATAAATGTTCTCTGAATCTCCAGCAGCAACATTCTGCAAACGGTCCACATCTATTGTAAAATCATCATCGGAAGCCAAATCCAGCTTAATCTCATCTAATGTTACATTTGTCCTATTGGTTATCGTTACCAATATTCCTTCATCTGACGCATATCCCACTGTAAGTGGTGTCACTTCCTCTTTTACTTCGACGGTTATGCTGTCTGTAATTTCCTCATACTTCGCAATGTATACAATATCTGCACTCACCGTTACCTTACTGCCCGGAAGTAACATTTCATCGGAACCCTCTACCGTCCAGCCTTGAGCTTTAAAGCCTTTTTTCCGTGTCAAACTTTTAAGGGTAATTTCTCCACCCACATTTACAGAATACGGTTCAGATTCAGTATCTCCTTCTTTGTAAGTAACCGTACATGTACTAACCTCGTTTCCATTTTTATCCACCGGTTTCGGAGAATATATCGGATCTGCCTTTGACTGTACCTGACAGCCATCTAATTTAATTGTAGTTGCCTGTATTGGTATTACTCCTGCATCTGCATTCGCCGTCAGACTTCCACCAAACAATTCAATAGTGTCACTGGCTTTTAGTGCTGCAGCTGTACCGCTTCCAGTAGCCGTTACCTGCCCGCTTTCCAATGTAATGCTCTCTGCATAAATGGCTCCGTCACTGTTGCCGGAAACGGTTAACGCTCCCGCTGTTGCCGTTTGACTACCGTTTTGAATCGTAATGTCATTTCCGCTAATTCCTTCTGTAACAACATTCTTTCCAATCAGCTTAATCACTACATCCGAATCTGCCTCTAATCTCTTGAACTCTGCATTATCCAGTGTCACAGTATTGGCGCTTTCGCAGGAAATCGTAATATCATTGCCCTTGCCTGTAATTGTATAGGCCTCGTTCTCCAATAACGTAACCGTCTTCGTCTTACTGTCATAGGAAATCGTTCCGTTATGTGCATCCACATATTTGTCGGAAATTTTTGATAAGTCTATCTTATAGCAATCCTGCTCTGACAGATAAGTGGTCACCTCAAGAGCCTCGCTCGCACTACCCGCATTATAAATATCATCTGCCACAAAACGCTCAGCAAAGGTGTAGGTTGTATATGGTGATAAATTTATAAATTCATTACTTGCCTGCCACTTATAATTTCCGCTGCCGGATTTGCAGCCATATTCAACTTTTCCCGCTCCTGCATATACAGTCAGGGTAACCGATTCTGCCGTCTTGCTGGTAAGAACCGGCTTTTCCGGTGTTTTCGGATTCGCTATTTTCTGTACGTTAAACGTAACCGTCTTTTTGGCAGAATCATAACTGTCTGTATCATCCGGAGTAAAGACTAGCGTAAATGACTTATCTTTACTCGTTAGCGTCTTATCTGCCTCTTCCCATGAAAATGTTCCTTCTACATCGCCAACACTAAAAGCATTCGTTCCAGTAAGCGGAATGTCAACCTCTGTCAGTTTTGTTCCTGCATTAACCGTAATGCTTGAAGGCCCGGTAATCGTCAGTTTTTTCTTCGTCACTGTAAATGCAACATTCCGGGTCACTGCACTCTTATCGGCATTAACACCTGCAACAGCTGCACTGATCTCTACATTTGCGCTGTCTTTTAATGTATATACAACATCAGCTCCCGTCATCGAACCTTTGGCAACCGTATCCGGATTTTTCCAAGCAAAGGTTCCATAATCATCAGAGGTCTTGGAAAGTTTGATACCGCTTAGCTTTGTCCCTGCCGTTACTGTGCTGGATACTGTTGGGAAAGTAATTTCGGTGATGATTTTGGGAGAAACAGTTACACTTACTTTTCTAATTACCTTTTTGCTTGCTGTATCATATCCTGTTAATTTTGAATAGTCATAGTTCTTTGCATTTGTTGGCGTATATTCAACTTCATATTCCTTTGTACCTACAGTCGGCTTTATAGTTGCATCTTTCCATGCATATCCGCCATAATCGTCAGAAGTTTTTGATAGTATTGCTGCTGCTAATGTCTGTCCATATGTAATACCCTTAGCTGTAGGAAATTCTATATCCGTATCCTTCAATTCCGTTTTCACTATCTCTTCTGAACCATTTGCTGCAATTCCCCCCTCATTTGCTGGACAGGTAGCCGAACTGTCAATTGCATAATTAGAATCCAGCATTTGATCCTCATCTTCTTCATTTAAAAGATATAATGCCGCTACCGCACCAGTGAAAGCGGCATTATAATCAATTGCCACTTCATTACAGTAGTAATCTGCTGACGAATCATGATAGGTTCCATCTGAACCCTCAATTCCTCCGACCAATGCCCCCATCAAGACATGCGCCTGTACTGCCGTTTGATATCCGCTATCAGGGAACCCACCATATCCTGATGAAGAACGATGATGTGGATACTTGCTGGAATTTTCATTATAACCTACAACATAGCACCTCTTATCCGCACTATTTCCGAGCAGAAATTTCATCTGACCGTTTGCCCATGTTGTATATTGGTCTTTGTCGGTATTTTTATCATAAATCAAACCTTCCAATTGTATATTACTGTTATATCTTGCAGATCCCCACATGCATAAATATGCATAACCGTTGCTAATTGTCGTTGTTTGGTTAATCGTTGCTGTAGCATTTGCCGCCAAAGGAGAAAAATCATCTCCTCCATAAGCCAACGCATACGGTCCTACCTGATCCCATGATGGCCAAGCTCCTGCCTCAATAGCACCCTTATTAGCATTATATTCACTTAAATAATCGCTATCTTTTGTCGCTTTATACAACCACGCAGCCGCAAGACAATAGTCATCCGCCCATGAACTGGATGTATAAAAGGTTCCGTTATCTGTAGTCTTTGCCGCCTTTTTATTTTTCTTTGCCATTGCAAATAACTTTTTTGCATAATCAAGGTATGTCTCATTTCCGAAATTCAGGTAATGAATTGCAAGTGCTGCTGCCGCCTCGCTCACCTGATCCGTTGCCGGATTTGAACTATCTGCAAAATAAGCAGGTCTATTAATGTTCTCTTTCTCGGCACTTACCCAATACGAGTGGGATGAACCGTCCCCGACCTGATAACAAAATGCTTGCGCATTTCCAGATCCATCCAATACAGTACACCGTACAAAATAATCACAGAAATAATCTAAAATCGTTTTAAAATGACTTGTTTGCCCCGTTTTCGTATATGCATCCTTATACTCATAGTAGCCAATTCCTAACATGGAGGCAGTATATCCTTGTGGCAGACCAAACTTATCATGATCTCCGGCATCATGGAATCCTCCTGATACATCCACTGTTTTTCCGTTATACGTTGCCTTTTTATCAGCCAAATGACAATTTTTTCTCCAATCTACCGCACATTTCCCCTCTAACTCACCACACATATTAGCATCATAAAAATATAACGAATATTGCAATAATTTTGCAAAATTATATTCTACTTCTAAATTTAAATTTGTTGTTGTATCTCCTTGTACACTGCCAGAACCACCAATGCTTCCGCCTCCGCCAGATCCACTGTCCACATTAGCATTATCTATAACCTTATCAAAAGCCCCTGTAGCTGAAGAACCAGTCTTATAATATACTACTACTTTGGCACTATCCACATCATTATTTCCCTTATAATTAAACTTGTATGCACCTTCTGTAGAAGAGCCGAAAGTCGTGCCAGCAGAAATAACAGCATCTCCCACTGGTGACACATACAAATAATCACTAGTATAATAAGCCTGAACTTTCGCCCAACCTTCACTCGCCCAATTTTGTACTCCGGTAACACCCGTTAACGGAATTGCAACCACCCAATCAGAAATATTCTCTCCAGAAAGCCCATTACTTACTTGTAAATAATACTCATGGTAATCTCCAGCAATATTACTCTTAGTAATTGTGGCTGTCACTTTAGAAGACGTACTCCCGATCTGGGCTGGGTCCGTTGCCGTATCATCCACACTGACAGAGCCAGAGGACTCCCCCTTCTTATAAATTAATGTATAGGTCGCATTTTCCAATTCTTTTGCTGCTACCTGAAAACCTGCGCCACTGGCACTTTCCCCTGCGGCAATCGTGGCATTCGTCCATACGCCATCATTCCCAGTACCCTTATATGTACCTACTTTAATATTATTTCCACTTTTAGAAGCACCATTCCAGCCTGCATTAAAAGTGCTAAGACTACTGCAGGCAATGGTTAATTCCCAATCACTGATTGTCTCACTGCTTCCATTCACAATCTCAACTTTGTATTGAGTCAATGGTTCAGAAAGAACCGTACCGTCGTCCCATTGTGTTATTACTTTTTCCTCCGTTACCTTGACATGTACTGCTTTAGAAGTATCCTTCGCTCCGGTTACAGTGATCTTATCTCCTTCCGCCGCCTCAACCGTCCCAGCCGGCACCATCACCAAACTCAGCACCATCACTGCCGTGAGCAGCCATGCACTAATTCGTTTTCTCTTTCCTGTCTTTCCCATTTGTCTCATAAATAATCTCCTTCCCTGCTACTTTGTTTTCTTGCTGGCACTCTGCCATTTGCTATATTGTTTCCGTTCAGTTCCGTCAGCTCCCTCGCTCTTGATGTAAGCACTGATTCTGACATAGTACTTTTTATTTTTCTTTAATTGTTTTCCGTTAATCTTTTTTATCACCTTTTTGGTCGTCCCCGATTTCACGGTGAAAGTCTGCCCGTTCTTAAAAGACTTGCTCGTGGACACCTGAATCCGGTACCCGTCAACGCCTGCCTTTTTCTTCCATGTAAGGGTAAGCTTTCTGCTGCCCGCCTTAACCTTAAATCCAGAGACCTTGGTCGCCAGCGGATTATCCCCCTCTTCCGGCTCTTCGTCCTGCACACTCTCGGTCTTTATCAGCGTTGTCTCTTTGGAAGCAGACAGTGACACCTGATAGGTATTCCGGCTGTTTCCGGGATTTGCCGCCTCCTGTGCCTCGTCAAAACCAAAGCATTGCACCCAGTATGTACTGCCGCCTTTATGAAAGCAGCCGATACCTATGGACTGATAACTGCTGTTCAGTATGTTTGCCTTATGTCCCGCTGAACTCATCCAGCCTGACACAACTGCTTTCGGTGTTCCGTAGCCCATAGCAATATTTTCCCCGTACATTTTGTCCGATGCGTCAAAGCATAGCGTTCCGTTTGGTCTGCTATGGCTAAACTCAACCGTACACTCCGCAGCCCTCATCATCGCCACCTTCAGCAATTCCTCGTCCATTACCAGACTGCTTCCACCGGCCTTACTGCGCTGTTCGTTCACCAGCTTCAACACCTGATAGGCATAATCATAATCACAGGTACCGCTTACGGTTTTGTAATCTGCTGCCTCTGCCCGTCCTGTACAGGCCAAAACCGCAAACCACATCACGGTCATCAGAATCAAATATTTAATTTGTTTACCTTTCACTTTGTTATCACACCCCTTTTACACATCTTTGTTACACTTCACGGCAATCTGCTTTGTAGCAGGCAGCTATTTCGTCTATCTGCCACAAAAAATCTCTATTTATTATTATACCAATTTATTTCCTTGTGCACAATGATTTTCTTTTCGTAAAAACAGCAAAAAATTATAGTGATTTTGCACAAACCTTCTACGTAAAAAATAACAAAAAAAGAACCAACCCAATGTGCTACGACATCAAATCGATTCCTTTGTAAGTGGGCCGCCGGGGGCTCGAACCCCGCACACCCTGATTAAGAGTCAGGTGCTCTACCAAATGA
>JAMPAW010000065.1 GCA_023666975.1 Clostridium sp.
TCAGAAATAAAATTGCAGTAGGAATGCTCACAACAACAATTGTTTATTGGGCAGTCATCGGGATTATGTCATTGGTTTCATTTGGACTTATGGGAGTGAGCGGTTTTAATACGCCATGTCAGATTGAAGACCCCTATATTATGTATGATATGACACAGGGGCAGCGATATCTTTTGGTTGTAGTATGTGGTTATATTGCCAGTCTGTTGTCGGCATCTATAACGATGTTGGTAACAGCAAAAATGCATACTGAAAAAGTGGCTATTTTTATACCGATGTTCATATATTGGGTGCTGTTTTTTCTTATGCGGCCGATTTGCCAGGTTACAAATGTGGGCTATTTTATGCCTGCTATACTCGTAAATATGGATAATGCTGCAAAATATCTGGTTTTTTTCCAAATAGGAAATGTTGTATTTCGTCTGATTCCATTCGTAATAGTATTGTATGCGGTAGTTTCTGTTCTGCTTTGGCCGTTTATATACAGGAGTTGTTCGGGGTACGATTCTGCAAATCTGACGTATAAAATAAATTGGAGGTGAAAGAACATGGAATTAAGATTTGAAGATGTATCGAAAAAATATGGTGAGGTGTTTGCAGTCGATAATGTTTCCTACTCTATGGAAACAGGGGTGTATGGACTCTTAGGTGTGAACGGTGCGGGAAAGACGACACTGATGACGATGTTGTGTACAGTGACCCGTCCAACCGCTGGAAAGATTACATGGAACGGAAATGACATTTTTAGCATGGGGGAACAGTACCGTGACCTGCTGGGGTATCTGCCTCAGGATTTTGGATTTTATCCGGATCTTTCTGTTTCCGATTATATGATGTACATTGCATCCATTAAAGGCATCCGTTCTGTTGTGGCAAAGAAAAGAATAAAAGAACTGTTAGAAATGGTCGGACTTTCAAAATATAGGGAACGCAGGATGAAAGCGTTGTCTGGTGGTATGGCAAGACGTGTTGGGATTGCACAGGCAATGCTGAACGATCCCAAAATTCTGGTACTGGACGAGCCAACGGCAGGACTGGACCCAAATGAACGGATTCGTTTCCGCAACCTAATCAGTGGATTGGCGAAAGACCGTCTGGTATTGCTTTCTACCCATATTGTATCGGATGTGGAATTTATTGCAGAACAGATTATATTGATGAAGGACGGAAAATTCTTTTTTACCGGAACTTCCGAAGAGCTAATAGCCGGCATGGAAGAAGGTGTCTGGAGGTGTACGGTTCCAAGTGATAAAGTGAATCAGTATATGCAGAGGTATCCGGTGGGAAACGTGAAACATGTATCTGGTGGCGTGGAATTGCGGATACTCTCCAAGACCCCGCCCTCTGAAAGCGCAGTCCAGGAGGAACCTACACTGGAAGATGCGTTTCTGCTGTATTTTGGGGAGAAAGCAGGTGATGAAGATGTTGAAAATTGAATGGAAGAAGTTCTTCTCGAAAAGGTCCACGATAGTACTATTGACTGTCATGCTTCTGGGAGCCGTCATATTAGCGTTTATGGAGGTTAGCAGGGTACAATATATAGATGCGGACGGGAAGGAGCCTGCCGGGATTGCCAGGGTTACCGCCGGGTACAGGCTTGCAAAAGACAAGAATAAGTGGAAGGGAGAACTGACACCGGAAAAGATTGCCGATATAGTGGAGAATTATTACAAACTAAGACAACAATATCAGGGGGATATTCCTCGTACAGAATGGGGAAAAACTGTACAATCTTATGAGGAAATTTTGTGGTTTGCTTCTAAAATGTATATAATAGATGATACTGCATTGTATTTGGATATGGATTGGCTGACGGAAAAAGACCTTACCCATATATATGATGCTTATGCCGGCAATCTGCAGAACATGGTGGAGGAATACGGAAAAACTCCGGAACAGGTGAAATTTCTGAAGGAGCAGTACAGGAAGATAGAGATTCCAATTCATTACAAAGCTTGCGATTCATGGGAGAACCGATCAGAGTTTATTATGATTTATTTCCTTATTTTGGTAGTTGTCATTGCATTTCTGGCAGCAGGAATTTTTGATGAAGAGTTCCGAAATCATGCGGAGATGATATTTTTTACTACAAAATACGGACGGTCAAAAGCAGTCAGAAATAAAATCGTTGTGGGAATACTGATGACAACCATTGTTTATTGGGTAGGAACTGGAATTTTTTCATTGATATCATTTGGAATTATGGGGGTGAGTGGTTTTAACACGCCATATCAGTTTGAGAATCCTTATAGTTTTTATGTCATGACACAGGGGCAGCGTTATCTTTTGGTTGTAGTATGCGGCTATATTGCCTGTCTGCTGTCATCATCCGTAACAATGCTGGTCACAGCAAAGATGCATACCGTAAAAGTGGCAGTCTGTTTACCGTTTTTTATGTATTATGTGTTGATTTTCATCAGTAAGCCGCTTTCCAATGTTACGAATGTATTTTATTTTACGACGGACATACTGGTGAACATCAAT
This sequence comes from Clostridium sp., assembly GCA_023666975.1. The sequence goes on from JAMPAW010000065.1 coordinate 2,485, forward strand.
AAAGCGCTGCTGCATCCACATATTTTACAAATAGGAAATCTTGTGTTTCGGCAGATTCCTTTCGTGATGGTACTGTATTTTTTGATTTCTGTCATACTTTTTCCGTTTATATACAGGAGCTATTCCGGATACGATTCTGCAAAAAAACTGCGCAGAGAGTCACGAAAGAAGGCTCGTGTCAGGAAGAAAGCAGTATGAATAGGCTGAATGCAAATCTGACTTGTCAAATAAATCAGAAAGGTGAACTACGAAAAATCAATATGAACGAATGGCGGAGGAAGACTATGCCTGAGGCTGCGGTAATTGAGTTATTGCAGCCTTATTTTTTTGAGCAAACGTGAACGCAGCCAATATTTGGGAACAGAGAGAAAAGGCGCAGCCCAAAAGCTGCAAAAACGTCAATGACTATTAATGATTAACAATAATTAACCGATATATAAGATAACGAAATAAAATGAAAGGAAGGAAAAGACATGGCAAAGGAAGAAATTACGCCGAGCGAATGGCAGATTATGGAAGTCCTTTGGGCAAGCAGCACTCCGCTGACATCTTCCGAGGTTTATAAGAGGATGCAGGGGAATGTGGATATGTCGCAGAGGATGGTGCGGGTCCTGATGAACCGCCTGAATCAGAAAGATATTTTGGGCTATACCGTAGATGAGCATGATTCAAGGGTTTACCACTACTATGTGCGAAAGCAGAAGGAGGAATGTGTGAAAGAGAAAAGCAGAAAGTTTGTGGACAGCTATTTCTCCGGCAGTGGGACAAATGCAATGGCGGCACTGTTACAGAGCTTTGACCTGACAGATGAGCAGATCAGGGAATTGGAGGAGATTCTTGAAAAAAGCAGGAAACGGGGTGCCAAATCTCACGGCAAAGGGGAGTGATGGCAATGCCGGATTGGAAACAAATTACCAGCCTTATGGATTTTTGTGCGGTGTATTACACTACCCAGCTTGTACGGTGCGCAGCCTTTTCCTTTGTACTGGTTGGGCTTGTGATGCTGTTTCGGAAAAAGTTTTTTTCAGAACGGACTTTTTTAAGGGGAATGCTGTGGACGTTATTTCTTGTGATCCCGTTTCTTGGAAAGTTAAAGCTGTTTTACGAAAATGAAACTGTATTGAAAGCAACATGGAGGATTACAGCAGTAACGGCTTCGTGGTTGTGGGTTGACCGTATCTATATGGCAGGCGTTCTGATCGCTGTCATCTGTATATTTGGAAAGCGGCTGCGCCTGGGGAGGGCGGTTGCCGGAATGGAAAAAGTCATGTTTGAAAATATCCGTATCTATGTTACCGACATGAATGTTACGCCATTCACGGTTGGACTGTTAAAGCCTAAAATTGTCCTGCCTAGAGTAATGGCAGACAATTACAATAGGGTGGAACTGAAAGCCATTGTACAACATGAGCAGACACATATCCGGTTAGGGCATTTATGGTACGGTTTTGCATGGGATATATTGCGGTGCCTTTTGTGGATTAATCCGTTTCTGACAATTTTTCAAAAGGCTTTTCGGGCGGACATGGAAGATATCTGTGACAGGGTGTGTATACAGAACAGCGGAAAGACCGCGCATGAATATGGCATGATGCTGCTGAAAAGCCTGAAGCTGCTGCGTTCGGGAATGGAAGATGCACCGCCTGCCGCTACCTACGTTGGAGAAAAGGACTTTGCGGAAATAAAAAGGCGGATGGAAGAAATTGCAGGTTTCCGTCCATACTGTCAAAAAATGTGTGTATGTATGGCAGTCGGGGCTTTTCTGATTATTTTCATTATAATGCTGGCTGTACATAACCATTCTTATGCACGGTGTAATGAAAGTAAGGATATTTTAGTCGGTGAATACGGCAAGGAAAACAAAATTGTTTCATGCGATACAGAGGAATTAAGCAGGATGATTTCCTATGATGACCAGTATGTCTATGTTGACAGGGAGGCTTTTGAGGATTTCTTAGACAAAAATAACGCAAGAGGGAATATCTGTATTGTCTTTGGTGGGTTTTACAAACTCCCCGGTTTAGGCGGTATGGGAGAAATTTGCTATTACGAAAGAAATTCAAAGGATATGGTAGTGCAGATTTCTTATGACAGAATAAAAGAAAATTGGTATATTGAATTATTAAAATTGTTATAGGTGCAGTGTGGAAATGGATTTCTAAATAAATTTTTTATCAAGGAGCTAAAAAATCCTTGAAAAATAAGGAAAAAAGACTTGACTAAATAGGGAGGATTATATTATGGCAATTACAGGAGTGAACAATTACAACAGTGTTTATGAAAACACATATCGAAATAAGGAAGCAGCAAAGAAAGAGGAAACAACAGCTACGCAAAAAAGCACGGAAACAGCAAAGAGCAGCAGTAATGAGGAATATCTAAAAAATTTACAGAAGCAAGTACCATATATCAAATTGCAGACAGGATATGGGCTTAATACAAGTAAAGACGGCAAAGTGAACGTTGTTGATGTCAACCCGAAGCTCTTGGAGAAAATGCAGAATGATCCGCAGGCGGCAAAGGAATATACGCAGAGATTGAAAGATGTGGAAGCGGCTACCAAATGGGTTGATAATTATTTTAAATCAATAGGACATACTGTGGTTTGCAGGCATGGCTATATAGATGAAAATGGCAATTTTTCCAGTTTTGCCGTTATAGTGAGAAAAGATGAATTAAACGAAAAACTCCGCAAAGAAGCTCAGGAAAATGCTGAAAAGCAGATTGAAAAGTCGAGGGAAAAGAACCGTGAAAATGCGGAGCAGCTTGCGGAGAAATTAGAGGAAAAGACGGAGGAAGCAAAGGAAAGCGAAAAGGAACAGGAAAATGCGGCAGAAAATAAAGTTGTAAAGGAAGATGAAACAGCAGCTGCGAACAAAGCAGAGCAGCTTTTAGAAGAAAAAATAGCTTCTTCCGAAGATGGCACGATTTATCTGTATGATACAGATATGAAAACACTTATCGAAGCTGTCAAAGAAGATAATGCAGGCAAGGCAAGCGCAAAACAACAAACGGTGGTCGGTTCTAATTTAGATTTACAGGCATAAGGGAATGGAAACGTTCTAAAACTTCCGATTGATTTGGCAGGATTTTATGTGAGCCGTCTTGTTTCCTCACAGAAGGAAAGGGATTTTGTCAAGACAAACTATAATGACATAAAACGTGTTTTCTCCATTTGGGTGTGTATGAACATGGACGAGAACAGCATGAATTATGTACATCTGACGGACGATAAGCTGTTAGGTTCCCATTCTTGGAAAGGCGGACTTGACCTGTTAAATATCGTCCTGATCGGTATAGCAAATGAACTTCCGGAGCATGATGATAAATATGAACTGCATCGTCTGCTGAGTACGCTTTTGTCAATGGACTTGTCCGTTGATGAGAAATTAGGGATTATGGAAAAAGAGTACAGTATTTCAGTAGATGATAGAATAAGAGAGGATGTGAGTGCCATGTGTAATTTGTCACAAGGGATTAGAGAAAATGCAACAAATAGTGCCATAGCAGAAATAATTAAGACTATGAATGAGAATGATTTTACACTGGAACAGATAGCTGTTGCAACAAAAAAGAGTGTTGAGGAAGTAGAGGCTATCACCAAGAAAACAGAGCCGAAACTGGCATAATCAGAGAAACGGAATAGCAAGAGCAGGAAAGCAGCGGACTAAGTTGTTATGAAAACGGTTTGTTGCTTTTTTCTGTTTTCAGGAAAGAGAGTGTGTGCTGCAGGAACTTAAGGCAATGTGGTGTCCGGATTTTTCGCTTGTTACAATCAGCAATCTTAAATGGGATCATGATATGGCACCGTGGGATATACCGCCGATTTCTCCTGATGACACTCCTTGTACGGGTGGCGCAGGCGAATACGGAGGAATTATTTGATTTTTACCGGAGGCAGCAGATTGATACGGAATTTTGTATCAATTTCGGCAACCATTTTACAGAACCGATTAAGCGTTCTGCATCAGGAATCAAATGGCTGCTGACAAGATAAGAGAAAACAGGGTTTACGGATATGCCCGATATGATGAAATGGTAGAACAGCATAATTATTCACTTGAAACATTTATGTGCCTGTGATATGATTGTTTGCAAATCCTATCAAAACAATAGGAAATAAAATATACGGGAGCGGTTAATCATGACAAGAGAAGATGCATGGAATTTGTTGACAGAATATAATCAGGAAGAGTTTCATTTACAGCATGGGCAGATTGTTGAAAAAACCATGATGTATTTTGCGGATAAGCTTGGTTATGGTGATGAAAAAGAGTTCTGGGGAATTGTAGGCTTGCTGCATGATTTGGACTTTGAACAGTTTCCGGATCAGCATTGCATTAAGAGCCAGGAGATCATGCGGGAGAGAGGAATAGATGAGAGAATGATTCGTGCAACCGCAAGCCACGGCTATGCGATAACGGTAGACATAGAACCGCAGCATGAGATGGAAAAGGTGTTATATGCAGTAGATGAGCTTACGGGGCTGATTGGCGCAGTGGTTCTTATGAGACCGTCAAAGAGCGTGCAGGATTTGGAAGTAAAATCAGTAAAAAAGAAGTTCAAGGCAAAAGGATTTGCTGCCGGCTGCGACCGTGAAGTGATTAAACGTGGCGCGGAAATGCTTGGCTGGACATTGGATGAATTGATACAGCAGACAATAGATGCACTCAAAACATTTCAAGATTGAGCGTTCTGACAGAGGTTTATGGGAAAATGTTACCAACCGAGCAAAGCGAGGTTGATAACCTACGCGAGCATCAGCGAGCTTCATTATGAGAAAATGAATAAAGCCTGTTCTAATGATTACGATAAAGCAGTATCATCACTGATATCGCAAATCATGTCTTTCAGGATATCTGCGGCAACATTGACAGGTCTGCTGATATTCTGAATCAGGCTGATACTGCGTATGGGAATGTTTTCAGCAAGGTTTATCTGAAAAACAGTCCCTTCTTTTAGTGCGTTTGTAGCATAGGCAGGGGATATGAAACCAAGCCCCATATCATGTGAAACGAAGGTGAGAACCTGGTCTGTGGTAGCGGTTTCGATAATCGGTTCAAACGGCAGACCATGTGAAATAAAAATTTTACGATAGAAATCATACGTCTCTGTTCCCCGCCATAAGTTGATAATCGGATACCGGACTAATTCAGAAAGAGTCAGTGCTTTATCTTTCAGGTGGGCAAATGATGGCCCTGCAATTAATATATCCTGAAAGGAATCCAAAATAATTTCATGTACATTTAGGTTTGTATTGGCAAGTGTAGTGACAACTGCCATATCAATAAGACCATGATAGATATCGGAGATAAGGTCAGGGGTGGAATTATTGATGATTTGGATATGGGTTTCCGGATATAAAAGGTGATAGTCATGGAGAATGGGAATGATTTTGTTATGCAGTAATATTTCCGTAATACCAATGGAAAAGCCAATAGAAATATCTTCTTTCTTTTGTTTTTTGGCAGAACTAATTTCAGCCTCTCCTATTTGAAGCTGCTGGTGGGCAGATTGAACATGGGAAAAAAGTTTCTCTCCCTCCGCTGTCAGGGTTATGCCCTTTTTGGAACGGTTAAATAATGTGCAGTCCAGCTCCGCTTCTAATTTGTTCATCGTTCTTGTGATGTTGGGCTGGCTGTTATTTAATGCTTTTGCTGCCTTGCTGAAACTCTTGTATTTTCCTACATAATAAAATATTTTGTAATATTCATAAGATACCGACATGAAAATTTTCCCCTTCATACCATTGTGATATAACATATATATCATATACGATTTTTACATATATGTCCAGAGGTGTTATAATAAATTTATATGAAATGTAACGGACGGATACCATTAGTAAATTAAACGAATAATAGCACATATGCAGGTTCAGTATTTTAAGACGTGTTATAAAAATGGTACGAGGAGATTTTTATGGAGAACAAAATTGCCATTGTTACAGGTGCAAATAGCGGATTTGGAAAAGAATTTGTCAAATTGCTGTCAAAGGATAAAAGCCTTGTTGAGATTTGGGCGATTGCCCGCAATGAAGAAAATTTGCAAAAACTAAAAGAAGAATACGGTGAAAAAATTAGTATCTTGTCAATGGATTTGACAGACAGAAGAAATTTCAATGCCATAAAAGAGTTGTTGGAGAAAAAGGCTGTTGTCATAAAGTACCTTGTCAATAGTGCAGGGTATGCGAAATTTTGTTCCTATTATGATATTGGTATTGACGAGTCATTGAATATGATTGACCTCAATGTCAATGCCGTAGTTGCAATGGGGTTAATATGTCTGCCTTATATGAAAAAAGGGAGCCATATTATCAACATAGCTTCGCAGGCCTCATTTCAACCATTGCCTTATCTGAATGTCTATGGTTCCACAAAATCGTTTGTGCGCAATTACACCAGGGCATTGAATGTTGAATTGGAAGAGCGTGGAATTTGTGCAACGGCTGTCTGCCCCGGCTGGATGAAAACAAAACTATTTGAGCGTGGCGACATAGGAGCTGCAAAGGCAGCCAATAATTTTGTGGGCATGGTCACGCCTGATGTAGTAGCAAAAAAAGCATTGAGCGATGCCGATAAGGGAAAAGACCAGTCGGTTTATGGAGTATATGTGAATTTTGCGCATATTATAGCAAAGCTGCTCCCGCAAAAGCTAATGATGAAAATATGGCTTATGCAGCAGAGAATGTAAGGTTTTATATCACAACTTATTAGCAAAAAATGAAGCAAGCCATAAAAAGGAGAAAAAATGAATATCCTAATTATTGATGCTGATTCTATGTTTGGCGAAATTATTCCCAATATGGCAAAAGCGATTGGACAAAGTAATGCAAATCGCTGAAGCGTTATATTATTAAGGTTGGTTTATGTATGCTATGGAAGCACACGATTCCCAGAAGGGATTTTGTGTGCTTTTTTTGTATAGCCAATCAACATTATTATTAAAAAAATTATAGGAGGAAAGACACATGGCTTGCTTTTGAGCACGTCTGGCATGAGGAAGTGGTTCCGTGGTTTCCGTTTTTGCTGCAATTATCTGCACGATTATCTGGTATTGCAATGCACCAAAAAGCCAAATGAAAATAGGTGTCCTCTGTTTCCTGTATTGGGGTGCATCCCTTATGTGGCTTGTCGATGCTATTTTTGAATATGCGGAAATTCACGATGAATATTTTAATCCGGCACCAATAGATATGCTCAATGATTTTTATTTGGGATTGTCCGTTGTAGCACTTGGACTCGTTATTTGGCTTATAATTCTTCTTGTTAAAGATCCGAAAGGCGTTGTAAAATCCGTTCTTTTTAAGAAGAAAGCCTGAACGGTTCAATGCGGTTCTGTTGAATTGGCAGAGCCGCTTTTTTCATGCAAGTGATTTCATATAACTCTCCTTTCGGTAAGCATATAACTTTGAGGTAAGTACTGCACTTGAACGTGCGTACTTGTTTTTTGTCCTGTTTTTGATATGATTATAATATCATGAGTGGAAGACGCCAATTCCACAGAGAGACAGGAGGATATACTTATGAGTAAGAAGATTGTAGTAATTACCGGAAGTCCAAGAAAGAATGGCAACAGCTTTGCCATGACAGATGCCTTTATCAGGGCAGCCGAGGAAAAAGGACACAGCGTTACCCGTTTTGATGCGGCAATGAAAAAGATAGGCGGCTGTCATGCCTGTGAAACCTGTTTTAAGTCAGGGAAAGCATGTTCCTTTGATGATGATTTTAATGAGATTGCCCCGGCTATTTTGGAGGCAGATGCCATAGTCTTTACAATGCCGGTTTACTGGTATTCCATTCCGGCACAGATTAAAGGCGTGATTGACCGGATTTATTCATTCTGTGTGGCTGGAAAGGACATGGCAGGAAAGGAATGTGCCCTGATTACCTGCTGTGAGGAAGAAGATATGTCTGTCATGGACGGTGTACGGATTCCGATTGAGCGTTCCGCTGCCCTGCTGAAATGGAAGATGGTTGGGGAAGTGCTGGTTCCGGGCGTGTTGAACACAGGCGATATTGAAAAGACAGATGGCTGCAAGCAGGCGGCTGCTCTGGCAGATAAGATTTGAGAAGGGAGAGTTGGGTAATGGCAAAAAAGATTGTGATACTGAATGGAAGTCCAAGAAAAAATGGGAATACATCTGCTTTGGCAAAGGAATTTGTGAAAGGTGCGGAAAGTGCAGGAAATACAGTCACAGAGTTTTTTCTTGATGAGATGGATATTCATGGCTGTAAGGGCTGCTTTGGCGGACACAGCAGCAAAGAGTGTCCCTGTGTGCAGAAGGACGATATGGCACAGATTTATCCGGCAGTAAGGGAGTGTGATGTAGTCGTGCTTGCCACACCGCTTTATTACTGGAATATGAGCGGTCAGTTAAGGACAGCGGTTGACCGTCTGTTTGCGTTGGAGGAGGGCGATGGTAATCTCCTGAGAGGCAATGACCGGGCTTGTGTACTGTTGATGGCAGCGGCAGGTCAGGGCTTTGAAGATGTTCTGCCTTATTATGAACATCTAATGGAACATCTGCAATGGGAAAATCTCGGTCATGTTCTTGCCGGAGGCAATCGGAATGAAGGAGATGTGGATGGAAAATCCGAACTGAAACAGGCGTATGAACTTGGGAAATCAATTTGACAATACATAACAAAATTATTCACTTGTAGCATGGCAGACTGTTGGAATTACTATAAGCGTAATATGGAATTGACAAGCATAGTAAAGGTAGTTGCATATTTTTTATTGTTCCGTTGGAATACTGCATAATATGTTACATTTGCCTCTGCATCCGTGATAGGGATTCGGATTCGGTTTTCGGGAATTGCATAAGTGCTTTCCGAAAGATTTGTAGTAAAGCAGGGCAGGGAGTAAGTACCATAAAGGGGCAGGCGCGCAGGAACTTATGGTAATGGTATGCAGGCTTTTGTCAAAATCACGGACACCAGTCAGAGCCTGTTCTTTTCACATTATGATCCGAAAACAGTGGAGTGGTTTATGACAATGGCATAGGAGGGATTTTGATGGAAAAGCGTTATTTAAGAGAGATTGCAGTATCAGAAATTGGAATGGGGTGCATGGCATTTTCTCACGGATATGGGCAGATACCGGAACATGATTACAGTGTGAAAGCAATCCAACTGGCTTATGAATATGGATGTGATTTTTTTGACACCGCAGAGGTTTACGGGGATGTGTTATATTATGAAGGGCATAATGAACAGATTTTAGCAGATGCGGTAAAGGGGTTCCGTAATAAGGTGGTTCTTGCGACAAAGCTGCATATCCGTGATGATGAAGCCGCATCGGGGGAGAATTTGTACGATATAGTACGCAGGCACTTGGATGCTTCCCTGAAGAGACTGGATACGGATTATGTGGATATTTATTATTTACACCGTTTGAATGAAGATGTTCCAGTGGAGGCTGTGGCTGAAGTTATGGGCAGATTGATTACGGATGGGCTGGTTCGTGGCTGGGGGCTTTCGCAGGTATCCGGGGAAACGCTTGCGAAAGCAGATGCGGTTACTCCGGTTTGCGCAGTCCAGAATCGGTATAATATGTTGGAGCGGGATTGCGAGACTGATATTTTCCCTTATTGTGTGGAGCATAATATCGGCGTGGATGCTGCATAAATATCCAAACGTGGTGCCGATTCCCGGTTCTAAGAATCAGGAGCGTATTTTGGAAAACCTGCGGGCTTCTGAGGTTCGTCTGACAGAGGATGAATTTCTGGCACTGGAAGATGCTTTGGATAGCTGTAAGGTGTATGGCCACAGGGGGCATGTGGAAACACAAAAGAAATCATTTGGAAATAACTGGAAGAAATAGCAACCGTGGCAGTGGAATTAAAAGATATGAAGGCACAGAAGAAAAAACTCTCGAAGGGGTATGTGTGACAGCATACCTCTTTTTTGATGTGACGAAAAAGTTGCAGGAATGACAGAATTAATATTTTTTGCACAATTCATAAGTTTTACTTATTGATTGGATAAGTAATTGAAATTGTTCTTATTTATCATTGCTATTATACTTAATATCAAACAGGACAAAGAAATCAAATATAGGAGGTCATAAGAAATGAAAGACGTAATACTTTGGACAGGTGCAGGACAGATCGGCATGGCGATTGCCAGAAGAATGGGTTATGGAAAGAAGATTGTGGTTGGCGATAAGAATCCGGAGAATGCAAAAGCGATTGCAAAGATTATGAATGAGGCAGGCTTTGACGTGGTACCGGTGGAGACGGACATTTCTTCCAGAGAATCTATTTTAAGCCTGATTGCAGAGGGGCAGAAGTATGGGGAGATTGCCATGCTTATCAATGCTGCGGGAGTGTCGCCAAGCCAGGCGCCGGTTGAGGCAATCTTAAAAGTAGACCTTTACGGAACGGCTGTATTATTGGAGGAAGTCGGCAGGGTAATCAAAGAAGGCGGTGTCGGAGTGACGATATCCAGCCAGTCCGGACACAGGATGCCGGCGCTTGGCAATGAGATAGATGAGCAGCTTGCGGTAACACCGACAGAGGAATTACTGAATCTGGAAGTGCTGAAACCGGAAAATATTAAGGACACCCTCCATGCTTACCAGATGGCAAAGCGTTGTAATGAAAAACGTGTGATGTCAGAGTCGGTCAAGTGGGGAGAAAAGGGAGCACGCATCAACTCTATTTCACCGGGAATCATCGTGACACCACTGGCACTGGATGAATTTAACGGGCCAAGAGGCGATTTTTATAAAAATATGTTTGCGAAATGTCCGGCAGGTCGGCCGGGAACAGCCGATGAGGTGGCAAATGTAGCGGAACTGGTGATGGGCGAGAAGGGCGCTTTTATTACAGGAGCGGATTTTCTGATTGATGGCGGTGCAACGGCATCTTACTATTATGGGCCGCTGAAACCGGAATCATAATAGCCGCGTGCCAAGTGGATAGTTTGCCGGAAATAAAATTATTTCACGTTTGGCGGACGATAGGAAAGGATTGTAAATGAGTATAAACATATCGTATACAAGGAGTTTTTCATTATGGCAAATATTTTAATTGTTTATTATTCCCGGAAGGGGCAGAATTATTGGAATGGCAGCGTGAAAAACATCGACAAGGGCAATACGGAGCGTGTGGCAGAGTTTATTCAGGAGGCAGTGGGTGGAGATTTGTTTGAGATTGATACCGTCAAGCCTTATGATGAGGATTACTATGTGTGTATTGAGGAGGCAAAAAAGGAGCTGCATGAGGGAGCCAGACCGGAATTGAAAAAGTATCTGGACAATTTAGAAGCCTATAAAACTATTTTTGTAGGTTTTCCTAATTGGTGGGGAACCATGCCGATGGCGATGTTTACGTTTCTTGAACACTATGATTTAAGTGGCAAAAGAATTATCCCTTTTTGCACCAATGAGGGGAGTGGAATGGGCAGCGGTGAGCGTGACCTGAAAAAAATCTGTGCCGGTGCCACGATAGAGAAGGGGCTTTCCATTCATGGGGCAGAGGCGGAAAGTTCAGGCGGTAAGGTGTCCTCATGGGCTAAGAAAATGGCAGGAAAATAGAGAGATATTTTTTTCGGGGAGAGTAAATAGATGGATGATAAGGAGAAAATAGAAAACTGTTACTGTCAGATGTATTGCGGAATGGTTGACAAAAACCCTGCCCTTTTGTCAGAAGTGCTGGATAAATCTTTTGTACTGGTGCATATGACGGGGATGCGGCAGTCGAAGGAGGAATTTATCCGGGCTGTGGAAAATGGAACACTGAATTATTATTCAGCGAAACATCAGCATATGGAGGTTGAGGTACAGGGTGAACAGGCACACCTGACCGGGCAGAGTGTGGTAAATGCAGCGGTATTCGGCGGCGGGCGGCACACATGGCGTTTGCAGTTGAAATTATCATTAGTCAGAAACGGTGATACATGGCAGATCATAGAAGCACAGGCTTCTACTTATTAAGAAAAATATAAACAGAGCGACCACTACAGTTTTATTCAAATGTATTTTGATATTCCGTTCCCCAGCTTTCCATTTACTGCCGATGAGTTGTACGGTTGTTGCCACTGGGCAGTCCGGTAATTCTTCTTTTGACAGCATAATAAACCTCCAATAGTGAAAACAGGAATGTAACATCTAAAACAGAGTGTATCATATTTTCAATTGCAGAGAATATGTTATTGCAGGCAACGGAGCTGGGGATTGCCTCCTGCATTATCTCAAGAGGCGAAGAAACCTTTGCCAGTGAGGAGGGCAGGGAGCTTTTGAGGGAATGGGGTGTGCCGGATAATTATGTCTGTTCCTGTTTTGTGATTTTAGGATATATAGATGGCAGGCAGCCACAGAGTAAGCCAAGAAAACCGGGCAGGGTAAAGATTATTGAAAGGTAGTATCTATGGGAAAGGTATTAAAGCCAGCAGACGTGGAGAAATTACTCCGTAAATTGTAGCATTATAATAAACAAGATGATATACTGTCCGTGTAGCCCCAAATATATATTTAGACGATGAGGAATATAGATGAAAGTAATTGTAATTGGAGCTGTCGGACATATCGGTACGAAATTGCTTACTGGGTTAGAGAAAAGGGAAAGAATTTGAATGGGGGAATATGATGAGTTACTTTCAATATGGAGACAATGAAATAAACTATCTGCGGTCAAAGGATAAAAAACTTGCAGAAGTGATAGAACGTATCGGACATATTAACCGGGTCTGCATGGACGATTTGTTTGAAGCGGTTGTCAATTCCATTATAGGGCAACAGATTTCAACGAAGGCGCACGAATCCATCTGGGGAAAATTAAAAAATGATATGGGTTCACTGGATGCTTCTAAACTCCTCACACTCGGTAGGGAAAAACTGCAATCTTATGGAACCACATGGAAAAAAGTGGATTACATCATGGAGTTTGCAAAAAAGGTAGATGTGGGAACATTTGATTTAGAGGCTGTAAACCGTATGACAGATGAAGAAGTGATTGCTGCATTAACATCGTTAAAAGGAATAGGCGTATGGACAGCGGAGATGATTCTGTTGTTCTGTCTGCAAAGACCGGACATTTTCAGCTATGGAGATTTGGCAATACTACGCGGCATACGCATGGTGTACCACCACAGGGATATTCCGAGGGAACGGTTTGAGAGATACCGGAAAAGGTTCAGCCCATATTGCAGTGTTGCAAGCTTATACTTTTGGGCGGTGGCAGGGGGAGCTATCCCTGAAATGAAAGATTATAAGGAAAGAAGGAAATGATGGCTTTACAAAACAGAAAGAGGCATGAAGGAACGGGAAAGGAGTAAAAAATGCAGTATACAAGCAGATATGAATCACCGCTTGGCGGTATTATTCTGGCGGCAGATGAAACCGGTTTGACAGGATTATGGTTTGAGGGGCAGAAATACTTTGCCCTCTATTTGGATAAAGAAAATGAAGAAAAAGAGCTGCCTGTATTTGAGCAGGCAAAGAAGTGGCTCGACATTTACTTTTCGGGAAGAGAACCGGACTTCAAGCTGCCGCTCCATTTTACGGGAAGTGCATTTCAAAACGAGGTATGGGAAATTCTGTACCAGATTCCCTATGGACAGACAACCACCTATGGGGCGATTGCAAAGCAGATTGCAGGGAGGAGGGGACTTGCAAGAATGTCTGCTCAGGCAGTTGGCGGTGCTGTGGCACGCAATGAAATATCTATTATCGTACCCTGCCACAGAGTTGTCGGCGGGAATGGGAGCCTTACCGGATATGCCGGGGGCATTGACAAAAAAATTGCACTTTTGAAAATGGAAAAGGGATACAAGGACACATTTTTCGTTCCGAAAAAAAGCACTGCACCGTGAAAAATATAATGCGGCACTGGCAACCTGTATTACAATGATTGCCGCTATTACAGGAATTTTCATCATCAAAACACGACAAGATGGACTGCCGGAATAGAAAAAATTCAGTGAAGTGATTGCTATGATGAAATTTGACACACAAAATCTTGTATGGACAAGGGAGCCGCAGAAATATTCAATAAGTGAGGATAGAATTGAAATCATCACGAAACCACATACTGATTTGTGGCAGAGAACCTATTATCATTTTAGAAATGATAATGCTCCTGTATTGCAGATGAGAACATCGGAAAAGTATTTTTCTTTTGTTGTCAAAACGGAGTTTGAGAGTAAACACCGTTTTGACCAGTGCGGTGTTGTCATGTACCTGAACAGTGATAATTGGTTAAAAGGTTCTATTGAATATGAAAATGATGATTTTCAACACTTAGGCAGTGTGGTTACGAATCATGGGTATTCCGACTGGGCAACTACGGAGATTCCTGCCGCCATGAAGTCCATGTGGTATCGCTTAAGCCGCAGGGAAGATGATTTTTGTATTGAATGTTCA
>JAMPAW010000066.1 GCA_023666975.1 Clostridium sp.
GTTTTCGGACATCATTACATTGATTAAACCAAGCAGATATTTCTCATGGCAGGCAACATTACGAGCCAGAGCACAGAAATTTATTTATCGAGACTTTAATAGCGATAAAAAATATTAAGCGATTGCCCTGTATATTTTATATGGAACATTTTCCGCAAACAGGGTATAATGTAAACAGATATTACTCCGTAAAGAAAGGGTGACATGATGAAAATTATCCAGATGAAAGAAATCTTTGAAAAGAGCCAGTCTCTTGCAGACTGCCAGGTAATCGTCTGCGGGTGGGTGAAAAGCAACCGTAACTCCAAGACATTCGGTTTTCTTACCATAAATGACGGAACCTGTTTTACGCCAATTCAGATTGTATATGATAAAGAACTCTCTAACTTTGATAAAATAAGCAGGATTAATGTAGGTGCTGCGCTCATCGTGACCGGAGCTTTACTGCTTACGCCAGACGCTCAACAGCCTTTTGAAATCCACGCTTCGGAAATCGCTATCGAGGGAGACTGTACCAGCGATTATCCTTTACAAAAGAAGCGTCACAGCTTTGAATATCTGCGCACGATCTCCCACCTGCGGCCACGGACCAACACTTTTCAGGCAGTATTCCGGATACGTTCGCTCGCCGCCTTTGCGATACACAAATTCTTTCAGGAGCAGAATTTTATATATGTGCACACTCCCCTGATTACCGGAAGCGACTGTGAAGGGGCAGGCGAAATGTTCCGCGTAACTACATTGGACCCCGCTAATCCCCCGCTGGACGGAGAAAGAAATGTGGATTTCAGGGAGGATTTCTTCGGGAAAATGACTTCTCTGACCGTCAGCGGCCAATTAAATGGCGAAACCTATGCTCAGGCATTCCGCAATATCTACACCTTTGGACCAACTTTCCGGGCAGAGAATTCCAACACGACCAGACACGCCGCAGAATTCTGGATGATCGAACCGGAAATCGCATTTGCCGACCTGACTGATGATATGGAGCTTGCCGAGGCAATGCTAAAATATATTATTCAATATGTGCTGGAACAGGCTCCGGAAGAAATGCAGTTCTTCAACAAATTCGTTGACAAGGAACTGCTTAGCCGATTACAGCATATACTCGACTCCGAATTTGGACATATCACCTATACGGAGGCCGTTGATCTGCTGAAACAGCATAACGATGAATTTGAGTATAAGGTAAGCTGGGGCTGTGACCTTCAGACAGAACACGAACGCTATCTTACGGAGACTATTTTTCAACGTCCGGTATTCGTAACAGATTACCCAAAGGAAATCAAAGCTTTCTATATGAAGTTAAATGATGACGGGAAAACCGTGGCGGCCATGGACTGCCTTGTCCCCGGAATCGGAGAAATCATCGGCGGCAGCCAGCGTGAAGAAGATTATGACAAACTCATCACCCGTATGAAGGAATGTCACTTAGCCGAAGAGGATTATCAGTTCTATCTGGATTTGCGCCGGTACGGTTCCACACGGCATGCCGGATTCGGACTCGGCTTTGAACGGCTGATTATGTATATAACGGGAATGAGCAACATACGTGATGTCATCCCATTCCCGCGTACAGTTCATAACTGCGAATTGTAATCAAACTTTTCCTGCTCCCCCAATCTCCTCCCAGTCTTTGCCAGCCAAGGAGCTCATCACCTCATAAATTTCCGGATGCTCTCTCTTTATCCTGACAGGCTTAAAATCCAAATCAACAAAACAATGGGAGGAGTAAGCCCTGTTGTGCAGAGCACCGTCGTCAGCAGAATATATTTTGTAACTCATCTCAAATTTAACTCCGGTAAATTTCTCCAGCTTTGGCACAATGCAAATCGTTTCACCAAATTTTGCCGGTGTTATATAACTGCACTCAACACTTAACACGGGAATCATGATTCCCTTTTCCTCCATCATTTCATAGTCCAAATGAATCTGTTTCAAAAAATCCATTCTGCACTCTTCCAGATAGCGGATATAATTAGAATGATGTACCACCTGCATCTTGTCGGTTTCATAATAATTAATCTTCCGCTTGAACGGCTGATATTGTTCCATACTTGTCTCCATTTATCATAATATTCATTAACCGGTTAAAATTCCATAATCTCATAATCACCGTCCACCTGAACGGATTTTCCGGATTTCCCTTTACTCCCGGCACCCTTTACACTACCATTATCCTTTTTCCCTGCCACGCTCTCTGCGGTTGAAGTAATCGTTTCATCTTTCTCCACAGATACTGCAGCTTCCTCCTCTGCCCTCTCCCGCTGCTTTACCGCACGGCTAATCAGACCACTGTACTTTTTATCTGTCGTAATTGCCTTTGCCATTCTGGCAACTTTCTCCGAAGGAACTCTTGCTACACTTTCTGATTTTTTGAAATGCGGTATCACTGGCGGATTAGTCCCCTCATTCACGGCAGCTGCCGATTTTGAAAACTCTTTTACCGGCTGCGTATCTGCTGCCGCTTGCGCATCCTCCGCCTCTTTATTAACATCCGCTGCGGTTTCATCGGTGTCCTCTATCGGCTTATCACTTGCAGCAGTTTCCGGCTGTCTGCCCTCTTCAACATGCTCAGCCTCATACTGCTCTTCTTCCTCTATCTCTTCCTCTACATACTCGATTTCATATTCGACACCCTCTTCCAAGTCATCAACATATTCAATCTCATACTCTTCTCCCTCTTCAAGCTCATCTTCCGTCACATATACAATCTCGTATTCCTCATCATCAGCCGGCAAATCATTCGCCGCTTCCGGCTGCCTGTCCACATCGTTCGCCGGTGTCCGGTCTACCATCTTCACAAAAAGCGGCGTCTCCTCCTTGAACGCTTTCTCCGACCGCTCTACAATCTCTGCTGACCGGGCCGCTACCCTGGCCGCTGCTTCCTCTGCCGCCGTTCCCGCTCCTGCCGACATCTTCACTGCCAGCCCTTCCGTTTGCGCCATAGTCTCTACTGCTGCGCTTGCCGCCTTCACCGCAGATTCCGCTGCCTTAGCTGCAGAACCTGCCGCCATGCCTACAGCTCCGGATTTTGCTCCCGGCAGTATTCTGGTCGTCCCCAAATCATTTACTTCACCGTCATCCTTCGCCATCTGTTGTACTGCTGCTGCCAACGCATCGCGTTCTGCCGTTATTTCTGCCAATGCAGCCTCTGCCCGCTGTGCTTTTTCCTCTGCCTGGCGTGTCTTCTCTTCCTGCTCCTCCTGAAGATCAAAACTCAGCTGCACACTTCCATCATCATAGATATCCGAATCCATTTTGGCCTTCATCCGCGACATATAAAGTTCACTGGACAACAATTGCCCGATTTCCAAAATCTGCTGACTGCGGTCTGCCGTATCCATTTCCTGCAGACCATACATCAGCTCGGCACGATTATTGTTAATGGTGGTCAGTTTCTCCTCCAACACCTGCAAAATAATCTCATAATCACTGCGGATATTACGGTATACGTCATTAATTAAATTGGTAACCTCCGTCAGCATCTCATCAGTATAAATGAGAGAAGCGCCATAGATTTCATTCGCATTATCCAACGCACTGCGCTCTTCCTCATTCAGCGTATCATAATTGAGAGGTTCAACGTCCGTTGCATGCTTTTTGACACGCATACGGCTGGCACTATGCTCCGCCTGATAAATAATCTTTTCTGCTTCCTTCTTTGCTTCACTGATAATCTTACCCTTACGGTCATTTACCTCATGGTAGGTCTTCAGTTCAATCTCTATCTGCGTGGCAAGTTCGGTCAAAAGAGACTGAAGCTCGTCCTTATATACGGATATCTTACCGGGTGCCAAGGGTACTGCAGATGCATTATCAATCATCGCCTGCAAGCGGTCGATAATTTCCTTGGTTCTGCTCTTATCAGCAATTGATGCCATTGTATTTTCCTCCAATTTTCGCATGTAGCTTACTGCCGGACATACTAATTTATCTCCGGAACATCTCATTTTCCATACAGGCTGATCAGCCCATTGAGATTAATTATAACAAAAGTATTACATTTTCGCAATTTTTTTGTCATATTTATTCCATCTGTTTTTATCGTACACCTTTTTTCGCATAGAAAAGAGCAAGCCTGCCTGCGCTGGATTTTCCACAATGCACCTTTTCAGTTCGCTTTATCCCGTATGATATTTTTACTGCATACATAGGTCAGCGCAAAATAACCGCCGTAAATCACCAAAAATACTGCCACGGTCTCCAAAATGGCGGAAAGCAGCCCTGTCCTGCCAAACGAGCGCAGCATATACAGTCCAAACCGGATTCCGAATACCGCATGCAGCAAAGCCAATGCAAGCGGCATCATAAAAAATAAGCCAATCTGTCTAAATAAGGCGCCGTTGATCATGTTCTCGTCCGTGCCAAGCTGCCTTAACAGCCGGTAGCGGTCAGCATTATCGGCACTCTCGGACAGCTCCTTTAACGCCAGTATCACGGCAGAGGCGAGCAAAAACACAATCCCGAGATACAGCCCTAAAAAGGTCAGGATTCCGCCGATTCCCACGCCTGCATCGGTGACATCCAGCCTTGTATTTGCGCTCACCCATGTATAACTCTCCGGATATTCATAGACGTCCTGCAGGGTAACCGTTTTTTCCACCTCCCATTTCTCCTCTTCCGTGTTCCCGTTGTAATTTGCTGCCACATACTCATACATGGCAATGAGTTGAGTGACCGCCTCATCCGGCACCACGAGGAAGCCATGCTCCTCATAATCAGCCGCCATATCTAAAAAACCGTTCCGGCAGGCATTCCCTTCCGGGTGCAGCACGATATCGGACAGGGTAAGCTCGACGTCTGCCGCCAAAAATGCATTCCATGCCAAAACCATATCCGGCAGGTTCGCCACCACACTGTATTCATCTTGTCCAAGCTCCATTTCCTCCCTGCCAAACAAGGCAAGCAGCCGGTTGTAATCGCTTACCGCCACAATCCGCACCGGCCGTTCCAGATAATATCCCATGTCAAATTCCTTCCTTTTTTCCCCTGTCCGCTCAAACAGATCGCCAATCGTAAGCTCCGAAAGACGGTATACATGGAAACCTGCCTCCTCTTTAAAATACCGGGAAAGATCAATGCCCATCTGTCCATATACCTCTTTGACGGAAAGCGGCAGGCCTTCTAACTGTTCCTCCGTATATTCACTAAATGAGCGGCTTCCTAGCCCCACCGCACTCGTGGAAATCACCTCGGTTTCCCCGTCTTCCAGGGCAATTCTCTTACGGATAATGATATCCACAGGCGCCAGCTCATCCCGTAAGCGGTCCATGGAATTTTTTACGGACAGGCTGGCAGACAGCACACAGATTGTCACAAACAGCATCAGGCAGATGATCGACATGATACACACAGCCGTATTGATCCTGCCCGCAAGCTGGCGGAAAATGAATGCATGAAGCCCCTTATAATACTGCTTTTCCCACATGCCAAACAGCTTGACCGCCAGCCCGGAAACCGACCAGAACAGCAAAAATGTAGCGGCAATCCCCAAAAGGATCAAGCGAAGGATTTCCTTTGCGGAGTGCAGGTTTTCTGCATTTCCGGTCACCTGGTAATAAGCATAGCCAAGCATTCCCGCCGCTGCCAAAAACACGGCAGTACAAACCCACGGATTCCGCATTTTCACCTGCTCCGACCGTTCCTTTGCCTGAAAAAAGGTAATCAGGCGGCATTTTCCGATTTCAAAGACCTGAAATAAAATGACAATCAGATAAATGACTGCAAAATGCAGTACCGTTTTTTCAAAAGCCGTTTTGGAAAATAAAAACCGGAATGCCGTCATATCCTCGGAAAACAGGTTTGCCACAAACAGGCTCATAAACTGGGAAGCCACCACACCGGACAGCAGCCCTGCTGCCAGTGAACATACCCCGATCAGCAGCGTTTCCCAGAATAAAATCATCGACACCTTCCATTTTCCAATCCCTAAGAGTAGATACATCCCAAACTCCCTTTTTCTCCGCTTCATCAGAAACCGCCCGGCATAAATAACCAAAAATCCAAGAATCAGGGATACCAGCACACTGACGCCGCTTAACATCCCGGAAAAGACACTGAGGATTTCCCCGCCCCTTTGCATGATGCTTAACACTGCCGCCTGGGTTTCCACAGCGTTGAACACATAAAAAATCGCGACCCCTGCCGTCAATGTCACAAAATAAATTGCATAATCCTTAAGGCTTTTTCCCACATTTTTAACCGATAATTTAAAGAGCATCATTTACATCCCCTCCTAACAACGCCACCACGTCCATAATCTTTTCAAAAAACTGCTTTCTTGTATCCTCCCCCTTATCCAGCTCATGGAAAAGCTTTCCGTCCTTGATAAACAAAACACGTCCTGCATAGCTTGCCGAAAACGGATCATGGGTTACCATTAAAATGGTTGCCGAAAACCAGTCATTTAAGTGGCAAAACATTTCCATGAGCTGCCTTGCCGACTTCGAGTCCAAAGCTCCGGTCGGCTCGTCCGCCAGCACGATCTTCGGAAGCGTAATCATGGCTCTCGCCGCCGATACCCGCTGCTTCTGCCCTCCGGACATCTGATACGGATAGCGGGAAAGCACCTCCGTAATGCCAAGCTGTCCGGCTATTTTCTCCACCCGCTCCTTGATTTCCTTTACGCCTACATTCTGTATGGACAGCGCCAGCGCAATATTTTCATAAGCCGTCAGGGTATCCAACAGATTAAACTCCTGAAAAATAAACCCCAGTTCCTCCCTGCGGAATTTATTCAAGGCATTTCCCCGAAGCTTCGTGATGTCATAAGCCTGCCTGCTGCCGCCCTGTTCTTTTTGCGCTTCCCGGCAATCCCCTATATAAATATGCCCGGAGGTCACCTTGTCAATGGTGGAAATGCAGTTTAACAGCGTTGTTTTTCCGCTTCCCGATGCCCCCATAATCGCAGTAAATTCTCCCTTTCCCACCTCGAAGGAAATGTTGTCCAATGCCTTAGTAAGACCGGACTTGCTGCCGTAATATTTTTCTATCTTCTCTACCTTTAAAACCGTATCCATCTTTTTCTCCTTCCTGCACTTTCGCGTTATGCAATTACCTGCGTTCATTCATGTAATTTGCCACCCGGTTCTGTATTACGCTGACCGTCTCGTCCAAATCTTTATCGCCGTTAAAATAGTGATTGACCTCCTCGGATAAAATGGCGAATATCTGCTGTTCGTACCCGGTAATCTGCGAAGTACGATCAAGCAGCTCCCGGAACAGTTCTTCCTCCTCTTGTCCAACCGGGCTTACCTTTACCACATTGCCGTCTGCACATTCCACACTGGAAAGCGGTGTAATGACATTGCCAAACTCGTCGGTATATCCTTCTTTTGCTGTCATGGTCCTGATATAATCCTCCAGACAGTCCTTGCGGGAAGGCATATCCCAAAAACGAAGAAGGTTCTCTCCCTGATATTTTCTGGAAATCAGCCTTTTTACAAAACGCCATGCCCCCTCTTTCACTGCCGACTTTGCACAAATCCCCACCTCATCACTGGTATCGCTAAAGGAAAAATACGAGCCAAGACAGGTAATGTCCTGCCCTAACATTTTTTTGTTTGCCAGAATCTGATCCGGTGTAATCCGCCCCTGAACAAACAGGATTTTTCCGTTTTTCAGCATCGCTGACAGCTGCGCCATCTCGTCCTCACTGGTAATCTCAGCCGCTGCCGTATCATCATTTCCGTCGTTACAGACAGCGAGCATGTCTTTAAATTCCTGGCTGTCAAAATGACAGCTTCCCTCTTTCCAGTCCACAAACTCGTTATACCCGCCGCCAAAATGCATCAGATTGATGAAGCGTTCACTTTTGCTGTCATACGGAAACGCCCGCATATCTTCCTCCATCCCATCTAAAATCTGTTTCATCTTCCGATAATCCCAGCCCTCGTCACTGTCAACCGTTTTCTTTCCCGCAATCAGGGTTTTCACCTCAAAACTGCTTGCCAGATAATACAGCCTGCCGTCTATTTTCATCGCATCAACCAGCGAATCCAGCAGGTCATCTTCTGACACATCTGCATCCTGTTCCAAATAAGGAGTTAAATCCTCCAAGATTCCCTTTCCGGCATACTGTTCCGGCACAAGCTGCATAAGTCCGATTAAATCCGGCGCATTTCCTGATAGGATATCGGTATTCAGCATAGTTACCGGATCTACGGCATTGGAATTTTCAGAATAATCTTTGATTTCAATCTGATATTCTTTATCTTCCTTGTTGAAAACCGCCACCTCTTTTTTCAGGTTGTCGCTTACATAGATTGCACCGAGCGTAATTTTCTTCCTGCCGTCCGCCGCCGTTTCCGGTTTTTTCCCACAGCCGACCAGAAACAACACTGCTATCAGGCATAATAACATACGAAACCGCCATTTTCCCTTCATTTCTTTTTCGCCTCCGTTTATTTTTTCTTATAGAGAGGAAGAAAACTTAAGTTTTGCTCATCTCTATTTTTCTCATTGTACGAAAAAGAAAACCTCCTGTCGTTTGTTTATCCTGACAGAAGGTTACAATTTTGTAAGGTCGGAGAAGGCAACAGCAAACTCCTTTATATTATGCTTCAATTTTTCTATATTCTGACTTATTCTTAAAACTCTCTATCAAAAGGTCCATTTCGACCTCATAACTGTCAATTATACGCATATTATCTGGAACCGTATCAAAATCAAATATATTCAAATAATCGATATGCGTTCTAACCAAAATCATAAAACTGCACTGTTTTGCCTTACTTGATTTTAATAATTTACTAACCGCTTCGTCTAATGTCTCATCTTCTCTTTGGATTTTAACTGATACCGGTCTATCATATATATAATCTTTCAAAAAACCATCAATGCCGCTATTTCTTTGAACAGGAGTTGCATTCAAACACTGGAGAATATTCATTTGCTTTTCTGATAAGTTTCTATATGCTGCCTTTCCGTTTTTCAATAAATGCGATTCCGTTTTTATTAATGATCCTAATCTATCATTAGTTAGAACCACCGCATCTTTCGATTTATCTATTCCTATGTATTTTCGGTTTAACATTTTAGCTGCTACGACTGTAGTTCCTGAGCCAACAAAAGGATCAACTACCAAATCGCCTTCATCAGTTACTAGTTTTATGATTTGTTCTAGCAATATTATTTGTTTTTGTGTTGGATACCCCAC
This sequence comes from Clostridium sp., assembly GCA_023666975.1. The sequence continues at coordinate 9,161 of JAMPAW010000066.1, forward strand.
TCTTTCTTTAGCCTTAGGATTTAGAAAAGGGATTTCCCATACATCCGATAATGGTACACCCTTTTTACTTTGCCCTACCACAGCTTTTCCATTGTTATCTAACTTATATATAGACTTTCCATTTTCATTGCGAACACGTTCCTGCAATATCTGATCCACATTCGTTGTTTCAGAATATTCTTTATATATTTTATTAAACTTAAAATTCTTCGTTTTACTATAAAACAATATAACTTGATGATTATTCAGCAGACCTTTCTTTGAATTCGACCAACGTTTATAACTCCAAATTATTTCGCTTTGAAAATTAGCCATACCAAACATTTTATCCATTAAAACCTTTAAATAATGTGAGGCATTTCGGTCACAATGAAGAAAAATACTTCCTGTATTTTTCAAGATTCTTTTACATTCCAAACGCCTTTCCTGCATAAAATGCAAGTAATCATCTATATCATTCCATTTATCATCAAATGAATATTCCACATTAGCTTTTGAAAGCAAACTATGCTTATCCTGAGTGAAAAAAGGGGGATCAAGATATACTAAATCCACGCTTTTTTCATTGATTCTTTTTAAAATATTTAATGCATCGCCTTGTATGATACTATTTTCCTGCATGGCAATCACCCTTCCAAATTCTGAAATAATCTTTTTAAATCAATACCCGTTTCCCTTTGCATATAATTCCATGCATCTTCTCCTGCATAGTACTCTCCACCAATTTCATTATAAAGATTTCTTAACTTAGCCTATATAGAAATAGCCTGTGTTCTATTTGGTTCAAAAAACATAATTCTAACAGGTTTGTAACCCGCTTCTTTAATAATCCTTACTCGTTTGTGTTCTTTCTTTATATGATCTCCATCTGTGGTTGCATCTTTCCATTTTATTTCATATGCCTTATTACCAACAAGACAATCTATCTCTACCGTTTTGGGACTACTATCAATTGTATTTGGCAACTTAACTTTCTGCTGTAAATCAGGATATTTCAACTTAAAACATTGAATAGCTAACTCCTCCAACAGAGAGCCTGCATATTTGTACAAAAAACGCCCCACATTTTGCTGATAATCAATCTGGTATCCCTCTTCACTTGTAAATCCAAGTGCATTATACACCATATAATGATCCGTATTATCCTTCTGCATTTCAATTTCTCTATTCTTAATTTTTCTCTGCAGTTCTTCTCTATACTTAAGCACTATGTTAAATAATATCTCATATTTATCCATTAATCTCTCCCCCATAGTAAAATTCCTCATAATTATTGTAGCACAAAGTCTATTGATTTTCCATTTCAATGTATTTCCCTTGTCAACGAATGCGATGAACCGTATCCAATATTTTTTCCACCCACGCATCATCCTGCGGGCCAAGCAGATGAACTTTAAAACCATAACTCCTTCCGTTTTGCAATACGGACACATCATCATCGACATGTAAATCTATTCGGTACCTGCCCGGATATTTCGACGGCATCGGTTCCGTTTTATTTCCCTGAACCTCCTGCGCATGCCTGTTCCCGTTCACAATGCCGTCCGGTTTTATTCCATAATGGCGAAACAGTCCTTTGATATAACGTTCCGAGCGAAAAGATGTTGTATAAATCCAGATATGTATTCCCTCATCCTTTAGTCGTTTCATCAGTGAAATTGTTCCAAGCCTTAATCTTTCTTTATAAATTTTATTCCAGGGAAAGTGCAATTCCGCCTCTGTTTTAAACTTATCCGGCGATACAAACAGCGTATCATCTAAATCAAAAGATACAATCATTTCGCATTCCCTCCCATGCATCTGTTTTTATCATTCCCTGCCTTTCCCTTATGCTGCCTCACCCACATCAAACCAAATCCGGATATCCGTATATTCATTCACAACGGACTGCGCATCCATGCCATGCCCAAGCTGCCGGCAGAGATTTTTTGCAATATAAAGACCCATGCCGGTCGATTTAGCCCGTTTCCTGCCGTTTTCCCCGGTAAAGGATTTCTCAAAAATCCGCGAGATATCGGCGCTTGGAATGCCGATTCCATTGTCCCTTACATGCAGGAAAATGAAGCCGTCTTCCTCCTCCGTCCAGATTGCAATCTCCGATTCCACATCTTCCCGTCTGTATTTCACGGCATTGTTCAGAATCTGGTTTAAAATAAATTCCAGCCACTTTGCATCCGTTACGACTTCCCGGTCAACCGCACTGATCTTCGGGGTAATGCCGCTTTCCAATAAATCATCTTTATTGTTCATCACCACCTTATGCACCAGCTTCTTCAAATCCGTCCGCCGGATCCGGTAATCCTTTTCCGCCTGCTCTGCCCGCACATAATAAAGCACCTGGTCAATATAAGCATCCAGCCTTCTTATCTGCGCAAGGTACTTTTTATCTGACAATGGATTCGACAGCCCGCTGCCACTTTCACAAGCCCCGGCTCCCTCTTTGCCCGGCAGCGCTTTATCCTGCTGATTGCGGCACATCAGCAAAAGGCTTGATACCGGTCTCTTTGCTTCATGAATCCACATCTCAATATATTCCTTAAAATCCTCTATGTTCATGGAATATGCCTTTACCCGCTCCGTCATGGATTTATCAATCTCATAAAGCAGATCGGCCATGATCTGCCCCTCGTAAAAATTCGGCCGTTCCAACGTTTCCAGCACAAGGTATTTCTGGTCAAGGCCATCTAAGTTCTTTTTCAGTTCATTGTAAAACCGATATTTGCGCACATACTCAAATCCGACCGACACCACCATGAAAAACCAGAATATCAGTGAAAATGCTGCTTTAAGCGCAGCCGGTGTCTTAAATGCCGCTAAAAGCATAAACAATACCACAAATATTCCGGTTCCAAATAAAATGACAAACCATCTATCCTTCAGATAATTTTTTAACTGCATCGTGTTCTTCCTCTGATTTACACATTTAACGAACATTTTAAAACAGGGGTTCTCAATCGCCTGCCCTGTCCGGTTACTCTTCGATTATAATATATCCCTGTTTTTTCCTGGTTTCTATGACATCCGGATATCCAAACCCGCCAAGCTTTGCCCGGAGTCTGCTGATATTGACGGTAAGGGCATTGTCATTGATATACTCATCATTATCCCACAAAACCGTCATCAGCTCATCCCGTTTTACGATACGGTTTTTGTGGTTTAACAGCGTTTGTAAAATGAGCATTTCATTCTTGGTAAGAGAAATTTCCGCCCCTGCCGCCGTACCGTTTTCCGGTCTGCTTAACACTCCCTTCGCAGGGTTGATGAGCAGATTACGAAAAGACAGAGTTTCCCCGGAATACTCTGTCCTTTTTAATATCGCCGCGATCCGCAAAAGCAGAATCGTCGGATTATAAGGCTTGGTAATATAATCATCCGCGCCGAAGCTCATGGATAACACCTCATCCATCTCCGAAGCCCGGCTTGTCACCATAATGACCGGTATCTGGGATTCCCTGCGGAATTCCTTTAACAGCATTTCCCCGTTTACCCCCGGAAGATTGATATCCAGTAAAACCAAATCTGCCGCCGTTCCTTGAAGCTGTTCTTTGATTTCCTCAAACTGCTCGACAACCGCTACCATATAACCGTTATTTTGCAACAGTTCTTCCAATTCCCTGCGGATTGCCGTGTCATCTTCCACAATCAAAATCTCCTTCATTGCTTTGTCTCCTTTCAGCAGTTCTCCGTGTACCGGCATGCCGGAAAGCTGCTACATCCAAAAAATTCCCCATATCTTCCGCTTCTGCGCCGCAGCTCACTTCCGCATCTCGGACAAATCTTCTCCTTTTCGTCCCGTTGAACATTTTCTTTCGCCATACGCTCAAAACACTGCTGGTTCATCATGCAGTCATTTAATGCCCGGTGCGCTCCCTCCGTGCTGATTTGATAATGCGCCGCTATATCCACGAGCTTATGATGAGATAGTGCAGGCAGACATTTCCTTGCCATAGAAAGCGTATCAATGTAATCGTTGCCAACCGTCTGTCCAAACAGCGACTCTGCCGCCTTCCATATAAATTTCATATCAAAGGAATGAATGTTATGCCCGACTAAGATATCCCCGCCAATAAATTGCAGAAATTTCGGAAAGACCACATCCAAAGCAGGCTCATTTGCCACCATTTCATCCGTGATGCCATTTACCCTGGTCGCTCCATATGGTATCAGCCTGCCCGGATTCACCAGACTGCTGAACGTGTCCACCACGGCTCCGCCAGCCACCTTTACCGCCGAGATTTCAATAATGGCATCATAATCCGGGTGAACTCCTGTCGTCTCCAAATCAAATACCGTATAATCCTCCACATAATTCCTTAGAAGCTTTCCTCGTTTGTTTCCTAACATATATTACCTCTTTATTTTATCTGTTTTTTGTCCGTTTCCTTTGTGATGTGTATATTGTGTGAATGCTCATGAAGTGTTCCTATTATACTATATTTCACACGAGATTGAAATGGGCTGTATGAATAAATTTTAGGCACTTGACAAAACTGCCATGTACCTTTAACTTATAAAGAAATGCGGTTTGCGACCGTACGGCGGCTTGCTCGTTTTTTGTTCGGAAAGCATGATGCAGACAAAGGCAAAATGAATTTCTGCCCTGCAAATCCATTTACCACAGAAAGGCTATCACATGAAATTTTATCTGGCGCCCATGGAGGGAATCACAACTTACATATACCGGAATGCACTGCACCATTACTACGGTGGCGCCGACCGCTATTACACACCGTTTTTATCCAATAAGGTGTTAAGCAGCAAAGAAATCCGTGATATTCTGCCAGAAAACAACCGGAATATGCAGGTGGTTCCCCAGATTCTCACCAATCAGGCGGAAACCTTTTTAACCATTGCCAAAGCACTTCAGGACTACGGCTATCAGGAAGTAAACCTCAACCTCGGCTGCCCTTCCGCAACGGTAACTGCCAAAAAGCGGGGTGCCGGTTTTTTAGCTGTACCGGATGAGCTGGATCATTTTTTAGAGGAAATATTTGCGAAATATCCTTTGGACATCTCCATCAAGACCAGAATCGGCATAGACTCCGAATACGAATGGGAAGACCTTCTCGCCATTTATCAGAAATATCCGATCCGGGAGCTGATTATCCATCCGCGGTACCAGAAAGAGTTTTATAAGGGAACACCACATGTGGAAGCGTTTGCGCTGGCAGCAGACATATTGAAAGACAGCCGGATTGCCCTTTGCTACAACGGGGATATTACATCTTCCAAAAGTTATCAGAACCTGCTCCACAGCGTTCCCGATACCAAAGCGGTCATGCTGGGACGAGGCGTACTGGCAAACCCTGAACTTTTTCAGATTCTCGGCAATGAAAAATGGTCTCTGCCTCCTCCCCAAAAACGTTCTGCCTTCCAGGCATTTCACGATGAAATCCTTGTCGGCTACCGAAGCTACATGTCCGGCGACCAGCCCGTGCTGTTTAAAATGAAAGAGCTGTGGGGTTATATGGGGCAGTATGTTCACGCAGCAGATTCCCTGCTCAAAAAAATCCGCAAGGCAAAGCGGATTTCGGACTATGAGCGTATTGTGCAGGCGGTTCTGGCGGAAATGACCTAAAAGCCAGTTAATTCCTTTTCTTTACGATAATATTTACCCAGGGCTTATCCCGATAATCCGGGCGTACATCCTCGGTCTCAAAGCTGTCTAGCAATTCAAAGAGGCCGTCCTGCAAAAATACATTTTCCATCTCATCCAGATGATAATCGCTAAAGAAACGTTCTAACCGCTCCTCTTCCGCATCTCCATACTTAACCGATGCATACAGGATTCCGTCCGGCTTTAATGCCCGCTGAAACCTTAAAAGTATGTCCGGCAGCCTGCATTTTTCCACATGAAGCAGGGAGGCACATGCCCAAATTCCGTCAAAGCGGGATGCGGCAGTTACTTCCTCAAACCCCATGCAGGTTACCGGCTGACCGATATATTCTGCGGCAATCCGGCACATTTCTTCCGAAGCATCCATCGCCTCCACACGAAATCCCCTCTCTAAGAAGATTTTGCTGTCTCTCCCACTTCCGCATCCTGCATCTAAAATACAGCTTCCCGCTTTCAACCGGCTCAAAAATTTGTTCTGGCAAATGCTCATATCCGCACCGACTGTTCTCTCAGCAAATGCCTTTGCATTTTTATTATAATAATCAATCGTTATGTTCTTCAAATAGTGGTTTCTCCTTTCGGGCAGCATTATCTCCGGCGATTGCGAAACGTTTTATTTGTGGAATGCGTAATGTGAAATCTATATAACTTTTCTCGGCTAACGTTCCTAATGCTGTCGAAAAGTTATATAGATTCCACAAACGCAAATTCACTTTTTCGGGTTTCGCAATCGCCTAAGTATTCTATTTAACCAACCGCTTTTTTGCAAACTCCCGTATCTCATCATTGCTATCATATAAACATTCCTCTATTATCTCTCTGGTGAGCATTTTTCTACGGCTCATTTCCCTTAATATGGATTCCCGGCAGCAGGAGCATAACGTGTTCTCATACATATAGTATAACAATTCCTTCGGAGGACGTTTTACGCCTCTTGTCTCCAATAAATTCAAAACTGCCGTAAATGCGCCATGCCAGTGGACATTCTTTTCCTGAACTGTAACCGGCAGTGCCTTTACCAGAGATACCAGAATGTCACAATCTGCCGCTGTATAATTATTGGCGAGCATATAGATCACATCTTCCAAATGCTCATTTTCTTGCAGCAGTTCCAACGCATAATGGTGTACCCGCGCATCCGTCATAAATTCCAGCGCCCGAAACGCATTTTCCTGCAATGCGGTATCCTCCGATTTGGAATCGGCAATCACGGTTTCCAAATCCAGCAAATCCGCGCAATACCGGTTTGCCAGCAAACGGAGCAGCCGGCTTTTTAATGCCAAATCACTTTCCCGCTGATAAAACGCTGCCAGTTTTTCTACCTCTTTTTCATTTCCCCTTCTTCGCATGGAAGGTGCCAGCATAACCCAGCGGAACCGATCCATTGTGCCTCCATTTTGCAATTGTTGGTAAATCTCCCCGGCTGTCACATTTTGCACCTGTTCCCTGCGTGTTTCCCGCTGTTCGCTCCGGCTCTTTTCCTCCCTTTGCAATGCAGCAAAATAAACTTCCGTTCCTTTTGAAGTCCTGGCTCTTTCTTTTAACCGCCTGTGAATCTGTGCTTTTCCAAATTCATCTTCCCAGCATGCCTGAAACCAGTCAAAGCTCCACGTTTCAAACAAAGGATTATCAATCATCAAATTTCCCAAATCCTTTACTACCCGAAAATAAGCCTCCTCGCAGTCTTCCCTGTAAGCTTCCATATTAACAATCGTGATACAGAGATTCTCAAAATTGTCCCGTATCGGCAATCTTTTGCCTGCCAACTGCTTTTTTCCGTTTTTTAAAACAGCGTATATCCACCTGTAATTTTCCTGCAATGCCCGAAGCGCCGCCGGATTCCCTTCTCCCGCAAACAGTCCTAAAAACTCGCAAAACTGGTCGAAACTCCAATCCGATTTGT
>JAMPAW010000067.1 GCA_023666975.1 Clostridium sp.
TAAACCAACTTTTTTCCAAGAATTTCTTATAAAATTGTATGACAAAATTAATAAATTTCTGCTTCTAGTTGATAAACCAGTTCCGCTAAGGCAGTCTCCTCCGCCATTTCTTATTTTTTCTATCAATTTTTTTCTAAAATGTGCTTTCCTTAATATATCTCTTTGCTGAAAATAGCCAATATTTTATCTCAGTTGCATTTCTTTACTTTTACTTCTTCATTGCCGTCACATATACAGCAAACCACAGAAAGACTTCCACCCCTTGACAAACAGAATCCTATGGTGTAACATATCAATGACCGAATTTGTAAAAACAGTCATTGAAAAGGAGGCCATATGCCGGCATCATTTACCAGACAACAACAGGAAGAAATACGGGAACAGCTTTTCCATGAAGGAATAAAGCTCTTTCGGACATTGGGTGTGCAGCGCACAACGATTTCCAAACTGACTTCTGCCTGCAAAATCGCCAAGGGCAGTTTCTATAGCTTTTATGAATCGAAAGAGGCATTTATTCTGGCACTCTGCAAATGGGCGGATGGGAAAACAACGGAAATGCTTCATGAAAAACTGGCAGGGCGCAACCAGATGTCCGCACATGAGTTTCTCGAATTTTTCGGGGAATATCTGTACTCGGAATATGACCTGATGAACGGGCTGACGGTGGATGACTTTCTATGGCTGAAAACACATATGGCAGATGCCGATTTATTTAATCCGGTAAAGCAGGCAGAACTGGCGCAGACATGGCTGTCCCTAATTGTGGATGCGCGGGAAAATATTGACTGCGGCACCATGGTAAATTTAATAAAATCCATCTATGCCATGCGTGAACATCGGGACACTTTAGTGGAGGCATCCCTTGATCGCACCATCAAAATTATGCTGCGGGTACTGGAAATTTACATTACGGGAAAAGGAGAACTTTTATGAACTGGTTAAGAACTATATTGGACAGCATTATCATATGTATCGCATTTAACGGAGTGGTTGCCTTTGTCTGGCTGCTGGAACCTATCGGCTTTTCTGTCATGCTGCCGAAGGGAATCAATACACCGCTGGAAAAACTTAGCAAAGCACAGCTAAAACCGCTCCGGCTCATGGAATTTATTTTATATCCGATTTTACTGGCATACATTATTTTCAGCACTTATGAAGCCGGCGTGAATGGATTCGGGAATCTGTTCTTTACCGCATACATAGAAAACCTCGCTTGGAATTTCGGGGATTTCTTCCTCTTAGACTGGCTGCTGCGCGCTAAATACACAGACCGTCTTATGGTGCCGGGTACAGAGGATCATGAAATGTGGCAAACCGGTCCCTGGATGAAAAAATTCGGAATTTTTGACCATTGGGTAAAAGGGCCTATTTTATGCGCACTGCTAAGCCTGATTTGTGCCGGAATCGGGATGCTTATCCGGTAATAATTCCGCTTAACGTTCAAACCGAAAATCGCAGCATCCGCCACCGGTTCCCAGAGTTTGTGTCCGGATAAAATGAATATGCGGTAAATTTCCATATGCATATTCATCATTTTTGCAAAAGATATAAACAATCTCACCGCATCCATATTTTTCACAATAATGGCAATACGGACAATCCGTTACATTAAATGCCAGTGTCCGGTTGGAATTGACGGTAAACTCGTGGGAAAATCCGGCTTCCGGACCAAAACCTTTCTTTACCCCTTTTGAAAAAATCTTTAAAAAAAGCCTTTTCATGCCCGGAATTTTTAACATTTTAACATATTTTGCACCGGCTTCCTTTGATATGGCGGCTGCACCGTTTTCCAAAACCGTTATCGCTTTATCCGGATCTTTCGCTGCAATTGTTTTATAGACTGCGATTGCGGGGAAAATGCTGACATGTGTATGCCTTGCCACTGCTTCCGGCTGGTTGGGGTTTTCCGCAAGAAGCTGCTGGAAAACTGCTTCTGCATTTTCCCAGAGTGCATGAAACTCCGGCTCAGAAAAAACTTTCTGCATTTCCCGCTGATAAGATACTGCATATTTGCTTTCTGTTAAAACCATATGATACCTCCTGTTTTCTTTGTCCAACCGCCTGTTCTGCGCCTTTCTCCTTTCGTATGGCACCGACTTGCGCCATACTCTCTTCACTCAACCGCCTGCTCTGTGTCTTTCTCCTTTCACATGGCATCGGCTTGCGCCATACTCTCTTCATTCAACCGCCTGCTCTGCGCCTTTCTCTCTTCGCATGGCACTTGCTTCCTTCGCACGCTTGGTTCTTCGTCCAACCGTCTGTTTGCCCCACACGCTTGGTTCTCGCCTGCCTACTCCACACCTTTCAGCACATCGACCATATCAATATTCCGAATCCGCTTCGAGAAAAAGAAGCTGATTAATACGGAAACAGCGAGTACGAGTATCGCAGATATCAAATAACACCACGGTCGCAGTATCAGGTTATAATCGAAATTATCCCCGTTGCTGTTCATCATGGCGTTCAGGCTCATTTTGCCTAAAGGCGTGCCAAACAAAATGCCAATCAGGGACAGCCATAGATTCTGTACGCTCAAAATATGCCGGATTCTCCCGGACTGCATACCCATCACCTTGAGGGTGGCAAACTCCCGGATTCGCTCATTAAACGAAAGGTTGCCGGAATTATAAAGCACTACAACGATCAGGATAACCGAAAAGATAAGCATTATCCAGACCATTATGCTGATGACCTCCATGCTGTTCCGGTAGGCATCCTCGGTTTCCTGCCGGCTGCTCACCGATACGGCATAGCTTTTGTCCGCCAGCCCTTCCGGGTACGAATTACTAAACAGCCATGTGGGGGTATAATCCTCTCCGGTCTTTTCATAATCCTCCCGCAAAAGTGTAATGCCCTGTGTCTCGTTGCTCTGGTAAATCAAGCCGACCTTTGATTTGTGCCATTCGTTTTCCGTATACAGATGCCAGTAAATTTCATCGCCCGCCTGAATGTCCATATCCTTCGCAAGCTTCCGGCTGACACCGATACTGCCGACCTCTAGCGACAGAACATTTTGATTTTCATCGAGGATATTGTAAAGCTGTTTTCCTTCCAAAACAGTCAGTGTTTCCTTTTGCCGGTTTGCCGAAGCGGCATTTTTCGTCTTTGCCACCTCAATCTGATTGACCATGACCAGCTCGCCGGAAAGGGTATCGGCAAAGGAATCAAGCTCGGAGACGGCGGCATCCTCGGAAAACTTAACCTGCCATTCGGCGGACTGGACTTTAAAGATCATATTTACCATATCATCGACCAGTGCGCTGCAGCCCACGCCATAAAGCATAAGCATCATGCCGACCGCCGTGCCGAATACGCACATTGCCGCACGCAGCTTTGCCCTGGAAATATCCCGCAGGTTATATTGCGAAATAAATCCCAGACGTTTCCAAAACGGAAGTTTTTCAAAAATACAATGTTTGCCGTTTTTGGGAGGGGCAGGCCTTAACGCCTCTGCCGGTTTGATGCGGAGTATCTTGCGGCAGCTCAGATAAGAGGACAGCACGCACACGATAACAACCACCGCTCCAATCAGGATACAGCGGAAATCAAACCCTGCCTCCAAGCCCGGCACAATGTACCATTGCGAAAACATGCCGACCATTACGGGGCTTAACAGGAAGCTGCCGATTAATGCACCTGCTGCGGCTCCCAAAAAGGAAAAGAAAAAGCTGCTGCTGATATAGTGGAAAAATACTTTATATTTTTTCATTCCCAAAGCGTTAAACGTTCCGATTTGTGTGCGCTGCCGCTCCACCATACGGCTTACCGAAGTGGAGATAACAAGCACTGCAATTCCCAGAAAAATAACGACAAATACATAGGAAAAGGACTCGTGCTGGGAAAGCTCGCTGTCCAGTCTTGCAATTCCGGCAATCGAAGATTTATCGACGATGACGGCATATTCATGGTTAAGCGCATTTCCGATTTCTTCCTCCCGTAAAAGCGCCGAGCCGTCCGTGGTTTTGACAATCATCTGCGTATACGGCATCATTTTTGCCAGCTTTTCGTCATCGATGTTTTTTGCAAATTCAAGCAGCGTTTCCTTCGTGATATCTGCAATGTCCATTCCGTTCTGGCGCAGCAGTTCAAGCTGCTTGTCCAGTGCATCCGTATTTTCGGCAATATCCTCAGCGGTAATCTTCTCCTGCTCAATCAAATGGGTGACATATTCCCGGATCGGGAAGGCATCGTAGGACATATAGACAAAGGCGATATTTTCAATATACATATCTGCATCACCGTCCGCCTGACGGTACTCGTATTCTACACTTTCAATCAGTCCCTTTACCTTGCGGGTAAATGTAATGCCGTTATATTCAATCGTGAAATCATCTCCTACTTTAATGTTCCTCAGTTTTGCAAAGGCATTTGTCAGCCAGACTCCCTCGGTATCCTGCGGGTCAAATTCCTCTCCTTCTATGCGGTACGGCATATTGACAAGGTTTTCACGCTCGAAAAACATATCCACCTGTGCGCCGTCACAATCCGGAGCGGACCCTGTTGCAGACATGCGCAACTGTGCCTCCTCTACAAAATCCAGGCTGCGCACGGCCTCTAAGTGGTCTTCGTCAAATCCCTCACCGTACACCCAAAGGTCGGAAAGCCTGCATTGTTCATGGAAGGCAGAACGCGCTTTATCCTGTGCAAACACATGCCCCTCGAATGTACAAAACATTGCCACGGCAAGAAGCGAAAGCAGGAATACGGAGACAGCCTGCACCCAGTCTTTTTTTGTTTCGCGCAGCATTTTCTTAAACAGCATTACCACTCCACCTCCCTGACCGGAACCGGATTTTCATTGATACGGACTTCCCGGATTTTTCCGTTCTTCATGCGTATGATTTTATCCGCGCATTTGGCAATATCCGAATTGTGTGTTACTAAGATTACGGTTTTGCCATCTTCCCGGCAAAGCTTCTGCAAAAGCTCCAACACAACAACTCCCGTTTCCGAATCCAGCGCACCGGTCGGCTCATCGCCCAAAAGGATCCGCGGGTTTTTAGCAAGCGCTCTGGCAATCGACACCCTCTGCTGTTCGCCACCGCTCATCTGTGACGGAAATTTATCCCGGCAATGGGAAAGCCCTACCAGCTCCAAAAGCTCATCGGCATCCCTCGCATCCTTGACAATGCTTTTAATCAGCGCAATATTTTCATAGGCAGTAAGGCTGGGAATGAGATTATAAAACTGAAACACAAAACCAATGACATCTGCACGGTAGCAGCCAAGTTCCTTATCGTTCATTGCCGACACCTCACGGTCTGCCACCACCACTTTTCCCTCTGTCGGCACGTCCATGCCGCCAAGCATGTTCAGTACCGTGGACTTTCCTGCCCCGGACTGCCCTAAAATCACTGCAAATTCACCTTCATCAACGGAAAAGCTGATATGGTCTGCCGCTTTTTGCATTCCCTCGCCTGTTCCGTAAGTTTTCACCACATCTTTAAATTCAACCAGCATATGAACCTCCTATAGATTCCTGTATTCGTCATGAGTAAAACTACCGCTATGAGCGACACATAACGCAATGCCTGCATACTTAGCGAGGTTTGCCAAAGGTATGCCTTGTGCTCGTGCCCTGCTGTAATTTGTCTATATCGCATAACAGACAGTTTGGAAAACATAGTTTTGCTCATGATCCGAGTGCTACATCTAACGCCATCATCACCGTGAAACCTGCTGCAAATAAAACCGTACCCACATTGGAGTGACTGCCTTCCGACATCTCCGGGATCAACTCCTCTACGACCACATAAATCATGGCTCCGGCGGCAAAGCTTAAAAGGTATGGCAGCAGCGGGACGACAAGGCCTGCCGCCCAAATTGTCAGGAGTGCTCCGAGCGGCTCTACTGCGCCGGAAAGGGCACCATAAAGAAAAGCCTTTCCTTTGCTGACTCCCTCTGCCCGCAGGGGCATTGAAATAATTGCGCCTTCTGGAAAGTTCTGTATGGCTATCCCTAAGGAAAGCGCCAAAGCCCCCATCGCTGTAATTCCGGCATCCCCGGCAAGCCACCCAGCATAAACGACACCTACGGCCATACCTTCCGGCAGATTGTGGAGTGTCACGGCAAGCACCAGCATGGTTGTCTTTTGCAGGCTGCTTGCCGGGCCTTCCGCCTTGCTGCTGTTCATGTGCAGGTGGGGGACGGTCTGATCCAAAAACAGCAGAAACAAAATGCCAATCCAGAAGCCGGCTGCTGCCGGCAGGAAAGCCATGCGCCCCATGGAGGCCGACTGTTCCATAGCGGGAACCAGCAGGCTCCAGATAGAAGCTGCCACCATGACACCGGCGGCAAATCCGGTCAGTGCCCGTTGTATCAGCGGCGGCAGTTTATTTTTCATACACAGCACACAGGCAGAGCCAAGCGTGGTTCCTACGAATGGTATCAGGATACCCTGAAGAACCTGTATTTGCATGATGTCACCCCCTGCGCGCCGCAAACAAGCCCTTCTTTTCGTAAGGCTCGCTGTTTACCGATACTGCATCATAGCCTGCTTTTGTAATCGTGTCTTTCAACTCCTGTTCCGGAATATCCTGCTCGGCAATGATGACGGTCTGTTTTTTGGTATGCGAACTGGTTACCTTTTTAACCGGAAATGCAGTTCTGACGGCTTCGTTGATGTGCGCCTCACACATACCGCAGGCCATTCCTTCTATACCCAATGTAATCTTAACCATAATGTTCACCCTTTCCTGTCCAATTGTGGTTAGCAACAACTAACCGATGGCGGTAATAAATGCGGTCACTTGGTGTTAGTGACCGCTAACCTAATATTAAGTATACTCCGTGTGCTGTATTTTTGTCAATACCTCTTAACTTACTTTTCAGGGCAATCGCTTAATATTTTTTATCGCAATTTACCTGATTATAATATTTTGTGTAAGCTTCGCAGCCTTATTTTTTCCACAATATTTTTCATATTGCCGCAGAGCTGGCACGGATTTTTATATACTCCGTAGACACAGTCCTCCGGCAGCAGACTTGTTTGCAAGCGCTCATTAATACAGCTTCTACAGTATCTTCCTGACATTTCGGCTTTAAAATCGCTATATTTCATTTCCTCACCCTAAAACTCTTGTTTCCTTTCGTATTTGTGGATTGATGACATACATGAATCGCTTTCAATTATAGTCACTTTGCTGACTATAGTCAAGTACAAAACCACATACTATCCTTATGTTAATATAGATTGGAGGCATGTTAATGATAGAATACAGCCCGTTTTGGAAAACTCTGCAGGAATCATCAGAGACCACATATTCTCTAATCAATAGGCATCATATATCGAGTGCCACGATAGATAAATTACGAAAAAATAAGCCCATGACGACAACTACATTAAACGACCTATGCCGAATATTAAATTGTCGGTTAGAAGATATTGCCATATATGTTCCGTCTGAAAACGACCAGTCTTTATAGTGCTTCGCTGAAGAAGCTAATGAACCTTTTTTATCGTTTCTTTCTGCGGAAACGGATAATTTCCTTTTCAAAAGAAATGCTCTTCCCATAGAACAGGTAAGAGGGGATATGTTTAGCGATTGCAAGTAATATCAATCTTAGAATTAGTAACACACCGATAAATATATATCCGTAAACAATTACTTCTTTATATGCTGTCCGATAAAATTTTTCCGGCTGCTGTTTTAAATAATAGATTTCTTCTGTCTCCTCAAATGATGATTTGTCTGTAATATCATCTGAAATGTCCGTTAAATATTTTTTGCCATCAACCGTGTATTCTAGCATGAGCCGCTGGTTTTCCTTATATTTGAATGCAATATTTTTGAATCCATTGTGGCAATAATAGATATCTTTAATTTGTATATAGGCAGTAACAAAAAATACAAATCCTGCCACAGCAAAAACAATGATATTAAGGATAATTCTAAACCATTTATAATTTATTTGATCTCCCTTTATCAATTCCATTGTGTTACTCCCCGTTTTTAAGATTCACTTTGTATTGTGTATCCGTTACATTTCAGTGCAATAAATATTTTGCAAGCAATCGGTAAGAAGTTCAATTGCTTCAAAATTTACACATAGAATCTTTACAAGTTCCCTTAATAATGTTAGAGTATTAGCAGAAGGAACAACCGCCCACAAGGGGTTGACCAAATGTATAATATAGCAGTGTCACCCATCTACCGATTAAAGTATCAGGGTGTTTTTGCTATGCAAAATGAGGTCAACACACCCTGTAATACCGATGATTGTAACACGTTTTAATCTCAAATACAAATATAACATGAGAGGCTGAGATTATGTTTTGGAAAGAGAAAAATCTGCAACTGAAAAAAGGTTATACTTTTCTTCTTAACGGGGATAGTGCGCCTTTTTAAGATTGATTCCGCTTTTCATCGAACGAATCTCATGAATGAGGTACATTATCTCTTTAACGATTATTTTCAAAGTTAAGGAGATTTTTTTATGTTAAATATTAAGAAACAGATATCGGGACTATATGCCTCCTCTATACTCGGCAATTTATCGTTGACCGGTGCGTGGGTGGCAATATTGGCAGCACGAGGTTACAGCTTGGCGGAAATCGGTTTCGTGGAGACAGTTTTTCATATAACAAGTTTGGTATTTGAGATTCCGTCGGGAGTGCTTGCGGACGCATTTGGAAGAAAAAATATGCTGGTTGTCAGCAACCTGATGCGAATGATTGGAAATATCATCATGATATATTCCGGCAATTTATTTACGGTATGTGCGTCCATTGCATTTCATGCAGTAAGTTATAATTTTTCATCGGGCTCCGGGGATGCACTGGCATACGATTCGCTTAAAATGGTGAATGCGGAAGACGGGTTTAAAAAATATGTATCCAATCAAATGGTCATATATCGTCTTTGCAGCGGTGTGTCAACGATGTGCGCCGGATTTGCCCTTTTGATTGGATATAAAATGGCGTATGGTATCGATATTTTAATGGGTCTGGTACAAATGGGGATATTTTTATCTCTATATGAAGTGCGTGTGCGGCCGCAAAAGGAACAGAAAATGTCTCGCTCTATCGGCAAAGAGCTTGTCGCCTGCTTTGCCGCAAGCTGTTCCTTTTTAAAGCATGAAAAGAAGGCTGTTTTTTTCATGTTCTGTAATTCATTGGTTGGAGCAGTTGACATTTTATTATTGTTTTTTCTTCAGGCTAAGCTGCCGAAGGTCGGTATGCCGGATATGATACTGGGATTTGCTTTATTTTTTATGGAAATGGGAGGCATACTTGGAGCGAAGATCATACTGAAATGTAAGAAAATTCGGTATAGATATGTATTTGCAATTACTGCATTGCTGGTTTTGGGAGGAGTGTTGGCTGAACATTCCGGAATGTATCTGATGATGACGATAGGGGGCTTTGTTGCCGCCTGCAGTGATGATGCACTTCAGGTGAGAACAAATGCAGTTCTTCAGGAACTGTTTCCGTCGGAACAGCGGGCGACCTTGATATCCATGGACTCTTTTATTTTTTCCATGATTATGATTGTTTTATCGCCGCTTGCCGGTTTTTGGTTTTCCTATTGATAAACGAAAGGGTTGGCAAGGCTGCGGAATGAACGGTTTAGTTGGTGCATAGTCATTTTTTGCAATAGATATCATGAAGTGAGATGTGCCGTTCCGATATAATGAGTAAAGCGAAACGGGTTACTGGTTCTGGTTGACAGAGTTAGCAGAGAAAAGGAGGATTGAACATGGGAATTACGGGAGTCGGTGCAGATAATGTTTTTTGGAACAACGTTCTTCAGAACAGTTTCAAGGCGGGAAAAGGGGCTGCGGATAAGAGCAGGGACAACGACTACACCAAAGAAGAAATGCTTCAAATCATTTCGGAGAGAATGGAAGAGATTTATGAAAAGGTAAAAAATAATGATACGGAAACGAGTTTTCAAATTGTGTTGAGTTTTCTCAATCGGGTTAATGCAGACGCAGATTACCGTTTTGCCGCAAAAGAGGGCTTTTGGCGGGATTTCTTGAACGGTCAGGTGGATACGGAGGATTTTGTTGACTTCCTGAATGGAGCGAAAGGTGAAGCAGCGGGAGGTTGAAACTCACCTTATCGTGTCAGGTTTAAAACCTAACAGCCGTATTCCGCCACGCTTTTCAACTGCTAGTATGTCTATTAGGTCTCCAACCCAAACGTATATTTATTTTTGTCGAATGCCTCTCCTCTGCACATTCCGGTCCGATATTCGCCGCTTTCAAAGTCAAAATAATGGATACTTGACGTCATACCACGATATGGTATGACACTTCTCACATATCCTTTTATGACAAACACCTGTTTATACCGTCTTAAATTATATTTATCACAAAAGAATATAATCAGCATTCCAATAAGGCAGAAGATATAAAAGATAAACATTAACAGAAATGCACTCATATTACCGTTTTTAATTCCGTTAACTGCACTTGTTACTAATGTATAGCCAAATACCAAAGTAAGAACGATAAAGCCACCTAATAGCTGTTTCTTTAACTTTCCTTTATCCTTTTTTTCATCTTCCGTTAATGTTCTTACATTAGACATGCTTTTTAATTGATCTTTTATTTCTTGGCTTAAATCCTTTTCCTCCGAAACATAGTCCATTTTTATCTTCCTTTCTGCTACAATAATGCTTCTTATCTGACTATTTCCTGAAATGATCCAAAATCCATTTTGCTGCACCATAAATTATCAATTCAAATCCGACAAGGATATATAAGACGGTTCTACCTCTCATTCCTATCGACTGGCTGATAATAAATGCAATTACAGCAGTAATTATCAGAATTATCCATATTATAATATCCTCTTTTTTGTCATTATCTTCGTCATGTTCGTTCATTATTGCTTCCTCCTCAGCCTAATATTCGTGCACTCATGGATGCTTAAACAATATTTTATCATATCCATATTCTTGGTACAAGTAGAAAATGTATGCTATAATATTGAATAAAGAAATCGAGTCGAAACGGAAAGGAGAGCAGGAAATGATAACATTTATCCGGTCCGCGGGACTGGTAACCATATTGACAGCGGCAGCCATGTTTTCGTCAAAGCAGCCGTATTTGTGCCTGCTGCTGGCGGGACTGCTCATGATGATTCTGGCAATGGAGGGCGTATCCGATTTGGAGGAAAATACGCTGCCAGAACTCGGAAAGACCTTGCTGGCGGCGGTTTTTGCGGCAATTGGCGGGACGTTTCTTTCTTTTTTGCTGTTTTATGTGTGCAGGTTCGGAAAAAAGAAATGGTGGCTTTTTGCACCCGGCATTTTGTATGCCCTGTGGGGGAGCATGGTAGAAGGCAGCGTGCTTTCCGTTGTGATTTGCGGAAGTTTGATTCTGGAGCTGGCGGCTTTTGCATTATGGATGCTTGAGTGGACAGTCTGCCATTTTCTTTTGATGAAGCAGCAGGCGGCAAAATCCATTCAGGTTACAGCGGTAAATGAGATGTATGAAAAGAAGCTGAATCAGGAATTACAGCTTAAGAATTATCTGGCAGAGAAAAATGCCAGACTGGAAGAGCGGGAAACCATCAGCCGGAATATCCATAACAGTGTGGGACACTCGGTTACTGCGGCAATTATGACACTGGAAGCGGCGGATATGCTCTTTTTTGAGGAACCGGAGCGGGCAAGGGAGAAAGTGAATATTGCAAAAGGAAGGATTCGTGAGAGTTTGGAATCCATCCGGCATGCCGTGCGGGTGCTGGACGTGGAAAAGAAAGCGGTAAGCGGGACTGATTTTATAAAGGAAATCTCGGATATCACCGACAGCTTTGTTATGGATACGGCGATAACGGTCAAAAGGGATATTGCAAAATTACCGGAAAAGATTCAGATACCGCATGAGCATACGGAATTTCTGGCCGGTGCCGTGCAGGAGCTGTTTACGAACGGAGTGCGCCACGGAAAGGCAGATACCTTTATTCTCCATATATCCGGTGACAGCCGTCATGTAAAGGTGGCGGTGCAGGATAACGGAGCGAGTGATTTTAACGAGGAAAATGCAGCGGAACGAATCCGCAAAGGATTTGGCATAAAAAAGCTGGCCGCCTATGTGCAAAGGTGTGGCGGGCGGCTGCAGTATAGGAACGAACATGGATTTTTGACGGAGATAGAGCTGCCGATTCCTGCGGCAGAGGAGGATTTGGATACCGAATAAAGTCCGTACAAGAGCGAGGAGAGATGATTATGGAAAAATATCGTGTCCTACTGGTGGACGATGAACCGCTGTTATTGGAAAGCCTGGAAATCCTCTTGCATTACAGCGGACTGAAGGTCGCCGCTTTGGCGAAAGACGGGAGGCAGGCGTTGGAGGCGCTGGCAGAATATTCTGTGGATATTGCACTGGTAGACCTCAATATGAAAGGCATGGGCGGGATAGAGCTGATTCCCCATATCAAACAGCAGTATCCGTCCGTGAAAATTTTGGTGCTCACGACCTTTTATGACGATGAATATATTACGAAAGCGATTGCGAGCGGGGCCGAGGGCTATCTGCTAAAGGACAGCGGAAAAAATGCAATTTTGGATGCAATCGGACAGATTATGGAAGGGCGGACGATTATTGACCGGAAGGTAATGGAACGGCTGGCACGGCTCATGGCAGGGAAGATAGACATGGGTAAAGGGCAGCGGGAGCCGGAGGCTATAAAGCTGCCGGAGACGATGACGGAACGGGAACAGGAGGTCTGTACCCTGCTGACCCGCGGGTTTACGAACCGGCAGATTGCCGATGCACTTTTTATATCAGAGGGAACGGTGAAGAATTATATTTCCTCTATTTACGAAAAGACGGGGATTCACGACCGGGCAAAGCTGATTGTGGCATTGAAGGGGTGAGAGGGGAAAGGATGAAAGGCTGGTAGTGGAACGAGGAAAAGTATATTTTTGACAGAAAAAAATTTTGTGTATCTTTAAAACATGTCATGGTTATGCTATACTTATTACGAAAAAGTGGTCATGTGGTCAATATATCGGAGGTAATAATGAGAATAGCAAGAGATTTTTATTTAGAGCAGATAAAACTGCGTGAAAGAAATGGTATGATTAAAGTGATTACAGGCGTAAGAACATGCGGAAATCAGATAAATATATGACCACAGTCATAGAAAAAGGTGACTGTGGTTATATTTTTTTTGGGCGGAATATATGTTATCTTTATCATGGTTCGGGGAACGATGAAAAGCGTATTTTCTCCGGCATGGGAAAGGAGGCATTATCATGGAGCAGAAATTATCTGCATGGAATTATATGAAAAATAACAAGCGGCGGGTATCGGTACTGATTGTCAGTTTGTCGTTGTGCTTTATGGCATGTTATATTACCCAGTTCATGCTCGGAACAGCGGAGGTGTCTTTTGGGAAGGTTTTCCTTGATGATTATTCAAAGATGCAGTACATACAGATTGCCGCCAGCTCTTTCGGCATTGATGTGGAACGCACACCGCCGGAGGAGATAGACCGGATATATGATGAAAAAAATGAGGAACTGATGCAAAACCTCCGCCGTGAAAAAGGCGTGGAGCGGGTATATGATGTGCCGGTGATTTACAGTGAGGTTGCGGCAGTTGTGGGAGGGATTAGCGTGGAAGTACCCCTGGTGGATAAGACAGAAGATGTGGAAATCATCATGGAGCATATGGGGGCAGTGCTGATCGAAGGCAGGCTGCCGGAAAAGCTCGGTGAGGTAGTCATCGATGAAGCCAGCGCAAAAAATAACAATTATCAGGTCGGAGGATATTTTAGCGGGGATAGCTATGACAAAGATTTTACCGTGGCGGGCATTGTTTCTGGCAGTTCCTATTTTGGCGTGGGACTGGCAAGGGAGGGCTATGCCCCGGCATTCATCTGTGTTCTTTCCGACGGCAGCATTGAGGATATGTCCCAAATTCTGGAAAAGTATGGAATAACGGTAAGAGATGCTTACGATACGGTGTTTGACCGAAAGGTAGGGGAAAAATGGCTGAAGGAGCAGGTTGTGGATGTCATTAGCAACTCGACCGCACTTATTTTTATCGGCATTTTAGTCCTGCTGTCGCTTGCCCTGTTTATTGTATATTCAATGTACCTGCGTGACCGGCACGATGAGTGGTGTCTGTACTGCTCGATTGGCTATTCCCGGAAAACGATTTATTTTTCGATTATACGGGAATTGCTGATTAGCTTTACCAGTGCCATTGCCATTGGCGGCGTGCTGATCATTGTGGTTGGGAAAATGCTGGAAGCGCTGATCATCAAGCCGCAGGGATTATTTTGCAGTTTCTGGTATCCGGAAGTTTTCTTACAGATTTTATGTGCGTACACGTTTCTCTTCGGCCTGCTGCAGATTCCGGTACGCTTTGCACTGTATCGGATACGGACGGTGGATGCCATAGATGATGATATGTATTGAGACAGGGAGGAAGAGAAAATGTTTGAAGTAAAAAATATTACGATGATTTATGATATGGAAAAGGAAGAGAAATTATATGCGCTGGGAGGCTTTGACCTTAATTTGCCGGATAAGGGGCTCGTTGGCATTATCGGGCCGTCGGGCAGCGGAAAATCGACATTTATGTACTGTCTGTCAACGCTGAAAAAACCTACCGCCGGGGAGATAAAGTACAATGGAAAAGAAATCACCTGCCTGCCGGACAGGGAGCGGGAGCATTTGCGCCGCGATGAGTTTGGCTTTGTGTTCCAGCGGCATTTTCTCGTGCCTTACATGAGCGCCGTAGATAATGTTGTGGTGGCGGCGAAGGCAAATGATGACCGGACGGTGGAGCGGGCAAAGGAGCTGCTTGCCGGATTTGGCTTGACGGAAAAGGAATTTGGGAAACGTCCGGCAAAGCTTTCCGGTGGACAGCGGCAGAGGACTGCCATAGCGAGGGCTATGGTGAATCAGCCGAGGGTATTGTTTGCAGATGAACCCACTGCCGCCTTAGACCATGAAAATGCGTTTGCGGTAATGGAGATTTTAAAAGAGTATGCAAAGGAGAATCTGGTGCTGGTTATCACGCATGACCATTCGATTTTAAAGGATGCGGACTGTATTGTGGAAATGTGGGACGGCAAGATTAGTGCGGTCAATCCGATAAAAGAGAGAGGAGTGGAGAGCGAATGAAACCGTTTTCACCGATTTACTATCTAAAGGAAAATAAAGGGAAATGCGCACTGCTCATTTTCATGCTGTTTCTGACGTATGCTGTGTATCTCGGCGGTCTGTATGTGACCAACGTGCGGGATAACTGGAACTACATGCTGGATAACCGGGAGCAGTGTGTCATGGTCTATCCACAAAATACAGATGCGGAAGCAAAAGAGCTGGAGGCATTTGCTGCGCAGGCCGAGCGGGAAGGCAGGGTGGAGGTGCTATGGCTGGGGAGAAGTAATGCTTTAACGTGGGAGACGATTATGGGATTTAACAGCGGGAGTCCCTCCTATACCTTTTGCTCCGTTGAGGATTTTCAAAAATATTGTGAATTTTTGGAAATTGACTGTGCGTTTGAGCAGTTGAAAAATGGCAGCCTGATTTTAAACGACCGGTTTGCAAAAAATCTCGGCTTGCAGTTAGGGGATAAAATTGACAAGGATTACAACATCAATATTTATGGGGAATATACGCTCGATGCATTGACCGGGGAGGACGGATATTGCCAGTATTACATTGATGAAAATGAAACTTCCGGCATGCTGATGTTAATTGGAAAGGAAAAGAATGGGGAAATCCTGCGCGGGCAAGAGCTGCTTTCGTATGCAGAGCAGCTGCAGAAAGACTTTGATGTGGTGATTGGCAAAGACTTTACGGAGGAGATTGATAAGCAGTTGAAACCGATTCGTACGATTTATCTGTTTATCGTTTTTCTGGTTGCAGTAATTATGGCGGTAACGGTGAATGCCGCATTTATCGGCATGTACCAGAGAAGGGAGTACGAATTTGCAGTATACCGGGCAATCGGTATTTCCAGGGCGGCAATGGCCGGAAAGATTGCCGGGGAGCTGTTTTTGTTAGACGTCATTGCACTGGTATCCGGTGCGGGAGCCAGTATGCTGTTTTTGTATCTCTATAATGATCTTGTGCTCTACCCTGTGGGGAAATACCTGCGTTACTTTCACCCGGTTGCCCTGCTTGGGCTGGTGGTCTGCAATGCAATGGTTGTCGTCCCCTTAATGGTGACAAGGTGTAAAAGTTTGCTGCGGGCGGATATTTGCAATTATTAGGCGTTTGGGAAACTCGTTTTTCCGAGGCATACGTTGTACAAAATAGACAATATCGGAATGCAGTATATCAATGAATGGCCGTAAAGAAATTTAACACGAATGTTATTGTAATCACGAATGTTTTTCTGTATAATTAAAGTGTGGAGAGAGTAAGCTATATCGTATCTTCTGCCACAGATTTTAAGAAACCGGGGTGATAGGGTGCAGGGCGAGATGACACAGACAGAAACAGAAGAAAACATTGCCAAATATACGATCAAAGATAGCGTATTTTCTGATTTGTTTAAGACGAAAAAATATCTGTTACAGTTATATAAGGCACTTCACCCGGAGGATACAGCAGCGACAGAGGACGAATTGACTGACATAACGATAAGGAATGTTCTGACAGACAATCTTTATAATGATTTAGGGTTCAGTTTGGGAGAAAAAATTTTTATCC
>JAMPAW010000068.1 GCA_023666975.1 Clostridium sp.
CCACAAGACGGTTCCGGCAGTCATAGGTTAATTCCTGCATCACGCCGTCCACCGGACCGTAGGTCATGTTGCCTTTCTCGTCGTAGGTAATGCTTTCCCCATTGTAGGTCTTTAAGCGGTTCGCATCATCATTAAGGATTTAAAGAGTTAGAAAGCCTAAAGTATCATCATAATAGATTCAATAGAGACTTTCTTCCACATACCCAAGAAAAGTATCTTGCAATTCATCTTCTGTGTCAACTCCATTAATTTTAACATCAAATTCAAAACTTCCATCGCCTAATGTACTAGAACCATCAAGTATGCCAAAGACACTTGAAATCGTATCAATCATTGTTTGCCTTATAATATCCATAAATACACTTTTTTGAACATTCTCAAATGAATGATATAGCTCTAAAGCATTCTTCCAATAGGCTATCGTTCTCTCCGTTACCTCAGTATTTTCATACAATTCCTTATAAATACTTTCTCCTTCTTTCACTATCGTTTCATAAATTTCTTTAACAAATTCTTCATTCATCGTTATTTCCTCATTTCTGGATACATGTTTTTATTCATAGCTATTAATTCTTTCAATGCAGAATTAGGTATATCTGGATAAACTCTTTTAAGTTCAAACAGATCTCTAGCAAGTAATTGCCTTGCGCTAGTTATTCCTTTTATATTTCTGGATACTATCTTATTTGATCCAGATATCGTATGACCAACCTTAGGCACATTAATTGCAGGAGCAGTTTTAGGGTCATAATTTGCCACAAGTTTCTTCATTATTGCCTTCTGTCCTACATGATGTGCATCCAAACCCAGTACACCCTTTATATCCGCATAGGCACCTACTTGATACTTACCAAAGCCGCTACCACCCTTATAAAATGGATTAATCACAAACCCTCTGTTCCGTTTCATATGTCCAGAACCAGATATGCCCAATCCCTTATTAAGCTGGCTGACAAACTCCCCAGCAACTTCCTTGACCGCAGTCTTCAGCTTCGGCATTGCCCTGCTGGCAAGGCTTCTGACCTTTCCGGCTGCCCACTTGGCTGAGGCTCCCATGGCAAAGCCTGCCACCACGGCTCCTGCCGTATAGGTTATGGCTTCCCCAACTGACTTCCCTTCCCTGCGGGCCTGCATGTAGGTATCATAGTTTGCCTTCATTCCGGCCGCCGCATTGCCGACCTTCGCAACCGTCCTGCATGCATCCGTTATCTTCTGCGCCGTTTTTATCGCCTTGACTGCCTTTGTTGCCCTGGCAACCCCTGCCACCACTGTTCCGACAGCAGGTATTCCGCAGGCAAACGAGATTGCCGCATTGACATAGTCGCCTTCCGCCGCATATAAGACCCCGTTTACAAGGTCTGCCCCGTCAAACACCATTCCTGCCCAGTCCAGCGCATTATGCAGCCACTGGTACTTGCTCTTCTGCCCCTGGTCATTCGCATTCTCCCCGCACAATCCGAACGGGTCTACCATGCTCACCGGATTCCCTTCGCAGTATGCATACCGGTTTAAGCTCTGGCTGCTGCCGATATCGCCAACTTTGATGTCCTGGTTGATAAACCGCTTGATATCCGGGTTGTAGTAACGTGCCCGCATATAATACAGACCGTTGCTGTCCGTTGCCACGCCATAGCTTCCGTTATACAGGAAACGGATTTTTGTAATCGGGCCCTTCAGCAGTTCCCCATATGTCCCGTAGGAGAACCGCTCCACCGCATGGCCGTCCTTTGCCGTGATCAGTGTGGTCGAGCCGATGTTGTCATAGTGGTATGCAAAGTACTTCCCTGTTCCGCTGTTATGCTGAGCCGCTAAGCCGTCTGCTCCGTAGTAGTACGTCGTTTCCGTGTTGTCCGCTTCATAGGCGGTTAAAAGCCTGCTCAAACTTCCGCCGGTGTCAGTAACATACTCTGTGGTAAGCCCGTTCTCTGTAGTCGCGATACGGGTATTCTCCGCATCATAAGTATAACGCACTCCGCCCGCTTCCACAAGACGGTTCCGGCAGTCATAGGTTAATTCCTGCATCACGCCGTCCACCGGGCCGTAGGTCATGTTGCCTTTCTCGTCGTAGGTAATGCTTTCCCCGTTGTAGGTCTTTAAGCGGTTCGCATCATCATAGGTCATGCTGACCGTCTCTAACACATCCGGGTTCTGGGCATTCGTGCTGGTCTTGGTAATGACCTCGCCGAATACGTCATAGGCATAAGTATGCTGCTGTAAGACATTCCCTTCCTTGTCCAGATCGGTCTGGGAAAGGAGCTGTCCCGCCGGGTCGTATTTCCGTGTTTCAACAGAGCCGTCCGCCCGGGTAATCCGGCACAGCCTGCCGTAGTTGTCATAGCCGTAGGTAAAGGTCCCGCCGCTGTTGCTGGTCATCTCCGCCACGCTGCCGTCAGCATAATAGGCATACCTCACCACTTCCCCGCCCGGATAGGTCAGTGCGGTCATGTTGCCTAAGGCGTCATAGGCATATTTTACTTCCCGCCCCTTGTAGTCCGTATACTTCGTTATGCGGTTTAAGGAGTCGAACTCCCTGCGGATTACTTTTTTCCCTGCAAAGAGATTGGATAAACCGCCCTCCTTTTCCGATACCTCCGTCACGTTCCCATTGGCATCATAGGCATACTCGATCGTCCCCAGCCCATCCTTCACTGTCTTTAAGCGGTTCAGGCTGTCATACGTGTAAGCCGTCTTCTCCCCTGCGCTGTCCGTCATCTGTTTCAGCAGCAGTTCACTGTTATACTGGTATTCTGTCGTATTGCCAACAGCATTCTTTTCCGTTTCCAGCAGCCCCTGCGCATTGTAGGCATAGGTATAGGTATTCCCGGCGGCTTCCCCGCCCTTTGCGTTCTGGTTCGGGTCCTTTAACGAGGCTATCCTGCCAAGGCCGTCAAAGACGACCGTGCTTGTCCCCTGTTCCGCATCCGTCACCTGCGTGTTCCGTCCAAGCGCATCATAGGCATAAGCGGTCTCCCGCACCTCACCGGTAAAGGCGTAAAGCCCTCCTGCCGGTGCGCCGTCCTGCTTCTTCCCGGTCTTCACCTTCTCTACCTGCCCGAAGCCGTTATAGACATTCTCGGTCAGCATCCCTTTTGCATCCACGGTCTGGAGGATTCTCCCTTCCGTGTCATAGACCGTCTCCGAGAGCACGGCTCCCGCACCATTGGCCGTCCTGACCGGACGTCCGGCGCTGTCATAGGTGGTCACGAGCTTTCCGCCGTTTACCGCATCCGTCTCCGTCACCGTATGGCTCTTGATGTCATAGGCGGTATAGGCCAGTGGGATGTTGGCGGATTCGTCCTTCCCCGGCTCCCGCACGCCCGTCTCTTTCACACGGTTCAATGCATCATACCGGCTGTAGGATACCCTTCCCGTGCAGTCCTCGGTCTCTAACAGGTTCCCGTTGCCGTCATACCGGTACAGCGTTTTCTTCCCTGCCGGGTCCGTGGATTCCGTGACATTGCCGTGGATATCGTAGGCATAGCTGGTGGTCATCAGCTCTCCGCTTCCGCCTCCCACCGTCTCCGTGAGCACCCGCCCTGCCGGGTCATAGGTATAGGTTATCGCAGGCTCCGTGTCACTGGTGACGGTCTGCACCCGCCAGCTTTTGTCATAGCTGTAGGTTGTCTGTACCCCGTAGGCATCGATCTGGTAATTCAGCTTCCCGTTCGGGTAATATTTCCACTGCGTAATCCGGCTTTCCGGCTCTCCCTCCTTCGGGCTGACGTTGACCTCTGTCTGCTTTATCACATTTCCCGCCTTGTCGTATTCATAAAGCGTCTCGGACAGCTTCTTTCCGTTTTTGTCTTTTTCCACCTCCTTCGTCTTGTTGCCGACGGCATCATAGCTGTTCTCGATGACGGTTCCGCTCTCCCCGTCCGTCACCTTCTTCAACAGCCCTTCCTTTGTGTAGGCGTAGGACGTGGATGAGGATACGGTCTCCCCGTCCTCTGCCGTATAAACCGTCTCCTTGGTCATCTGGCCGTTATCGTCATACCGGTATACGGTCATTGCGCCGCCGGGGTCTGTCCGGCTGGCCACGTTTCCGGCGCAGTCGTACTCATAGGCGGTCACGCCGCCCTCCGTGTCAACCGTATAGCTGACACGCCCCAGATCGTCATAGAAGGTCTGGGTTGTATAAACCTGTGCCCCGTCCTTTACCGTCACCTTGTTCTGCAGCCCTGCCTTGTTGTAGGAGTACTCCGTGATGCTGTCATTTTTGTCCTTGACCCTGATCAGGTCGCCTTTGCCATTATATTCATAGGTAATGGTTTTTTCGTCGGCATCCTTTTCCTCCGTCACCTGCCCGTGTTCGTTATACTGGTATTCCACCGTGTTCTCGTTCTGGTCGGTGACGCTTTTAATCAGCCCGTTGTCATAGTAGGTGCAGGACATGCTCTCCCCGCTTACGTTTTTCATCGTGCGCAGGTTGCCGTCCTCGTCATAGGTCATGACCGTTTCCGCCCGGCTTTCGTCCATCAGGCTGTTTTCAATGGCCGTCATGTTGCCATTGCCGTCGTACCGGTATACCGTGTTGTAGCCGTTGGCATTGCTGATGCTGGTCTGGTTACCGTCCCCGTCATAGGTCATCTGGGTTTCATCCCCTGCCTCGTTCGTCTGGCAGGTGATGTTGCCGTCGGCATCGGTCACCGTCTTTTTCTTCTTCCCGGAGCGGGTGGTGACCGTCGTCACCAGGTCCCCGCTCGACGCATCCTCATGATAGCTGAATGTTGTCTTGTTTCCAATCCCGTCCTTCTGGCTCTCCACCCGGACTGCCTTCTTCGCCGGTGCCGTGATGGATTCATACTCCTTATAGGTGTTCGTCACATAGGTGTTGTTGTCATCATCCGTCACGGTCAGTATCCGGTGCTCCTTGTCATAGGTGTAGTAGGTATTTTCACCCAGCGCATTCGTAAACTGCTTTAAGCACTGGTTTTCATCATAATAGAACAGCGCTTCCCTTCCGTTGCCGTCCTTCACCGACTCCACCAGCTTATCCGCATTCAGGGTATAGGTAAGTTTTCTGCCGCTGACCGCGTCCGCTGCGGTAAACTGCTTTTCACTCCTTGTAAACGTCAGCTTCTTGCCGTCTTTGTTCTGTATCGAGGTCAGATTTCCGTCCTTATCAAACTTCGTTGTGGTTCCGGCGGCATCCGTCAGGGTATACGTTCCGCTGTCATTCCGCTTTAACGCATACTCTGCCTTATTCTCGTTCAGGCACTTGTAGCTCTGCTTTGTCGGAATGGATTTTTCATCGAGATAATAATAGCCGTCGGCGTCCTGCTTATACTCTGCCTTGTCACTGTCCTCTGCCAGAAAGGTATAATAGCCCGTAGGTGACACGTAATACCTTACCGTGCAGTCCTTCATATCCAGTATTCTTGCCTCGTAGTTATGGCTCCAGCCGTAGCCGAACTCGCCTAATTCCTCCGTGGCCGTCGAGTCATACTGCAGGTCTGCCGATACCGGGTTCACTCCCTGAACGGACAGGGCATTAATGCTGTCCGTATAAGCTCCGGTGCTGACGTTGACCGGGTCTGCCTCGGAATTGTCGTCCGTCTGCCGCTGATAGGTGAGGTCCGGTACAGGCACATGGGATGCCACCGGGGAAATCCGCACGGCTACGCCTAAGTTGACACCTGCCAATACCTCACACTCATAATCAATCAGTGCTTTATAATTCAGCCATTTCTCCCCCTGCACCGGTATCATTGTCCGATAGATACCGGATATGGACTCTCCCGGTTTCAGGCAGTCCACGGCCACCATATCACCGGCGGACATCACCGGCGTCCTCTTTGCGCCATCCGCCGTCGCCGCATAGCGTCTGCTGTTGCTGTGCTGGGTACCGAAGGTCGTCTTTACATTATAGAACTCCTTGCCGCCCTCATTGGACAGGGTAAAATAGACATAGTACTGTTCCCCCTTCTCCGCACGGTCCTCCGGATGAATGGTCAGCACAAGCCCCTCACCCGCCGTGACCTCAAACTCGTTGGACTCAAAATTACAGACAAGGTCTGCGTTAAATGGCTGCAGTTTTCCGGTCATCAACGCCTGAATCTTATACTTGCCGGGAGCGTCTCCCCGCAGATACCATGTCGCCGAAGCAGACTCACCGCCCCGGATATCGTCAAGCTTCTTCACCGCAGACTGGCCGCCGTAGGTTCCGGCAAGGCTCATGCCATAGGGCACCACCAGCTTCGTTTCCAGATTCCTTGCGACAATCGTCTGGCTGCTGGCATTATTGTAGACAATCAGCGTCGCCTCGTACATATCCTTTAACCAGGAGATCGACTGGGTAACACTCGTATGATAGTACATATCCCGGAATTCTTCCTCTTCGGCTGCCGATGAGGCACCACCGCCTCCGCCACCACCGCCTCCGTTTCCGCTGCTTCCGCCACCGCCGCCAATGCTGCTGTTCCCGCTGACAACGGCTTTTGCCGGAATCATAATGTCATCCGACCCCTCCGGTCTGGTTGCATCCATAAAAGTCA
Source organism: Clostridium sp. (assembly GCA_023666975.1). The sequence continues at coordinate 6,495 of JAMPAW010000068.1, forward strand.
GATTGGTTTTCACGGTAAATACATGCTGGTTATTCGGGTCATTTAAATCAATGCCTGCATCCACCATTTCCTCAAAGGTCATCTGGTGGACGGTAAAATCTGCCGTCACCGTTTCCCCTTTTTCGAGTGTAAAGACATACTCTTTTTCCCCGTGAAGCTCAATCTCCACGAATTTCTCTACCGCAACATATCCGGGCTTATAAAGCGCAATCCGGTATGTTCCCGGTTTCTGCATTACCTCTGCCTTTCCGTAACGGTCGGTATAAGAAGTGTCATTATGTTCAGTCGAGGTGTTGACAAACACAGTTACGTCCTGAAGAGGCGTACCGGAGGCATTGCGTACCTCCACAACTGCCTTTCCGGACTGGCTCTTAGGAAGAACCGTTATCTTAATCTTATTGTCGCCTGTATTTCCTGCCGGGTCTGTCACGGTAAGCGTAACGTAGTATTCTCCGGCCTTTTCGTATTTATGCTTCGGGGTGGGAGCCTGGCTGCCGCCCGTGCCGTCTCCAAAATCCCACGTATAAGAAGCAATCCTGTTGTTGTCAGTAGAGCTTAAGCCGTTGAATACCATTTCATAGCCCTCTACGGCCGCAGTATCAGAAAGTATCACCGCCTTCGGCTTCTGGTCATCAACCGGTTTTGGCTTCACATAGGAGAGCACGGATTTTGCCGTATTGCCCGCCTTATCCTGTATCATCAGCTGATACACATAGGTATAGCTGGGGTTTACCTCATTATCTTTGTAACTGAGGCTTCCTGTTCCCGCTGCAACCGTCTCAAAAGCCTCATCATTTATGTTCTTCTTATAAAGGGCATAACGGATATCCTCCATACCGGAATAGTGCAGTTCCGTACACCAGTTGCCAGCACTCGCAAACAGCATTGGCGTCGCCAGTGTGACATTGCTGATATGGCATGTGCTCCGGAAAACTGTGCTGCTGTTACCCGCTGCATCCCTTGCGGTAACCAAAAGCTCATACACGCCATTTGCATAGTCCGTGGTATCCAGTTCATAGGATACCGTTCCACTGCTGATATTCGTTTCTACCATACCGGCCGTATGCTTTGTCCCGTTCTCTCCCTGCTCCCGCAGTGCGATTTCCACCTGCGAAACACGGTCGTTGTCGGATACCAGTACCGAAATCTCCGTTACTCCGGATATCCACTTGTCCTCCTCCGGAATGACACTGTGTACTACCGGTGCCACGTCGTCCGGAAGCTTCTGTGCCACAGCCACATTGGACAGCGCACTCTCATTTCCCGCCTTATCCAATACCGATATCCGGTAGGAGTAAGCCGTATCATAGACGGCAGCCCTGTCATAATAACCAAGCGTGGTCACATGGTCAGCGATACAGGTATAGGAATTGAGCCCCTCCGGGCTTCGGTAAATCCGATAACCTGCCACGTCATTATCCACGGGTTCATTCCATAAAAGATGAATGCTTCCGCCCTCTCCCTCGGCAGTCAGCTTATCCACTGTCTGCGGTGCGGTCTTGTCCACGATGCACTGCAAAAGAACCTGCTCTCTGTCTCCCTCATTTCCTGCCGTGTCTTTGCAATAGGCACGAAGATAAATATCCCCTTCCCCGATATCCGTCAGGTCAACGGAATAAGCTGCCCGCTGCTCCTTCTTTGCCTCCTCGAAAACAAACTGGGTAAGCGGTGTCCAGTTCTCCCGATCCACGGAATACTCGACCGTCATCTCAGCAAGTGCAATATTGTCATACCCGTTGATGACCAACGGTATCTTATCCCGATAATAACCGCCGTTTGGCGAAATGGAGGTTATCCGCGGCGCAATCGTGTCCTCTTTGATCGCAACGGTTACACTCTCTGACGGAGCTCCCGCATTATTGCGGATATCATAACCGGTTACGCGGTATATATGCGTACTGTCAGGAAGCAGGCCCTCCAACGCATATCCCGTTATCTCCGTTGTCTGTGCAACCTCTCTCCAAGTACCGTCCTCCTGCTGCTCTTCCAGGCTGAAATGGGAGAAGTCCTCATCTGTCGGTGCATCCCATGTCAATATCGCCGTAGTGGAAGTAATGCTTGCCTGCAGGTTTTGAATCTGCTCCGGACCCTCGTTGTCTACCGCATATGTGCGGACAAACTCGTCTTCATTCTCATTTCCCGCTGCATCATAGACAGTAAACCGCAGCGTCACCTCATCCTGCCAGCCCGTTGTATCGAGTGCATAGTCGACACTGCCTGCCGTTATCGGACACTGTTTAAGCTGCACATAATCTTCTTCCTGCTCATCATAGTATTCTATGACCACGCTGTCCAAAGCCTTGTTATCCCTCGCCCGTACCGTCAGCGTTGCCACGCCGGAGAGAATCCCCTCCGCCGGCTCCACTCCCTCTATTACCGGAGCGCTGATATCGTCATCACAGGTGATGACCAATGCATCCGACAACTCGCCGGTCAGTCCCTCCTCGTCATAAGCGGCCACATAATAGGCATAAGTGACGCCTGCCGTTATCTGCTTATCGTAATAATAGGTTTTTGCCGGGTCCGCAATATCGGCAATCTGCTCCCTTGCCTTTCCTTCCTCTTCACGGTAAATGAGATAGCCCGCAATATCCGCTTCTGTCCCTTTCGCATAGCTAATCACCGCCACACCGTCTTTTATCTCCACTCCTGTCTCCGCAAGCTTTGCCGGAGCAGATTTATCCAGATAGTAAATGTAGTTTTCCTCGGCCTCATATCCTCCTGCATCCGTGATCCGGACAAGCACCTCAATTTCCTCGCCTGCTATTCCGGCCGTTTCCAGATAAGCAGAGGCGGTCAGCCGTTTCCGATAGGAAGTCCTGCTTCCTACCGTTTTCTGCAGCAATTCGGTATAGTCTCCCCCGCCCGGTTCACGGTATCCAATATATACCTGATAACCGGATGTACTTCCCGCATTCAAAAACGCTGCCGTCAACTCCGGCTTCGCTCCTGACAGCTTCGCAAAATTAGCCGGGGACATCGTTTCTACCTCGACTGCCTGCGTGTAGCAGTCCGCCTCCTCCGACAATTCCGATACATTGCCGGCACTGTCATATGCCGATATCGTATAAGTATAATGTTCATTGACCGATAAACCGGTATCGAAATATTCCGTTCTGGCTGTGGTGCCGATTTCCTCGCCATTCCGGTAAATGCGGTAGCCAGCCACCTTGACATTGTCCGACACGGCATTCCAATTCAACCGCAGCGCAGTTGCCATGCGCTCAGCAAGCTCCGGCTTCTCCGGTGTCCCAGGGGCTTCTTCATCCTCTGGCGTCGTCACGGTATAAGTCTTAGATGCCGCCGACGTATTCAGCGTTGCATCCTTGGCAATGACATAGTAGCGGTAAGTCGTGCCCGGTGCCAGATTCTTATCTGTATAAGAGGTTCCTGATACCGACATCACTTTTTTCTCGTCCCGGTATACATCATAGCCAGCGACAGCGGTATCATCACTGGACGCATTCCACGTCAGCTTCAGGCTGGTATGGCTGATATTTTCTGCGGATAGGCCACCCGGCACAGACGGTGCCGTGATATCCTGAATATCCTCGATTAGTTCGGCACACATCTCCTCTACATCCCGGTTAAACACATAGTAGCTCCTCGGTTTTGTAAGCACGAGTGTATTAAACGTTCTCCCGGTCTGCACCGTCACGGTCTGGATATAAGCCGTACCGCGGGCAGTCATCTTGCCGCTCAGGGTCATTTTGTGCCTGTCACCTGCACTCAAAGAAACTCCGCTCACATTCAGGTTTCCTTTTACCTCCATGCTGCCGGCAGATAAATTCATCGACCCACTAACTGCATCTAAACTGCCGGTAATCTGCACGATATCCTTGTCCTGCTGCATAAGCAGCTTCCCATTGTAATTGTCCTGGACGAAGTCCTTCCTCACCTGTAGGATACCGCCATTTATCTTCAGCGTGGAATTGCTATCCAGTGTGTCCACCGTCAAATGCTTCCCGTTCAAATCTAGGCTGCTGTCAAGCACTAATGTTCCGTCTACCACCAAATCCTTAGCCAGAACAGTATCTGAGCGCACGGTCAGATTGCCTTTCCACTGTGTAAATGGAAAACTCTCCCCGTTATTCCAAAATAACCTCTTGCCCTCTGTACCGGTAAGTTTTCCGTTTCCTTTTACCGGACGCGTTATCTCCAAATCGCTTTTGACTACCACGCCCTCGGCAGATGTGTTTTCCAGGGATACCGTACCAAGGCAGACCGCATAGTTTTGCCGCAGGATTTCCTGCTTCTGTTCGCCGGTAAAACGCAGTACAAGTTCCTTTCCCATCGTCAGATAATAGGAAGCAATATAGCTGAAGCTGCCTTTTATTTCTATCGTTCCCCGTTCCAGATATCCATCCAGCGACAGTGCAGGCGCCAGAACCATATCGCCGCCGCAGAATACTTCGTCCTCCTCACCGTCCATATGTATTGCGGCATGGCTTGCCTCATAATATCCGGATGCATTCGGATTGCCAAGCGTGTAATCCCCGTACACTTCGAGCCTGCCGGAATTTACCTCGACAGTTCCCCCTCTTTGCATAAGACTGCCGGTAACCGTAAGCGTATGCCCGTTCAAATCCATGGTGCCCGCCAGCAGTTGAAAATCCCCCTGTATCACGGTGTCCTTAGTCAGCGTATAGCCTGTATTCCCTTCCGTATAAAACGACAGCTTGTGGTTTTCATCAGTAATCCGTTCAGCGTCAAAAAGCCCTGCCGCATATACGCCTTCCGCCGAAGTATTTTCGATCACCAGCTCCGCAAAGCCCCAGCTCAGTTCATTCGCCTGAATGGTCTGCTTTTTATCGCCGCTTAAAATCACCTTATTGGTTCCACTGCCGTGATAAGAATAATAATATTTACTATACAGCAGATCACCCTTTATCTCCAGAATACCGTCTTTTTGATCAATAATCCCATTGTAGCTGTAATTTAATTCGCAGTCCCCACCCACAGTCAGATGATACCCATTTAAAGTTAATCGATAGAGTTTAACCTCACCTTCTACCTGCAAGTCCCTGTGCAGACTATAATTTTCATTAAAACGTATGTTGGATCTGACAAAGTCATCTTTTATTTCTGCACTACTGCAGATATCCAGCCAGCCCTCTACCGGATAACCGTTTGTGTACAAATCCCCTCTGATACGGGCATGGTCTCCCACAGGAAACGCTATGCCCTTATCATTTTCCACGGACAGGCCGCCCAGCCGCATGCGATCATCCCAAAAAGTCAGCTTCTGCTGCTTGTCCCCATCCAGAATAAGCATGACACCTTTCTGAAACTCCAGATGTGTATTATTCCATAACGTCAGATTGCCGGAAAGCTGCCATGTCCCTGCTGAGCAGAACCAGTTGCTTCCAGCGGATGCCGCTGTGTGCATATCACCTTTGACAACCACACGGTCTTCCGCATCACCCATATATACCCTGCCGCTTGTATTCGCATAGGCAAATGTTCCGTCCTCTTTCGCTGTCCGCTTTGCCAGACAGTAATCTCCGTCCACCACAAGCGTTCCCTTATTTACACGGAGCGTTCCTCCGCTCTGGACAAAATCTCCCTGCACAGTCAGGCTGTGACCGTTCAAATCCAGTTCTCCTCCGGATAACCGCAAATCACCGTCTATCACCTCATCCCGGTTCAGCGTATAGCCAAGTATGCCGCCATCCGAAAAGGTTACCTTTGTTCCTGTATCATTGACCAGCCTCTTATAGTTCAGCTCATCCGCTATATCGATGCCCTCGGCACTGGTATTGTTCAGCACCAGCGTGCCAAAGCTGCTGCTTCCGCTCATCGTAATGGTCTGCGGCTTGTCTGCGCTCATCTCTAATATAATATTTTCATTGACAGAGAAGCTGTTTTTAGCAAGTGTCACATTCCCGCCCACCGTAATCTTCCCGGCTTCAATAGAACCTCCCCAAATGCGAATATTCAAATCATTCTGCACAGTCAGCCGGTCATCGGCATATCGTAAATATATCCGGCTGATATTCCGCATGTCCAGTGAACCACAGCTCAGAAGCCCATGGCTGAAACTGAGATTTGCATAATAATCGTCACAAACAACCTCCCCGGTAACCTCTAATTCCTGTCCATGCAAATTCAGGCTGCTGCCAATCAGCAATTGCCCGTCTATCCGAAGGCTTTCCGATAACACAATCTCACCCACAATGCGGACATTGCCCTGATAGCTGTTCCCCGCAAAAGAGGTCGCCGCATTGATGTCAAGCGTACCGTCAACCGTTCCCTCCTGCCGCACCAGCCCTACTGCTTTCACGTTCGTAGCAAATTTTACTGCGCTTCTTATCTCCATATTGTTAAAGCAGCTCGCAGAGGAATTGGCAAAAGAGACTTCCTGACCGTCCTCCCCGCTAAAGATTACCGTGTGGTTTCCGGATGCCGCAAATGCCCCTGCGTTACCTTTCTGCGCAAAGCTCCCTTTAAGCTCCAGCGTCCCCTCTGTCAGCCTTCCGGAATGATTTACCGAAGAAGCAGTGGCAAAATCACCGTCCACCGTCAGGTAATCTCCCGGATTAGTCATATTTAACGCACCGTTTGCAATCGTAAGGTTTCCTTTTACCTGATAGCTGTGGCCGTTTAAGTCGAGAATGCCTCCGCCGATCGTCAAATCGCCCTCGTACATCCCATCCTCCTCGACGGTAAATCCATGCACACCGCCGGAGGCATAGGACAATACGCCCTGCTTGCAGGACACATTTATCACGGCAATATTGTCTTCCACGACTACACCCTCCGGATTATCAACCACGACATTGGTCAGCAGTGCATTGTTATGGGAAATGGAAACCGTCTGGACGTCTTTTCCGATGAAATGCACCTCCGCCCCCTGACCGCAGCTAAGATAAGCGTCCCTGTCTTTTTTCAAATCCCCGCCAATCTGAAGCGTTCCACTGTTTATCGAATTTCCGCTTCCGTACTCAAGGTTATAATCCCCCAGCACAGTGAGCATTGCCTGCTCCCCGGTAAAAGAATAATTGATGTTATTGTGATAGAAGCTGCCGGTTACCGTGACATGGCAGTGATTGACATACACATTTCTTCCATAATAGTAAGAATACCCCATGGACAAATTTCCATGAATAGTCACATCCGCCGAGAACGTATAGTTATCCTCTATTTTAATATCCCCGTACAAATCCACACTTTTGATTTGCGCTCCCACAAGCCATGTCATTCCGGTAATCTTATCGGACAAGTGCTCCACAGATGTCGTTACTACCACAGTGGAATCAAAGACCGTGCTGCCGGACTCCCCCTGTTCAATCGACAGACCGGCAAACCGGACAGTAGTTCCCGAATCGGACGCTCCTTTATGTATGATCTGCTGCCCGTTTCCGGTCAGTCTGACCATATGGTCCTGCTTTGCATAAAACAGAGGATGTCCCAGCTTATCCTCTCCCGTCATGCTTCCCTTCAGTTCCAAAACCCCGGCAGTCAAGTCACCCTCCGTGGTCACCCAGCCGGAATCGATATAGTCTCCGTTAATCAATACATAGTCCTGCTCATTCTGCATAATCAACCGGCCGGTACTGTAACCAATTACCTCTTCCCCATTCTCGGTATAACAGAACTGTTTCCGATAACTGCCCTCTATGGTCAGGCTGCCCCCGTTTAAGAGCAGCTTTCCGCCGGCATGGATGAAGTCTCCCTGCACAGTCAGGTGATGTCCGGCAAGGTCCAGTGTCCCTCCTAACAGGCAGTAGTCCCCCTCCACGGTTTTATCCTCTGTTAGCAGCTCCCCAAATTCGCCTTCTGCCGGATAATGCAGCTTATGCCCTTCGTCGGTTATGCTGTCACAGTTCAGCATACAATTGGAAAAAACGCCTTCTTCACTGGTATTTTCAATCGTCAGACTGCGGATTTGAAACAGGGAATCGGTTCGGATATCCACAGTCTGCGGACGGTCACCGTTCAAAATCACCTTGCAGGCGGAATCAAACACCACAGATTTTCGGCAGTAATTCACACCGTTATTACCGTAAATATTTCCGCCGACAGCCAGCGTCCCCGCTTTCACTGTCCGGTTGTCATCATAGTTCTCATTGTATACATAGTCACCGTCCACTTCGATATAGTCATTCGGCGTATTCATCGTTATAGAACTGCGATATTGCCCGATAAAAGAGCCTTCTACATGCAGATAGCCCTCCTCCACAAATAAACCGGCGTTCAGGGTCATATCACCGTGTACGACCAGCCGGTGTCCATTCAAATGCAGTGCCGAATTTACCAGCAGATTCCCCACTTCTATATCCTCTGTCAGCGTAGTCTGTGACGATATCGTTCTGTCTTCATACAATACCGGTTCATCGTCCATCCCTGCCGCATTATCCGGCTCTTCATTCAATGGCTCTTCATTCAGCGGTTCCGCATTGTCCCCGCCGCTCAGCTCCTCCTCTGCCATACCGGACTCTTCGGTCTCTGGCACCCCGATTCCTGCCGCCTCTTCCGCCGCACGGATTTGCTCCTCTGCCTCTTCACTGGCCTTCTCATAATCCGTCGCCCGGACAGTGGAAGCCGGAACAGCACTGCCGAAGCACTGAATGCCCATCACAAACAGTAAAACCCACGCTATCGCTCTTCGTACTCTTCTCTTTCTTCCTCCCATGTGCATAACCCTCCGTCCATATCCATCTACTCAACCTTTAACTTTTTCGTCTTGCTGTACTTTGAATATATTGTTTTTCCGGTCTTCGTCTTCATCACCGCACGAACCTTAACATAATAGGTTTTTCCTTTCTTCACCTTCCATTTCTTGCTGGTAACAGTGCCCTTCCGGCTCCTGTCCGCCTTGACTGTCTTTGCCTTTTTAAACCTGCTGTTTGTCGCATATTTAATCTGATATCCCGTTTCCCCATAAATTCCTCTTTTATTAATCTGCTTTATCTTTATCTTCAGATAGTATTTCTTCTTGCTCTGTGTCTTCTTTAATGACTTAATGACTGGTTTTCGCTTTTTAAACTGATTATAATTTTTGATATCCTCCGACGTGTACGCTGCTGGTCCGGTTACTCCCTGTGCTTCGCCCTGACCACCGTCTGCACTCACTGTCCCTCCGTTTTGCTGACTGTCCCCTGATGTATTTCCATCGTTTTCTCCAGTGCTTCCCTGATTGCTCCCGCTCTCCCCGGTATTGCCCTCTGATGAAGCGCTGCCACTTTCCCCGGTAGTTCCTCCCGGCGTTCCGCCGTTTTCGCCAGCAGTTCCCTGATTTCCCCCGTCCTCCTCACTGCTGTCAGGAGCCTGCTGCCCCTTCGTCACTTCACTGCGCAGCAGATTGCCGTTTGCATCATATTCAAATTTGACCTCTGTTCCATTCGGATATCGGGCAGACGAAACTCTGCCTAAAGAATCGTAATCATACTGAACTCCCTGAGCCTGCGCATATACACAGGACGGGTTATCTACCGTAAACGTTCCAATTAATAACCCACAAAGATAATTTGCCACCGTCATTGTCAAAACCAAAATCACTTTTCTCCTCATATGTAATCCCCCATATTCTATTTGCATTTTGTTGCTTTTCTTTTTCTTTAATGATTATCCATATTTTACCAACTTATCTTTTCGCCGTCAATCATAAAACTAAATATAACTACATTAAATATGTGGTTTTCTGTTTTTTATTTTCTCCATTGCCGTTTAAGGGGACAGTGATTTTGTTTTTCCATTTAGGCAAGACAAAAGATGTGCAGAATTTTACAGGGCAATCGCTAATATTTTTCATCGCTATCAAAGTTTCGATAAATAAATTTCTGTGCTCTGGCTCGTTTCTTACATTTTCTGCCATGAGAAATATCTGCTTGGTTTAATCAATGTAATGATGTCCGAAAACCAGAAAATGTCTCTG
>JAMPAW010000069.1 GCA_023666975.1 Clostridium sp.
CTCCTATTCAACAAAATGATCTGCCCATGTTTCAACAAGCGGCGATTTTATACAGGTGAAATGATTTCCATCTATCATTTTAACCTTCACATTAGGATTAGCCTTCTCCCAACCTAAATATTTCAAATTCAAGGTCTTATTAATTTCATCATCTTTGGCATAATACAGCACAATCTCGCCCGGATATGATTTCACATAATAATGATTCATGCCTCCTAATCCTAGCCAAACATTAAACAGTCTCTCCAAATAAGATACACCCACCCCACTGGGTAAAACACCTAATTCTTGAGAACACTCCCATACTTTTTGCAATCTAGTTGGAATATCTTGCTTAGACAATAGCTTATATATTTCTTCTTCTGTATAATCTATATTAAATTTTTTTGCATATAATCTAAATATATCTCTATTAGATATTCCCTCAAAATTTCTCGCATAATTTATAAAATTTTGCACTTCGTCTACCGGAGCATAAGTATGTGAAGCCCTTGCATCTATCAAAATAAGCTTAGCAACCTTTTCACCATTTGCCAAAAGCTGTTGTGCCATTTCAAATGCTATCGTTCCACCAGCACAATAACCACATAATAAATATGGTCCTTTTGCTTGAACTTTTTTGATTTCTGAAATATAAGCCGATGCCATTTCTTCTATGGTATTAAGAGCAACTGTTCCTTCCTCAACTCCATATGCCTGTAATCCATAAAAAGGCTGATTACTGTCTAATGCTCTCACCAAATCTGTATAACAAAACACATTACCATCTCCAGGATGTACTGCAAATATAGGCGTATTTGTTCCCGTAGCTTTTAATTTAATCAACGGAACAAAAGGCTCAGTATCCTTATTATTGATATAATTCGACAACTTCTCAATTGTAGAATTTTCAAATATAGCTGAAACCGGAATTTCTATTCCATAATCTTCACCCAATCTTACTACTATTTCCAATGCCAGTAAAGAATCACCACCTACCTCAAAAAAATCTTCTTCAACTCCTATATTTTTCATTTTTAATAGATCACTCCAAATAATTGACAAAATTTCTTCTGTATTATTTCTTGGAGCTATATTTCTTTTATTACTTACTGGCTTTATACTTAATAATCCCTTTTTATTCAATTTTCCATTTGGTAATGTTGGAAATTGATCTACTGCTATAAAAAATGAAGGAATCATATAAGATGGCAATTTCTGTTTCATAAATTCTCTCAATTTTCGCTCAATGTTATCATTGTCTTTTTTAATATAATATAAAATAAGTTTTTTTCCTTGTTCAAGAAACCAATCATAATAACTTTCTCTATTTCCTCTCTGATTTCACTTTCACTTCTTCCTTCTCTTTTAGCAATTTTCTTAATTGCATCTTTAGCAGTTCTTTTACTCATTCGTAATATAACAAAAATAGCTAATTAATCAATTACCCTTGCAGAATGTGACTCTTTTTAGCAGAAATTGTCCAAAATCCTTTTTATATTCTTAATTTTTGCTTAAACATGTTAATTATGAGTAACAAAAGAGCCAAAAAACAATTTTTGAATTATTTTATCAAAAGTACCTTCCCCGCCAGCAAGCACTCTGCGTTTATCATGCACATGCTTTGGACCATCTATAGTTACTTGCAAAGAAGATACTTTTAACTTTGCCAGCTTTTGCGCAACATCTTTTGTCAAAAAATATCCGTTTGTAACCATTATAGCATCATAGATAATATTATTTTCCTCAGCTACTTGTATCAACTGTGTGGACAGGCTTTCTATTATGTCTAAAGCCAGTAAAGGTTCGCCGCCATACCAAACAATATGTAAAGCTTCGATTGAATGTGCTTTTTTCTCGCTAACTCAACAATTGCTTTTTGCACATCTTCACTCATCATGCTACTTGTTTGTGCCAGATTCTTTGTTTCATAACAGTATACACACCTAAAATTACAATTCATGGTTGGTGCAATAGTCAATGTCAAATGATTTGCATTATATCGAATTTGATTAAGACGCAATCGGAGCATTTTAACCTCGTCTATGTTCTTTTGTACAATACAACCGCACTTAACCAACTGTTGCTCAAATTCCTTGTCAGCAATAGGAACACCATCATTTATTAAATCTGTAAAAATCTTATAATGTTCCTTGTCCATAATTGACAGTGATGTGGTTCGACCATTATATACAACCATGTCTCCTTCTTTCCCATCTGTAAATGGGAAAAGAAAATTATACAAGCTTTCCTTATACTCCATACTCTACCTTCCTTTGCATTTTTTTAACCAGTTCTCTTTGCTTTTCAAGTGTAATATACGTGGTTAGAACATACAATAGGCTTTGCAGAATGTAGACTTTTTTGCAGAAAATGACCAAAAGATCAAAGGCTCTCCACTTTTTGTACCCATTTTTTTACCTTCCCAATTACTTCTTGTTTTCTTTCATAATGCAGATAATGCCCTCCATCCAACCGTAACACCTCGCTTTTATCCGTTTCCGTAATGACTTCTCTATGTAGTTGCTCCCATGCCTTCATAAGTTCACAGTTATCCCCCGAAACAAATTGCAATACTGGAATGTCTTTAGGGAATTTCATTTCCCTTACAACTTCCAGATTAGCTTCCATACAATCTAATTCATTCATCACAGTTTTGTTATTTACAAAATCCATGCTCAATATCCGAAATACACTCAGTTCCTCTTTTGTATAAACATAAGAATCATCCGCATAAATTGCTTTTTGAGGTTTTCTAATCGACTTCAATCGGGTAATTCCAAAAATATTTTTTACCTGTTGTAAATATGCTGTGAGCTTGTTCAATGTTTCTACACTTACGGGAAACGGTTCGTGATCAGACTGCTTTGGTACAGAGGGATCAATACCGATAAATCCCTTTACTTCTTGCGGATATTTATTCGTCCAGTACAAAGAATACAAACCCGAAATAGAATGTGCCATCAGATAATATTCTTTGCACCCTAACTTTTGCGTACATTCATGCAGTTCTTCCACAATTATGCTAATATCACGTTGCACACTATTTTCATCTGAAAGTCCATAACCAAATGGCTCTATTGTAATAACGCAAAAATTTTCTGCCAATGCTTTTGCTAATGGAAGAAATTCCAATACAGGCGAAGCCGAACCCCATCCGGGTAACAAAATAATTGTTGGTTCGTTACCCTGTCCTTTCACATCTGCTACCATTTTGAGTCCAGCTACTTCCAGTTCTTGTCCATATGCAGACTGTATTTTACTCAATTCACTTTTTCTGCACAAAAAGTTCCAAGTCAACGATGCTACCACGCTGACTGATACTATTGGCATAATCCACTTTACAGCGTTAAATATATGCTCTTTCATGGTCTGTCCCTTCATAATTGCAGTAAAATCACATTCGTCCACTTTTGTTTTCAGCATTAAATGTCATCATTAGAATTTTTACAAGTATATCAAAACAAATTTATAATTCAATCACTCTTGCAGAAAGTGACCTTCCAAATGCAGTAAATGACCAAATACACGTTAGCAGCAAATATGTCTCTATATGTGAAAAAGGCGCATAGTTACCCCTATACGCCAATTTTACCTCACAATACTATTATCACAGCTTGTCCATACCAAATGATATTTCTTCAAGTATATGTAATAAATATTCCTGCTGCTTTCCGCTTTTATTGTTTAAGATATTTAGAATACGTTCTGTTGTGGGGATTTGATTTAGATTTTCATACAGAAGATATGATAGAGGAACAACTAAGGCATCTGCTATTCTCATAAAGTTTTCTAACGACATTGTTCTGCTTCCATGTTCAATCCGTTTTATGGAATCAACTGAAAGCTCCGCTTTCTCAGCCAGTTCAAATTGTGTTAAATTTTGTTTTTTCCGGTATACTTTGACGTTATCGGCAATAATATATTTTATATCCTTCATTCTCTGATTCTCCATTCTTTATATTTATTTTTAAAATGAAGAATTTGCAGGCGGTCCTCTTTTCGACTTTCGTATATGTATATCCTGATTAATCAGCAATTTTCGACAGTACCAAAAAAAAGAGTACACCGCACCGACCTGCCATGTCGATTTGTGTACTCGCAAGTTACCGTATTTGCTTTTTATAGATATACAGAACTGACATTCCAACCAGTATATATATCCTTTAAATACATATTTATATAAAAAAATAATCATCCAAATTTATTAAAAAAATACACCTAACAACATCTACTCGTTATCAGGTGTATCCAAACAGGACTTTCTCCATTTTTGTATTTCATTCTTGCACAGTATAAAATAATCAGTATCTAATTCTTCTAGCACATCAAAGAAGATATAGGTGCATTACTGCACAACAAAATCCATAATATCAGAAATGAATAGAAATAATGCCTCTGTTGCAGAAAATGGATTTTTTTTGCAGAAAACGGCAATAAAATCTTTCCAGACCAACCTTACAGGGTTGATAATCTGCTTTACTTGCCTATATTCTGTATAGGCAAATGCAGCAGACCATCTTCATAATTTGAACAACAAAACAGCAGTTTGAAATTATTTAACCATTTCAAACTGCCATTTTTTATATTATTACAATATCCTCAAAGGCTCCCCGCCTTTAGTATCCATTCTCCTACCTTCTCAACAATCTCCTCTTTCCTCTCAAAATGCAGATAATGTCCGCCATCCAGCCGCAACACCTCACTCTTATTCGTTTCCGTAATGACTTCCCTATGCAGCGTTTCCCACGTTTCCAACAGCTCACAGTTATCACTCGAAACGAACTGTAATACTGGAACTGTATCAGGGAATTTCATATCTCTTACGGACTCCAGACTTTCTTCCATATGATTTAACTCATTCATAGCATTTCTGTTATAGGCAAAATCCATAGACAAAATGCGGAATACTTCCAAGTCCCTTTCCGAATACGGATAAGAGGAATCGGCATAGATCGCATTTTCCGGCTTTCCAATAGATAATATCCGGGTAATTCCCAATATGCTTGTTATTTTCTGGAAGTACGCCGATAGCTTGTTCAGTGTTACCATTTTAATCGGCAGCGGCTCTTCATCAGATTGTTTGGGAACAGACGGATCAATTCCTATAAACCCCTGCACTTCCTGCGGATAAGCATTTGCCCAGTACAGTGAATACAGTCCTGATAGTGAATGTGCCATTAAATAATACTGATCGCAGCCTAACTTCTGCGTACATTCATGCAGTTCTTCTACAATTACGCTGATTTCCCGTTCTGCTCCGACTCTATCTGAAAGCCCATATCCAAACGGTTCTATGGTGATAACCCGAAATTTTTCTGAAAGTTCTTCCGCTAATGGAAGAAATTCCAGAATTGGTGACGGAGAACCCCAGCCGGGCAACAAAATGATTGTTGTTTCATTACCTTCCCCCTTTATATCTACCGTCATACTATGCCCATTTACATCAATGGCAGTTCCATATGCAGCTTCACTCTTAGACTGCTCTGCCATTTTACAGATAAAATTCCAAATTACCAATACTACAACAGCACCCAGTAAAACCACAAACACCCATTTCAGAATTTTTAAGATCCGTCTTTTCATGATTACCTCCTTGTAATTCGTCATATATCAAAAGCTGATTGTTCCTCCTGTTACCCGTATAGTACTTGAAGATGTATTTGTAACATAAAACCTATAATAACCTGTATTTGAAATCTCAAATGACGTATTATGCGAGCTGCCCGTTCCGCTATATGTTTGTGTTTTTGTCCCATTGTTACTAATATATCCCATTTCAACAGAAACTGATTTATCCAGTTCAACGCTGAAACTAACTTTTGTTCCTCCCACAACATAGAACATACTTCCACTACTGTCCAGAAAGGACACTGTTTTTCCACTTCCAATATCTGCCTGCGGTAATCTCATTCTTTCTTTTTGAATTACATCTTCATTTATGGGAATTGTTTTTAAAGTTGATATTGTCTCATTTTGTTCATTCTCTCTCATCATTTATGCCTCCTTGCACTACATTGATATTGCCTTCTGTAATAATTATCCTGTCACTGGAACAGTTCTTCAGATAAAAATAATATGTTCCTTCACTCTCCGGACAGAAATCCACACTGTAAAAATTCTGGCTTATCATTTGCAGCTCTTTTAACTCTCCGGCTACTATATAGCCAGCTTCCAAAATACCCAACGGCAGCAAATCACTCCCATCAGCCTGCCCCTGAGTAAACTCAAAATGCAATATTGCATCGTCTGCTACATCCCATCCATCATTATTGCTTTGGGTAAAAATTATTATTGCCCCGTTATCCAGATAGCATTCCGGCAGCTTCCCCGCAGTATCTACGGGAACTTCCACAATGTATTTTGCAACAGGAATATCCCCTTCATATAAATTCGCCTCATCAATCAGAGCGGTTTGAAAGTCAACAATGTTATTAAAATGATAAGCAAAATCTTCTTCTGCCCTTTGTCCCATCTGCGGCTGCATTATTTCGTCTTTATTGCTGCCTATGATCCCCGCAGAACGTAACAGTCCCTTTGCCCCTACCGTCATACTTCCAATCACCAAAAATATAAGCAGGATCGCCACATACCGCTTGTGCCTATGGGCTTTTTTCATAGGATTTATATTTGAAAATACAATTTCCTTAATCCTTTTATTATCAGCATCATATTCTGCTTCTGCATTTTCTTCGATTAGTTCAGAAGCATTATCAAACATATCACTAATTCTAATTTTCATTATAATTATAGCCCTCTTTAATAAGAATTTTTTTAAGCATCTCTCTGCCACGCCGCAATCTAGTTTTTACAGTCTGCGGATTCATTTGAAATTCCCTTGCAATTTCTTCTACTTTTCTGTACTGATAATAATAGGCAACGAAAATCTTCCAGTCTAAAGGCTTTAATTGTTTTAAGGTGCTTTCTATAATCCTTTGCTGCTCTCTCTGAACAATCAACTGCTCCAGACTGTTATCAACTATTAAAGCATCATCCATCAACTGCAAATCCTGTCCCCTTACATTTCTCAACCAGTCCTTCGCCTTATTCCTTGCAATGACCGCTATGTATGCTTTGATACTGCTGTATTTTTTATAATTGATCCTTTCTGCCGTCTGCCATAACGCTATAAATGTATCTGCTACCACCTCCTCAATATCTTCCTTTGTTCCCTTTGGGCATATCAGGCTTCCGACGATTTTGACAATATAGGCACTATACATATCCATTATTTTCTCAAATGCTTTTTCATCCCCATTCCGCAGCCTTTTTAACAGTCCTCTCTCGTCCATTTGCCCAAATCCCATCTGCCCAAATTTCCTATCAATACGTTGTTGGAAAGAATTTGGTTTCATTTTTTGCAACAAAAAAGAGATACTGCGCACTGCAATATCCCTTTCCAGAACCAATCTGCTTATATTCTGTTTCTCTGACTCTGACAGCTATTGACAAAGGAACTCCTGCTAAGTATCCAAGAGTTTCTCCCCGCCGCCCTTATAAGCTGCTGATTTCTTTTTTTACATTTTTCGGTCTTTTCGGCTGATGAAAAAATCCTGCACAAACCGGGGGCCAGTCGTAACAATTCTTTTCGACCTCATTCCGGGCAATTCTTTCCACTGCCTTTAAAACCGTATCATTGAGTTTCCCTGTTCTCTTCATTTTACTTTTACCTCCTGTTTCATAACTTTAGCTACGCATAGCAAGGACGCACACAATATGATAGCCAATGACATATAACTTACATACAGATCATCCATTTTCAAGGCAATCAATGCCGCAATCACCGCTGTTTCCAGCAGGACACATAATCTGGCTGCTTTCTTTGACTCCTGCAGTTCGTCTTTATCCATATCCATATTGGGATGGTTGACGGTTCCTATAACCCCAATCACAAGCACCGCAAAGGACAACATAACATATACAGTAACCGGATTTTGGGAAAGAACAGCAGCGGCCTGTATAATCGCAATATAAAGAATGACCGTCACAAGATAGCACTGCCAAAATTTGTCTGCATGATACCCACCAGTCCGTTTCCTAAGAGAAAGGAAAAATACCAGAAAACAAACTGTCGGTATAAACTGATTAAAAACCAGCCCAATCAGCAGCATGGTTCCGACTGTTATGGTATGTTCTGTCAGAGTAATCAAAGCATACTCATAATGCTTGCTGTCAGCTTTATCTATCATTTTTTTAGATTCCATCTGGCTTACCAAGTTTAATACCATTTTTTCTATCATACCTCATGCACCTCCTTCCTTAAACCAAGTATAAAGAAATGTCCGGACAAAACAACATGCTTTGCAGAAAATAGGCACTCCAGAGCAGAAAGTGACCAAAAAATTAACTTTCTTCTTTTAGGCAGGAATCATAATTGAGAAATAAAACTCATTTTTACTATCCTCAATAATATACGATCCGTTGTACTTCTCAATAACCTTTATGATATTTTTAATTCCAATTCCATGTTCTTCTGTCCTTATTACTTTAGAAGATTTGATTTCTCCATTCTCATAGCATACCGGATGATTAAATGTATTTTTAACGGAAATTATTACCACGCCATCTTCATTAACAAATTTCAGCTTTATTATCCTTTTATCATCACATTTCTCACAGGCTTCTATTGCATTGTTCAGCAGATTGGACAGGATAGTAACCACATCTTCATCTTTCATTTTTACCTGCGAAAGATCATTTACCCGGAACACAAAAACAATTCCCTTCGCATCTGCTTCCTGATATTTTGTATTTAATATCGCATTTACAATCACATTATTTGTATTGATAGCATCCAGCTCCTTATCTAAATGACCATAAATTTCTTTTACATATTTCTCCAATTCCAAGTATTTCTTGTTACCTAGCAATGATTCAATACATACAATCTGGTTTTTATATTCATGTGTTTTTCTTTTTTGGCTGTCAAAATTTTCTGATATAGACCGATACATTTCGGTCTGATTCTTTACCTGAATCTGAAAAATCTTATTTTCGTGTAGCTTTATTTCTCTTTCTATGATGTCATTGATCAGATAAAACTCTACAATGTTCATTCCTGCCATTCCAAATGCTATAATGAACAAAAGATATATCTGTCTTGTTGTCTCCACATACCCAAAAACTGAAAACATAGCCGCCATAATAATTATTGTAAATACGGGAAAAAACAGAAACTTAAGCCACTCTGCATCCGCAAGCATTTCCGTTGATTTTTTTCCAAACTTCTTCTTAATAATGAGAACACACACATAAAGAAGCATCTTTCCAAATAAAACGACTAAAACACTTTCCGCCACATATATCAGTCCTGTTGTTTCATCATTTGAAATCAATCCACTATAATAAATCAGAAATGCTATATAATCTGTTGCCAATAATAGGGCTTGATATAGAACAGCCAATATCAATGACTTCTTTATACTGCTTTTCATATGCCAAAACATAAAAGTGGCAAATATTAAAATAATAGCAATTTGTTTTAAAACAAAACTATTTTCCAATCCTTTTGCGGCTCCAAACACACTACCAACTAATAGTATTATCTGCACCACATTCAGCCAGCCTTTATAGCGTACTGTTCCAAATATCTCAAAAAATATCTTGCAGCAAAATACCTCAAATACTATCATCAACACATCTGGTAAAAAATCTAACATCACACTTCTCCTCGATATGCAATAAATTTATCTTTAACGTATTTACATCTGGCTTTCGGTATTACTAAAATAGTTCTTCCGTCTGTCAATACCGCCTGATATCTGTCCACACTCATTATATATTTCAAATTGACAAGATAACTTTGGTGTATTCT
Organism: Clostridium sp.; assembly: GCA_023666975.1. The sequence continues at coordinate 9,794 of JAMPAW010000069.1, forward strand.
TACAAAGTCATTATCCAGCAATTCACTCTCAAAATTATTTAAAGTTTCATACATGGAATAAATCTTCATATCTTCCTCCATAACATGAAACTCCAGTTTATGCAATCTGCTTTCAATATATAATAACCTTTCTAATGCAATCTCTTTGGTGCCCTCAATAAAATTGAACTTTTTCGTTACAACCGTATAATTCATTTTTTCCATAATTGCATTTATGCACTCGTCAATCGCACCTTTAAAATTATTACCGCCTTTCAATAAATATCTTATGGCATCTACCTTATAGCCTTCCAATGTGTAATTTACAAACGCTGTCACAAAAACGATATATGCTTCCTTGCTTACTTCCCGGATCTTCTTAGCTGTCATAATGCCATCGACTTCATCCATGTTAATATCCAAAAATATAATAGAATATTGGAGCATACCTATACCCAATGATATAAGCTTAGCCCCAGAGCTATATGTATCTATTTTGAAAACAAGTCCTTTTTTCAGCATACAATCAGATATGATCTGTTTTAATTCTTCAATAAAATAGTTTTCATCGTCACATATAGCAATCTTAAACATCCGCTTTCCTCCTTCCGCCATAATTACTGCCAGTATTGCATACTTTCTATTATATTTCGGCATAACTTACGGCAAACTTTATTTCTGCCCTGCGTAGGCGATATATGACTTCTTTATAGCCAAAACCACCAGAAGCTACATTTTCACAAATAAAATGATATGTAACTTTTTCAGATTCGTCAATATGTTTACAGAAAATGACCAAATATTGCAGAAAACGGCAAGCAAACAGCCATCATAGAGACTGCACCCAATATGCTGGTCAATGCCATCATTCATTCTTCTTTAAAGATTTCTTCATAGGATGTGTTCAATATTTCCTTTATTGCTTTAAGCTGAGTCGCCTTAATATGCTGTATCCCTCTCTCTATCTTTACCAAAGTTTCCCTTGTAATCTGCACATTTTTAAGCTGCATCAATGCAACCAATTCTGTCTGCCCTATTTTCTGTTCTTTCCTGATGCGCCGAATATTCTTTCCCAACTGAATACTGTCCTGTTTTACCTTTTGTTCCATTATGCACCTACATTCTGAACCAATTTTAGTCCTTTTTCTTTATTTTATGAAGAAAAGGTGCTATAATGGGACTTGTTTCAGTCCGTTTTACATTCAAAGGAGTTAAATATGGATACAAAAATTCAAGACCTGAACATTTCCTCTACTGTCAAATCAGCCTTACTAAGCACAGGTTTTACTAAAATTTCAGACCTTGTAGGACATAACTATATAACATTGGCAAAGATATTCCCTAAAAACTGTCTTGTAGAACCCATTATCACCGAACTTAATCCTTTGGGCTATCTGCTGCCTCCAGAAAACGAAATATCAGTCTATGACATTCCTATGTCAAGTCGGCTGCAAAATACCCTTATAAGGAACAATGTGATGTACCTGTCACAGCTATCTTCGATTCCCAAAGAAGAAATCCTGCAGTTTCGGAATCTTGGCGATAAAACCATAACGGAGCTTGAACAAATCTGTCAGGAGCATAATATACAGATAAGAACACTTTCTTCCCTTAAAGAAACCTTTGACGAATATCAATTCCCGACAAAAATATACCCCATGTTCTTTAAAAATGGTATCTCATGTATAAATGATTTTAACCACAAAACCTCTCATGACATATATACCATATGTGAGCAAGATTACCCCCTTACCATGAAAGCATATTTTATTTTCAAGAAAAATGGTATTACGCTTGATGACTGGCATGACAAATTCTTATTTGAAATTCTGCCTATGCGCAAAGCTGATCTGTTATGGAAGAAATATAAGATTAGCATAGTTTCACAGTTCTCGAATCTTACTGAACAGCAGCTCAAAGAAATAATCTCTGACATTCCTGCTCTATCAAAAACATTGGGTACATTTCTAAGTAAATCTTAAAAAACTGGCAGTCCCTAAATGGAACTGCCAGCTCTTTCAATCTACATTTCCCTTATATGGCTCCGCTGAAATAATTTGATCCGGCTCGTCGGAATACGGACTGGAACCATTCAAAGATTCATTTATATCATCAATTTGAAGTTGCGGTTCCTCTGCGATTGGATCAACAATTTCTTCATCTAGCTGCGGATCACTTGCTTCAGTAGAAGTTTGTTGTATAATTCTTGTTTCTACGCTCACATTCTCTTCTCTCATATCTTTGGGAGCAATATCTTCGGTTTTACATCCTGTCATACTTATAACAAGCATAGCAATTATCCCAAAAACAAGTATATGTTTCATAAGCAAACCTCTCAAAACATTGATTTCATACTGCCCTTTGAATAATATACCGGCATTGCATGATTTAACGATACTGCATATAGAAGTCAAATAATGCCTGATCAAGCGCACGTCCCGAATTATTAGAAGAGCTTCCATAAGCATGAATACCTATAACATATTGACCATCACATATTGCACTACCGCTATTTCCGCCTGTCGTATCAATAGTATAATAGTACATGTTATTTTGAAGTTTGGTAATGTTGCTTGTATGTGTCCACATTTGATAGCTGTTAGAATAGTTCTGCACCTGCTTAGGATATCCAGTAATTGTAGCGTTTTTACCTACCTGAGAATCTCCTCTTACACTCATGCCATAATAACCAACTGTATTTCCAAGATCAGAAGATAATTCAACCATACCCCAATCATCGTTTTGAGCGCCGGAATTATACCAATTTGAACCAACATGAAGCGTTGTGCTGCTTGCAGTGCCGTAAGGCTGGTTAGAGCCATTCCTTGCTGCTATAATAACAACACTTGTCGCCCATCCGCCATTATCTGAACCATATAAGTTGTGACCGCAAGTACCTACAATACTAGGTCCCATTGTAAAAGCTGTTCCACGATATGTATTTCCATCCGGAAAAGTTGCAGCCAAATAGCAATTATAACGATACGGTTCTGCCGTAGTGTCATCAACAACAGTTCTGTTATCAGTGCCTATTACAGTTTCCGGAATCAATTCGTCGCCATACCCATCAAGAGTTGGCAGTTCGGCAAAAGCATCAAAGTCAAACTCGCCATCGTCTGTCAGTAAACCCATTTTATCCAGTTCGCTTTGTGTTGCCTCATCCATACTGATATCCGCCAACGGCATAACATCAGGAATATAAGGGGCTGCTTCGCTTTCAACTGAAAGTGGGGCTGCTTCATTTTTCACGGCTACGTTTACTTCGCCTGTATCAATTTGATAACTGGCAACACCGAACACATAGTCTTCCGTGTTATTGGTGCCGTTCTCTGCTGCCAAAGCCGATATACCACTTGCAAAAAGCATTGTTAAGGTAAGTAATGAAGCAATGATTCGTTTTTTCATATGAATACTCCTTTCTTCGTATTGCAATGCACTTTCTCCGTGACCTTATGCAATACACAATAACTTGATTAAATGCTACAAACATAAATATTTTCAATACAGCCGTATTTAAAATTAATATAACAGTTTAGCAAAACAAATCAATATACCTTGCAGAAAGTAACCTGTTTTTGCAGAAAATAACCACTGAAATAAAAAGTCCGTAAATCAAACTTTAATTCATGAGAATTTTTTTCTATTGGCTCTTTCCATTCTTCAAAGTTACTTTTTAATATTTTTAGATCCAGTCATAACACCTTTTTAAATCTATACTTATATATGTCTGAATACATATTGCCGGAGGATTTTGGCGTCAGCCTTCCGTCCAATGCCTCCATATCCACCGCAAATCCACTGTCTGCCACGGATAACACTCCATCTTTGAATTGAAACTCCGAAGTGAAATCAGGAATCCCTAAATCACCACTTCTCCTAATCTTACCTATGATATCTGCCAACGCATCCTTCATCTGCTCTATCTTGGCATTATCCTTTGTCTTGTTGATCAGATTAGACGCTTTTTCCGGCAGCCCTCCAATCTTACCGTCAGATGTCATATAAAGGCTCTCCAACGATATATCTTCCCCCGTAACCCCTTTCAGGTAGCGCCGTACTTCCTGCACGTCTGTGGCATATCGGTATGTGTTGGAAGATAAATTCCCCACACTGTCTGCAATCCCTATGTAATACTGGTACATCCGGTCACTGTACTTTTCATCTATCAGTTTCTTCACCTGCTCCCGGACGGCTTCATCCTCTATACCGTCCACGGTCACATTCCCGTTGCTTCCAATCTTTATATGCATCCCCTCTATGTTATCACGTGAGATGCCCCTGCCTTCCAGTCCCTTTACGAAATCCTCTGAAAAGCTGTCTTTCAGTTCCGCTTTCTGCTGTGCCTTCTCAAAGTCTTTCAGGTTGGCAAAAATCTTCACATATTCCAGTTCCGCATCATTTAAATTCTTCCCCTCTGCCATATCTTGTAGCAGTTCATCCACCGTGCGCCCACCTTTGTACTTCTTTTCTTCCGGCAAACTGTCAAACTGCTTCTGGTGGAGCTGTTCCATCTCCTTTATGTAATTCTGTTCTGTCTCACGCAAGACTGCATTATATTTGTCAAGATATTCCCGCCAATTTTCATCTTTCCGGCTGTATGCGATGTTAAGCTCCCCAAATGCATCCCTTATGGCATCGGTCTTTTCATGCTCCTTATTTTCGGTAACATGGAAACTGATCTTGTAATAATCATCCGGGGAAACTGTCTCTCCGTTTCCGTTTTCTACCTTGATGCAATATCTGTTGGTCTCGATATCCCAATTAGGGATGTTCAGCTTTTTCCGACCTTCTCCGTCCCACTCTGCCTTCCCTACCTGATTGCCGTATTCGTCATACAGGGTGAGATCGTAATCACAGCCTTTTGGCATATCTATATAAACCTCAATGCCAAAGCAATTCCGCTGAGAACTCATAAATGGGATGGAAAAATTATAAAAATCCACATCCTTATCATCACTGAGACTCCCTTTCAGACTGCTGGTCTCGTCCTTGATCAGAAAATTCAAATCCAGAAATACACTGCCTTTGTCCTTATCGGAAACCTCATAAGTGGTATGCGCCCTGCGATAAGTATCATTGCTGCTGAGTGTACAGGTGTCCTCCTGCAGTTCCATGTTACTCCGCATCTTCCCTGCAAAAAAAGCCTCTGTTTCTTTTCCGGTCATAAAAAAAATGGGTTTTTGACGAAATGCAGCCCCCATGTGGAACCATTACTATTTATTTCCATTCTTAACTCCTTTCAAAATTCTAATATGCTAAAAAAGGGCGTTCTCAAATCAAAATGATTTAAGAAACGCCCTCCGTGGCATTTTTATTTACATTCCTTCATACATTCCATACTTTTACTATTTCTTTGTCAAATTAAGATAGGTATCCATACTCTTCATCCAAAGCAACGACAAATCATATTTTCCCAGTTTTTTCAGATCTTCTATGCTTTTTTCAAACATCGAAATGAAATCCCTTCTGTCATTAAGCCCCATATTTCCAGCCTCAAGTGGCAAAGAAGTGAAACCGCCTTGCTTTTCAACTTTGTAATGTGCCTCCAATGCACGCATTTCAACTACCGTAGCGTTCGATGGATTAACGTCATTTATATAAATCTTTTTTTCAAATTCCTTTCCGTTTTCATCCACACCTTTCGCTAACACCACAGGATTTTCATCTGTTGACTCATCAGCATATTTAAGGCAATAAGAAAGACCTGTACCATTACCTCCTGTCCACAGCATATTGTCTGTAGTAAATATCTGGTATACCTTTGGTGTTTCAACCGCATTAAATGTCTTTCCTCCAGATACAGAAGTTTTTGTATTATTGCTCTTTTGTTGACCATATAATGAAGATATGTTGTTCAAACCAAAACCAATATGCATACTTTCCTTCCTCCAATCAGCCTCAAAGTTTCTCTATATACAATAGATCACTTCTTAGCTTAATTTTTTCTAAATACACATGAAAAGGATTTCTGTCCATACGGGAAGTTGGTAGATCTGAATGTTGTCGCAAACGTATAATCGCCGGGTGCTGTTATTTTTCCACAATCATACCAATAATAAAATCCGTCTGCGCCATTACCCGAAATTATAAACGGTTGCTGTTTAAACCATGAAATGCTTCTACCGTTAAAAGTCGTAGTGTCACTTCCGTAACCATAAACTTTGATGATAACACAATAGTTTCCATTATCCAGTAAACCATGATCATAAAGTTCAATTTGGGTTACTTGTGGCGCCGGACCGTCACCAGACCACCATAAAGGACTTACTCCATTATCATTATCCTCAATAACTGATACCGTCATTCCATCAATTTTTGTCAACTCCGGAATTTCATTTTCGTTCTCTGCTGCGAACGCCATTGTACCCATCCCCATCATCATGGTTAAAGCCAATGCAAAAGCTACAATTTTCTTAATTTTTTTTAACATATTTTATTCCTCTCTATACTTTCTTATATATTTTGCACAAAAAAGCTTTTATTTTAGCTGTTTG
>JAMPAW010000006.1:0-18770 GCA_023666975.1 Clostridium sp.
ACAGAAATTTATTTATTGAAACTTTGATAGCGATAAAAAATATTAAGCGATTGCCATGGTCATTTGACAAAAGGTATTTACAAAACGGATATTCTGTGTTAGGATAAGCCAGTATGAATTTAGAAACCATTACTCGGATTAAGGTACTCCAGCCTTTTTCTTTGTAAGTGGCGATTATATTTTAAGGAGGATGTTGTTATGGTAACAGCAGAACAGAAAAAAGAGATTGTTGAAAAGTATGGACGCGGAGCTAATGATACCGGTTCACCGGAGGTACAGATTGCATTATTGACTGCAAGAATTTTGGATTTACAGAATCATTTTGAGATGCATCCGAAGGACCATCATTCACGCAGAGGTCTTCTTAAGTTGGTTGGACAGAGAAGAAATTTACTGGCTTACTTAAAGAAGAAAGATATCGAGCGTTACAGAACGCTCATTGCAAGTCTCGGATTGCGTAAATAACTGCTTGGCAATGCTCGGCAAAAATGTTTAGAAAAGGTGGCTGTGAACAGAAATGTTTGCAGCCATTTTAAGTGGGAAAAAGCACAAGAAAAACCTTTGCAACACATCTCTTTCTATGTTATACTTATATCGATTGCGATAAGGCAGAACCGAGACTTCTGACGTGAAAGCAGACAGTCCTGCTGTCAGGTCAGTTGTTTCGGTGCCTTACCTCAAAAATATATGATAAGGAGAACAGATTATGTACAAGAAGTATGAAATGGAACTTGCCGGTAGAACACTAAGGGTAGATATCGGACGGGTTGCAGCACAGGCAAATGGTGCGGCATTTATGCACTATGGAGATACTGTTGTTTTGTCAACGGCTACGGCATCGGATAAACCGAGAGAGGGAATCGATTTTTTCCCGCTTTCCGTGGAGTACGAAGAGAAACTGTATTCTGTGGGTAAAATTCCTGGAGGATTTAATAAGAGAGAGGGGAAGGCAAGTGAAAATGCAATTTTAACTTCCCGCGTTATTGACCGCCCGATGCGGCCGTTATTCCCTAAGGATTACCGCAATGATGTTACACTTAATAATCTGGTGATGTCTGTTGACCCGGAATGTTCACCGGAGCTGACGGCGATGCTCGGTTCGGCTATTGCCACAGCGATTTCGGACATTCCTTTTGACGGTCCTTGTGCGACGACGCAGGTAGGAATGATTGACGGTGAATTTGTATTTAATCCGAATGAAGCACAGAATAATGTTTCGGATTTGAAGCTTACGGTTGCTTCTACTGCTGAGAAGGTGATCATGATTGAGGCAGGTGCCAATGAGGTTCCAGAGGATAAGATGATCGAGGCAATTTATGCGGCACATGAAATTAACCAGCAGGTGATTGCTTTTATCAACAAGATTGTTGAGGAGTGCGGAAAGCCGAAGCATTCTTATACGAGCTGTGCGGTTCCGGAAGAGTTGTTTGCTGCTATCAAAGAGCTTGTGCCGCCAGAGGAAATGGAGAAAGCAGTGTTTACTGACGAGAAGCAGGTACGGGAAGAGAATATTCGTCAGATTACGGAGAAACTGGAGGAGGCATTTGCCGATAACGAAGAGTGGCTGGCGGTATTGGGTGAAGCGATTTATCAGTATCAGAAAAAGACGGTGCGCAAAATGATTTTGGTTGACCATAAGCGGCCGGACGGACGTGAGATTACGCAGATTCGTCCACTGGCTTCCGAAGTGGATATTATTCCGAGAGTGCATGGCTCTGCAATGTTTACCCGTGGACAGACACAGATTTGTAATGTGACTACATTAGCACCGCTTTCAGAAGCACAAAGGATTGACGGACTTAATCTGTTGGAAACCAATAAAAGATATATGCATCAGTATAATTTCCCGTCCTATTCCGTAGGAGAGACAAAGCCTTCGCGTGGACCGGGACGCCGTGAAATCGGACATGGCGCATTGGCTGAACGGGCATTGATTCCTGTACTTCCCTCAGTGGAAGAATTTCCGTATGCGATCAGAAGTGTATCGGAAACATTTGAATCAAACGGTTCTACCTCGATGGCATCAACCTGTGCATCTTGTATGTCCCTGATGGCAGCAGGCGTGCCGATTAAGAAAATGGTGGCAGGTATTTCCTGTGGTCTGGTGACCGGCGATACAGATGATGACTATATCGTATTGACGGATATTCAGGGATTGGAAGATTTCTTTGGCGATATGGATTTCAAGGTAACCGGTACGACAGAAGGTATTACGGCTATCCAGATGGATATCAAGATACATGGATTGACCAGACCGATTGTCGAGGAGGCTATCCGCAGAACCAGAGAGGCGAGATTATATATTATGGACGAGGTAATGTCCAAGGCGATAGCAGAACCGCGCAAGAGTGTTGCGGCTTTGGCACCGAAGATTTGCCAGTTGAAGGTTGACCCTGAGAAGATCGGTGAGATTATCGGACAGCGTGGTAAGACGATTAATGCGATTATCGAGGAGACAGATGTCAAGATTGATATTGATGATGACGGAAATGTAGCTGTGTGCGGAGTTGACCAGGCAGGTATTGACCAGGCGCTTAAGATAATCCACTCTATTGTTGACCCGATTGAGGTGGGGAAAATTTACGAGGGAAAAGTTGTCCGCATTATGAACTTCGGAGCGTTTGTGGAGCTGTCACCGAATAAGGACGGACTGATTCACATTTCCAAGCTTTCCAAGGCCAGAGTTGCCAAGGTAGAAGATGTGGTTAACATCGGTGATGTCGTGAAAGTTAAGGTTCTTGAAGTTGACCGTATGGGCAAAATCAGCTTAAGTTTAAAGGATGCGGTAGAAGAACAGTCAGAAGAGTAATGAAAGTGAAAAGGGACTTCAACGAGGAGTCCCTTTTGTGCAGACATATCCTGAAGAGGTTGTCTGACCATATAAGGTTTCTGGAGAGGAACGGTAAATAATACTACAATTAAAAGGTAAGGAGAAGATTATGCAATATGGTTATTTTGAAGAGGGAGCAAAAGAATATGTGATTACACGTCCGGACACTCCGGCACCTTGGGCAAATTATCTTGGCTCTCCTGCCTATGGGGCAATTATTTCTAACAACGCAGGCGGATACAGTTTTGAAAAGAGCGGGGCAAGCGGAAGAATAATCCGGTATATTTTTAATCAGTTTGACCAGCCGGGCAGATATATTTATCTGAGAGATGATGAGAGCAGCGATTACTGGTCTGCTTCATGGCAGCCGGTAGGAAAGCCGTTGGACACCTACAAAAACGAATGTCATCATGGCACAGGCTACACCAATATTGTGGCCGATTATTCCGGTATTCAATCGGAAGCACTTTATTATGTGCCGCTGGATAAAACCTATGAGGTTTGGCGTTTGAAGGTTACGAATAATTCGGATAAGAAGAGAAATTTATCCGTATTCGGATATTGTGAATTTACGAATGACAGCAATTATGAGCAGGATCAGGTGAATCTGCAGTATACGCTGTTTATCACAAAGACTTATTTTAAGGGGAATAAAATTTTCCAGACCATTAACGAAAATATTCGCAAGGATGTAGACGGTAATCAGAACACTTCACGCTTTTTTGGTCTTGCCGGTGGAGAGATTGCTTCCTACAATGGCGATAAGGAGAGCTTTATCGGAAGATATCACGGATATGGTAATCCTGTGGCCGTGGAAAACGGACAGTGTGATAATACATTGAATTATAATTCCAATGGCTGTGGAGCATTGCAGACAAAGATGGAGCTTGCACCAGGGGAGAGTAAAGTCATTACCTTTCTTCTTGGAATGAAATCCGAGCAGGATGCAGATGCAATTCTGGCAGCTTATCAGAATGTAGAAGCGGTTACCGAGGCAGAGCTTAAGGAGCTTAAAGATTACTGGCATGGACAGCTGTCCCACCTGCAGGTTAAGACACCTTCCGACAGCTTTAATCATATGATTAACACATGGAATGCTTATCAATGTTTTATGACCTTTATCTGGTCAAGGGCAGCTTCGTTTACTTATTGCGGACTTCGCAACGGTTATGGCTATCGCGATACCGTTCAGGATATTCAGGGAATTATTCATCTGAATCCGGAAATGGCATTAGAAAAAATCCGTTTTATGTTATCTGCTCAGGTGGATAACGGCGGAGGACTTCCGCTTGTCAAATTTGACCACAATGCAGGCCATGAAGATACACCGGACGATGAGTCATATGTAAAGGCGACCGGGCATCCGGCTTATCGTGCAGACGATGCACTCTGGCTGTTCCCTACCGTGTATAAATATATGGCGGAATCCGGAAATGTTGCGTTTATGGATGAGGTTATTGTGTTTGCCAATGGAGGTGAAGGCACCGTATATGAGCATTTAAAGAGGGCTATTGATTTTTCCATGAACAGGCTGGGCAGCCATGGCATGCCGGCGGGACTGCATGCCGATTGGAATGACTGCCTGCGTCTTGGCAAGCAGGGAGAATCCAGCTTTGTAGCAATGCAGCTATACTATGCGATGACGGTAATCCGCGAGTTTGCAGAGCGCAAGAAGGATACGGAGTATATTGCGTATCTTGACAAGGTACAAAAAGAGCTGGGGGATACGATTCAGAAATATTGCTGGGAAGATGACCGTTTTGTCAGAGGTTATAAGGAGGACGGAGAGCTTATCGGCTCGAAGAACCACCCGGAAGCGAGTATGTGGTTAAATCCACAGTCCTGGTCAGTCATTTCCGGTCTTGCCACGAAAGAGCAGGCAGAGCTTGCACTGGAGTCTGTACACAGGGAATTGAATACGCCATACGGTGTACGGTTGATGGCACCTTCCTACGTGGACCACGCATTTGACGGCGCATTGATGCTGTTGTTTAACAAGGCGACGAAAGAAAACGGCGGTATTTTCTCGCAGCCGCAGGGCTGGATTATTCTGGCAGAGTCATTAATGGGACATGGCAATCGTGCATTTGAGTACTTTTGCGAATCTTCACCGGCTTCGATGAATGACAAGGCAGAAATCCGCAAACTTGAGCCTTATTGTCATGGACAGTTTACGGAGAGTACCGATTCACCTTTTGAGGGACGTGCCCATGTTCATTGGCTTACCGGAACGGCTTCTACGGTTATGGTAGGATGTGTTGAAGGCATTTTGGGACTGCGGCCTGATTTTGGCGGGCTTAAGATTGATCCTTCAATTTCTTCCGAGTGGAAGGAGTTTACGATGGATAAGGACTTCCGAGGAAAGAAACTGCATATTACGGTGAAGAATCCGAGTGGGAAAGAGTCTGGCGTGACAAAGGTTACTTTAAACGGTAATGCGCTTGAGGGAAATTACATCAAAGCTGAGCAGCTTGCAGATAACAATGAGGTAATTGTAGAATTATAGAAAATCAGAATATTTGCTTGATGTGCTGATTCAAATAAATATACGGCAGATGAGGGATGCTGGTTAGAGAGCAAAGGAGGAAATATATGGGAACCTTACAGACGCTTCTTCATAACAAAATGTTTATGGCACCGATTCTTGGCTGGATAACGGCACAGGTGCTAAAAACGATTATCAATTTTATGATGACGAAGAAGTTCAATGCGGAGCGGCTGATTGGAAGCGGGGGCATGCCAAGTTCCCATTCGGCTACGGTGGTAGCACTGATGTATGCGACTGCCTACTGCAAAGGGATAGGGGGATTTGAATTCCCTATGGCAACAGCGTTGGCGATTATTGTCATGTATGATGCCATGAACGTACGGATGGAGACCGGAAAACAGGCAGTGATACTGAACCTCTTTCTCAGCAATGAAAAGATTATGAATTTGCTGAAGGGTGCGGAAAAGGGAGATTGGGCCAGAATTATTTTAAAGGAATATGTGGGACATACTCCGGTTCAGGTATTAGGCGGAATTTTTGTAGGTGTTCTTATCGGATATCTGGTATGTACATTCCTATAGTATAAAAATCAATAAATATGCAATACTAAAGAGGAGGGTGGAAACATCTTCCTCTTTAAATTTTATATGATAAATGTTGATTTAGGAAAGGAATGTTATGGAACAGGAAGAGGTAAAGAGGGTAGAAGAGGTTGGACAGCTGGACTTGGAAAAAAATGCTTACGGGTATAAAATACATTTGCTGAACGTGATAGGGGAGATTGAGGGGCATCAGTGTCTTGGACCGGGAACGAAAACGACGAAATATGAGCATGTGCTGCCGGAACTCGCCAAGGTGGAGGAGGACAGCCGGATAGACGGATTATTGGTACTGCTAAATACAGTGGGAGGAGATGTGGAAGCGGGGCTTGCCATTGCAGAGATGATTGCTTCCCTGTCCGTGCCTGTGGTTACTTTGCTGCTGGGAGGGGGACATTCGATCGGTGTGCCGCTAAGCGTTTGTGGCGATTACTCCTTTATTGTGCCTACAGCGACAATGGTTGTACACCCAATCCGCATGAACGGTACTGTGCTGGGAGTGAAGCATAACTATGATTATATTGACAAAATGCAGGACCGCATTATTTCCTTCACCTGTAACCATTCAGGGATTGAGGAGAAAGAATTAAAGAAGATTATGTTTAACACAAAGGAGCTGGCCAAAGATGTGGGAAGTGTTTTGGTGGGGCAGGAAGCAGTGGATGCCGGACTGATTGACGAGGTGGGAGGAATACAGCAGGCTTTTTCTTTTTTATATAGCTTGATAAATGAGGAAAAAAATAGTACTATATAGATATTGTGGCGCATTGGACAAAAGAGCACAAATTATCGTATCTGCACCAGGGACTGGGGATAACAGGAAAAGAAGTCTTGGGCGATAACAGAAGGGGAGGCAGAATTTTGGCCGGTAATAGTAATCAAACGAAGATAAATATGTCAAACAATAGAAAATCGGGGACAGCTTCACAAGGTGGGAGACAAGGGACAGCGGGAAGGAAAAATTCCGCAAAGGCGGCAGAGAGAAAACGTGTGTCTGAGCCGGAAGCAGAGGAGACATCTTACTCTGCGGAAATCGCAGTGTGGATTATTTGTGCAGTGATGCTGATCATTGAGCTGGGGAATTTTGGGTTATGTGGTTTTATTAATTATATCAGCCGCTTCTTTTTCGGCGTGTTTGGCGTAATGGAATATATACTGCCGCTTTTGGTGATGTTTCTTGCCTTCTTTTTACATATCAATGAGTATAAGAAACGGGCAGTACAAAAGGCGGTATTTAGTTCCCTTGTTTTTCTCTGTCTTGGCATGATTGCACAAATGGCAGCGGGAATTGCCGACAAATATGAATTTCTCAGGCTGTTTTCAGAAGGGTTTGATGATAAGACAGGAGGCGGGGTGCTTTGCGGTTCAATGGCATACCTTCTGCATATGGCTGTCGGAACAGTAGGAACATATATCATCATTATTCTGGCAATTATTTTATGCGTAGTGCTTCTTGCTGAGATTTCCGTCATTGATTTGTTTAAAGAGGTTGTTTCCGCAGCAGGTTCGGATAACGAAGATGAGGATATAGAAGATTTTGAGTCGGTCAGGGAGCATTCTTCAAAAAGAGGCAGGAGCCGTAAGCCGAAGCAGGAAGAAAAACGGGGCGACCAGCAGGTAGTCAGGGAGGATTACCCGCAGGAACAAGATGAAATTTTTTCCCAGCGAAAGAAGAAGTCAATATTAGAGCAGAATGTGGTATTGCCTTCCAGTGCGGATAAAGGGATTCTGCGCTCAACGACTGTGGATAAGCTGCCGGAAAATGAGGAGGTACATGAGATTACGATGTCTTATGATTTGCCGTTGCCGGGGCAGGGTATGGAAAATATTACGGTTACGGAGATTTCCAAGGAGGAAGTAAAGGAGCAGGCCAAGCGGAAAGTTAAAAAGCAGATGTCCGATAAAAAGCAGCCTGTGAAAAAAGAGGATAAAGCTTCTGTGGAAGCGGATACGCATGTGGAGATAGAAAACAAGACGGCAGAAGAGGTGAAAAATGTCGAGGCGAAGGAAGTAGGGGCAAGCGACGCACAATATAGCTTCCCTCCGCTAAATCTGTTAAAAAAGAGCAAAGCCCAGGCTGCGTCTGGTGAGAGTACAATAAGGCAGAATGCCATTAAGCTGCAGGAAGTGTTAAAGAGCTTTGGCGTTAACGTAACGATGACAAACTATAGCTGTGGACCTTCGGTCACCCGTTATGAAATGGTGCCGGAGCAGGGCGTAAAGGTGAGTAAAATTACCGGTCTTGCAGATGATATTATGATGAATCTGGCAGCACAGAGTATTCGTATAGAGGCGCCTATTCCCGGTAAATCGGCTGTGGGTATCGAGATTCCCAACAGCAGCCGCAGTGGCGTGGGTTTTCGCGAACTGATTGACACAGAGAAATTTATCAAGCACCCGTCGAAAATTGCCTTTGCAGTAGGAATGGATATTGAGGGAAATGTGATTGTGGAGGATATTGCAAAGATGCCTCATCTGCTTATTGCAGGAGCAACGGGTTCTGGCAAGTCTGTATGTACGAATACATTGATTATGAGCATATTGTATAAGGCAAGGCCTGATGAAGTGAAGTTAATTCTGGTGGATCCTAAACAGGTAGAACTGAAAGTATATAACGGTATTCCACATCTGCTGACGCCAGTGGTGACAGACCCCAAAAAAGCAGCAGGAGCACTAAATTGGGCAGTGGCGGAAATGACGAAACGCTATCAGCTGTTTTCGGAGTGTAATGTCCGTAATATTCAGGGATATAACGCAAAGGCAGAGGAACTTCTTGAATCCGGGCAAGTGGAGCAGGAAAAGCTCTCCAAAATGCCACAGATTGTGATTATTGTGGACGAATTAGCGGATTTGATGATGGTGGCCAAGGCGGAGGTTGAGGAAGCGATTGTGCGTTTGGCCCAGCTTGCAAGAGCAGCCGGTATCCATTTGGTTATTGCTACACAGCGGCCTTCGGTAGATGTTGTCACCGGTTTGATTAAGGCAAATGTGCCGTCGCGTATAGCCCTTTCTGTATCCTCCGGTGTGGATTCCCGGACAATTATTGACAGTGTGGGTGCGGAGAAACTGCTGGGGAATGGAGATATGCTGTTTTATCCGACAATGTATCCCAAACCATTGCGGGTGCAGGGGGCGTACATATCTGATGATGAAGTGATAAAAGTGGTAGAATATCTGAAGGCACAAAACGGTGAGACGACCTATAGCGAGGAAGTGACAAATCAGATTGTCTCTGCCGGCAGTGAGAATGGCGGCGCAGCAGTGGATAGCGGAGCTTCAGGCGGGGATAGAGATGAATATTTTGTGCAGGCAGGGAAATTTATTATCGAGAAGGATAAGGCATCTATCGGCATGCTGCAGAGAATGTTTAAAATCGGGTTTAACCGGGCAGCACGGATTATGGACCAGCTGCACACAGCCGGGGTTGTAGGTCCTGAGGAGGGAACGAAGCCGAGAGAGGTGTTGATGAGTGCAGAGGAATTTGAAGAGTATGTTGATGAGATTGTATAGTCAGCGCAGATAGATAAACAGGGAAAAGGAAGAGTGAGGAGGCAGTTAAATGCAGACAGATATAGAGATTGCACAGCAGGCGGAAATGCTACATATAAAGGAGGTCGCAGAAAAGCTTGATATTACTGAGCAGGAATTAGAGCTTTACGGAAAATATAAGGCGAAGCTTTCAAGCGAATTGATAAAGCGCATGGAAGGAAACCCGGACGGGAAACTTGTGCTGGTGACAGCAATCAATCCAACTCCGGCGGGGGAAGGAAAGACGACCGTTACCGTCGGTCTTGGAGATGCCCTGAACCGGCTGGGAAGAAAGACGGCCGTTGCACTTCGTGAGCCTTCTCTCGGTCCCTGCTTCGGAATTAAGGGTGGTGCAGCAGGCGGCGGATATGCCCAGGTGGTGCCGATGGAGGATTTGAACCTGCATTTTACCGGTGATTTTCATGCGATTACTTCTGCCAATAATTTACTGGCTGCAATGCTGGATAACCATATCCAGCAGGGAAATGAACTGAATATTGACACCAGGCAGATTGTCTGGAAGCGCTGTCTGGATATGAATGACCGCGTACTCCGCAATATTGTAGTGGGGCTTGGCAGTAAGCTGGACGGTTATGTAAGGGAAGACCATTTCGTGATTTCCGTGGCATCCGAGATTATGGCGATTCTTTGTCTGGCAGATGACATGGAGGATTTAAAGGATAAATTAGGAAAAATCATTGTGGCTTACTCTGTGGATGGAAAGCCGGTAACGGCAAAGGATTTAAAGGCGGTTGGCGCTATGGCAGCGCTGTTAAAGGATGCGCTGAAACCGAATCTCATTCAGACATTGGAGCAGACGCCGGCTTTTGTACATGGCGGGCCTTTTGCCAATATTGCACACGGCTGCAACTCTGTGCGGGCGACAAAGCTTGCCCTGAAGCTCTCCGATATTGTGGTGACAGAGGCAGGCTTTGGCGCAGATTTAGGCGCGGAAAAATTCCTCGATATCAAGTGCCGAAAAGCCGGTCTTACACCGGATGCGGTTGTATTGGTGGCAACTGTGCGTGCTTTAAAATACAATGGCGGTGTGGCGAAGGCAGATTTAAACAGTGAAAATGTAGAGGCATTAAAGAAGGGAATTGTCAATCTGGAAAAACATATTGAGAACCTACAGCAGTACGGTGTGCCGATTGTAGTGACCTTAAATCAGTTTATGACCGATTCAGAGGCAGAATTATCCTTTGTGAAAGAATTTGTGGAAGGAAAAGGCTGTGATTTTGCCCTTGCCAGCGTTTGGGAAAAAGGCGGCGTGGGCGGTCTGGAACTCGCCGAACGGGTCGTAAATGTTTTGGACCATAAAAAAGCAGATTTCAAAATGCTTTATGAAGACGATATGTCTCTGGAAAATAAAATTAAGACAATTGCGACCAGAATTTATGGCGCAAACGGCGTAAACTTTACCGCAGCGGCAAAGGGCCAGTTAGAGAGGATTACTTCCCTCGGCTATGGAAATCTCCCGGTCTGCATGGCAAAAACACAGTATTCTTTGTCGGACGACCAGACAAAGCTTGGAAGACCGGCAGATTTTGATATCAGTGTCAGGGAGGCATATGTCAATGCCGGAGCCGGATTTGTAGTTGCCATTACCGGTTCTATTATGACAATGCCGGGGCTTCCAAAGGTTCCGGCGGCAGAAAATATTGATGTAGTGGACAACCGGATTGTCGGGTTGTTTTAATACGGTGAACGAAAAAAGGAGGATAAGAATGGCAGATTTAATTGACGGAAAAGTAATCAGTAAGCAGATTAAAGATGAGTTAAAGGAAAAGGTAACGGCATTAAAGGCAGAGGGGAAAGAAATCGGCATGGCAGTGATTCAGGTAGGAAATGATCCTGCGTCCTCTGTGTATGTGGGGAATAAGAAAAAGGCCTGTGAATATATCGGTATCCGTTCCGAAAGCTATGAGCTGCCGGAAGAAACAACGCAGGAAGAACTGCTTGCCTTAATTGGCCGATTGAATAAAGACGATAAAATACATGGCATTTTAGTACAGCTTCCGGTTCCGAAGCAT
Organism: Clostridium sp.; assembly: GCA_023666975.1. Next base: position 11,479 of record JAMPAW010000006.1, read on the forward strand.
ATTGACGAAGATACGGTGATTAAAGCCATTTCCCCGAAAAAAGATGTGGACGGTTTCCACCCGGAAAGTGTAGGCGCATTAAGCATTGGACAGAAGGGCTTTGTCTCCTGTACGCCTGCCGGCATTATCCAGCTGCTGAAGAGAAGCAATGTTGAGATAGAGGGGAAGGAATGTGTCGTAATCGGCAGAAGCAATATTGTTGGAAAGCCAATGGCGCTTCTTTTGTTAAGAGAAAACGGAACCGTCACAATTACCCATTCTAAGACAAAGAACCTGAAAGAAGTCTGCAAACGTGCGGATATTTTAGTTGTTGCCATTGGAAGACCGAAGATGATCGATGCATCCTATGTCAAAGAGGGAGCCGTCGTAATTGATGTGGGAATCCACAGAAATGAGAATAATAAGCTTTGCGGGGATGTGGATTTTGAAAGCGTGGAGCCGGTTGCATCTGCCATTACTCCGGTGCCGGGCGGTGTAGGCCCGATGACGATTGCGATGCTGATGAACAACTGCGTGGAAGCGGCAACCATGTTTGACGAATAAAGAGGAAAAGATTGGAGTCAGAAAATGATTCAGATTTTATTTGTATCCCTTGGCTGCGACAAGAATCTGGTAGACAGTGAGGTTATGCTTGAACTGTTGCAGGAGAAGGGCTATGCAATTACAAATGAAGAGAAGGAAGCAGATGTAGCAGTGATCAATACCTGTTGCTTTATCCATGATGCAAAAGAGGAGAGCATTGAGACGATTATTGAAATGGGGCGGTTAAAGCAGACAGCAAGGTTAAAAGCATTAATGATTACCGGCTGTCTGGCCGAACGCTATAAGGCAGAGATTCAAAATGAACTGCCGGAGGTGGACGCAGTTCTCGGAACAACCGGTACAGAATCGATTGTGGAAGCCGTGGAGGAAGTTCTTGCCGGAAAAAGATATGAACATTTTAATGATATTGATTATCTTCCTCCTGCCCATAGCAAAAGGGTGATTACATCGGGAACGCATATGGGGTATCTTAAGATTGCAGAGGGCTGTGATAAGCATTGCACCTACTGTATTATTCCGCAGGTAAGAGGACGCTTCCGCAGTGTGGCGATGGAAGATTTAATGGCGCAGGCACAATATCTTGTCGCAAGCGGAATTTCCGAAATCTGCTTAGTTGCGCAGGAAACTACGCTGTACGGCATGGATTTGTATGGCGAAAAGAAACTTCCGGAGCTGCTTAGAAAATTATCCGCAATAGAAGGACTGACATGGATCAGGCTGCTTTACTGCTATCCGGAAGAGATTACAGAGGAACTTGTTTTTGAGATAAGGGATAATCCGAAGGTATGCCACTATATTGACATGCCCCTGCAGCACTGCGAAAATACAATTTTGCGCCGTATGGGAAGAAAGACGACAAAAGAAGAAATCAGAAAAACGATTGGCCGTCTGCGAAAAGAGATACCGGATATCGCAATCAGAACCTCGCTGATTACCGGATTTCCGGGAGAAACGGAGGCAGACCACGAAGCGCTGCTCTCTTTTGTCGATGAAATGGAATTTAACCGTCTGGGGGTATTCACTTATTCCAGGGAAGAGGACACTCCTGCCGCTGATTTTGAAAATCAGGTTCCAGAGGAAACCAAGGAAAGGCGGAAAAGCGAGATTATGGCTCTTCAGCAGGAGGTATCCTATGATTTGAATGCGGCTATCGTGGGAAAAACATTAAAAGTAATTGTAGAGGGATACCTTTATAAAGAGCAGATGTATATGTGCCGCTCGTATATGGATGCACCGGAGATTGACGGGTATATCTTTGTGGCATCAGATGAGGAATTGTTATCGGGAGATTATATTGCCGTGACAATTACGGATTTTAATGAATATGATTTGATAGGAGAAAGAAAGAATGAATTTACCGAATAAACTTACAATTTTAAGAACGATTTTGATTCCGTTTTTTTTAGTGGCATTATTATGCGATGGATATTATGGAGGATTTGTTCCCTGCGGGAACTGGATTGCCCTTGTGATTTTTGCGGCTGCCTCGATAACGGATATGTTGGACGGAAAGATTGCACGAAAATATAATCTGGTGACAAACTTCGGTAAATTTATGGACCCTTTGGCAGATAAGCTGCTGGTGTCGTCTGCGATGATTGCCTTTGTCGAGCTTGGCAGGATTCCTTGTTGGATTGTTATTGTCATTATTGCCAGAGAATTTATTATCAGTGGCTTTCGGCTGGTTGCGGCGGATAACGGCATTGTCATTGCCGCAGGTATCTGGGGGAAGGTAAAAACGGCGGAACAGATGGTAATGCTCTGTGTATTGATTGCGGACTTCGGAAGTATTTTCCCTGCTGCCGCAACGGGAATTCATCTGTTTGAAAATATTTTAATTTATCTTGCACTTATCCTGACAATCATATCTTTAGTGGATTATCTTATTCACAATAGAAATGTTTTGTCAGAGAATACCAAATAATTCTTGTACAGGGATAAGTTTATCTTGAAATCATTTCGCAAAAGTACTAAAATATAATTGGCTAAAATTTGGTTTACGGATTGTAAGCCTTATAATAAATATAAATGGAGGGCTAAAAATGAGCAATAAACTTACGTTGTCAGCAAGTGACAGAATCACATCTTTACTTGATGACTCTAGTTTTGTTGAAGTTGGGGCTTATGTCACGGCCAGAAATACCGACTTTAACACAATGGACACGGAAACACCAGCTGACGGTGTCGTGACAGGCTACGGCACAATCGATGGAAGACTAGTGTATGTATACAGCCAGGACGTCACGGTAATGGGTGGCTCTATCGGTGAAATGCATGCTGCTAAGATTGCAAAAATCTATGACATGGCATTAAAAATGGGAGCACCGGTTGTCGGTTTGATTGACTGTGCAGGCTTGAGATTACAGGAAGCTGTAGATTCACTAAATGCATTTGGCAGCATTTATTTAAAGCAGACGCTTGCTTCCGGTGTCATTCCTCAGATTGCCGGCGTTTTCGGTGTATGTGGTGGTGGAAGTACCATTATTCCGGCATTGTCGGATATCACTTATATGGTAAGGGATAAGGCAAAATTATTTGTCAACAGTCCGAATGCTCTGGAGGGAAATTATGCGGACAAGTTGGATACAGCCGGTGCAGAATATCAGGAGGCAAACAGTGCACTGGTAGATGAGGTGTTAGATGATGAGGCACTTGTTCTCGGAAGAATAAGACAGGTAGTTGCCATGCTTCCGTCTAATAATGACGACGATTCTAATTTTGTGGACTGTGTTGATGATTTAAACAGGGAAATCCCTAATCTGGAAAGTCTTGCAGATGATGCGAGAGCGGTTCTTACGCAAATTTCCGACAGCAATGTATTTGTAGAGCTTAAGCGGGAATATGCCAAGGACATGATCATCGGATTTATCAAATTAAATGGTACGACGGTTGGCTGTGTTGCCAATCAGGTAAAAGATGGCGGCGATGTGCTCTCTGTTAAGGGTGCATATATTGCGGCAGAGTTTGTGAATTTCCTGGACGCATTTAATATTCCGGTACTGAGCCTGACAAATGTAAAGGGTTATAAAGCTACCATTGCAGAGGAGGCAGTGATGGCAAAAGCGGCTGCCAAGCTGACTTATGCATTTGCCAATGCAACGGTTCCGAAAGTAAACCTTGTCATCGGTGAGGCTATGGGCAGTGCATATCTGACCATGAATTCCAAAGCGATTGGTGCGGATATTGAGTATGCGTGGAAGACGGCCCGAATCGGAACGATGGAGCCGGAAGCCGCAGTGAAGGTGATGTATGCGGACGAGATTTCCAAAGACGGTTATGACAAGAATAAGGTTGAGGCAATGAAGGCAGAATATACGCAAAAGATGTCTAGCGCAATGGCATCGGCAAAGAGAGGCTATGTCGATGATATCATTGACGGTGCAGCAACCAGAAAACGCTTGATTGCGGCATTTGAAATGTTATATACAAAGAGGGAAGACAGACCATTAAAAAAGCATGGAGCAGTGTAGAGAGGAGATAGCCGGATGAAAATGAAAAAAATCGCTTTATTATTTTCAATGATTGCTGTTTTCTTTTGTCTGACAGCCTGCAGTGATGGTCAGGAGAAAGTGAACTTTGAATACACCGAGACGGATATTGTGTATTCGTCTGCGGCAAATGCGTTTCAGCTTCAAAATGCAAGCGAGGCTTATCAGGCTTATCTTGCTGATTCTGAAGATGAGAGAGCAGAGGCGCTGCTGGCAGGTATCAGCAACATGAACAATGCCGTAGAAGAATGTGGTGAGTTTAAAGGATATCGCTCTAAAGAAGACGGAAGTGTAGTTGAATTTGATTTTCTGAAGCTCAATTCACAAGATCAGGAGGAGCTGTTAGCGATACAGCAGCAGTTAGTGGATTTCCTGAGTCGTGTGGACGCAGTTGTAGAAGAGGACGGCGCAAATGTAACGGTCACTTTGCAGGCGGTATATGAGAAGCGGGATGTGGAATACAGTTTTGTATATGTTGAGAATCCTGCATACGCATACGCATATGATTTGTATCAGCAGACCGTAGATGCTTACCAGCTCAAAGAAGTGACTGCCACACCGGATTATACCGTTGGAGAAAAGCTGGCAAAGGCCGGAGCCAACACATTAATGGGAATGGGTACGGTATTTGTGGTATTAGTTTTCATCTCCCTGATCATCGGACAGTTTGAGCGATTGGCGAAGGTGATTACCGATGTCAGTGCGAAAGTGGAAAACTGGTGGCATAATGTGGGAATCTGGTGGCACAATCGTAAAAACAGCAAGAGTGAAGAGGCTGTTGAGGGACAGGGTGCACAAGATACGGCGGCAGCGCCAGCAGCTTTATCCACTGCTTCAGCCCCTGATCTGATGAATGACGCACAATTAGTGGCGGTCATTACAGCGGCAATTATGGCCGACAGCAGTTTGGCGGGAGGCAGTGATAAATTAGTAGTTCGTTCAATTAGAAAAGCAAAGAGATAATATTTAGGAGGAAGTAATCATGAAAAATTATAGAATTACGGTAAACGGTACCGCTTATGATGTGGCAGTAGAAGAATTAGGAGCAAATACAGTACCTGCAGCAGCACCTGTAGCCGCTCCGGCACCTGTGGCAGCACCAGCAGCCACTCCGGCGCCTGCAGCACCTGCAGCCAGTGGCGCAGAGGGTTCCGTTAAGATTGCGGCACCGATGCCGGGTAAGATTCTGGCAATCAAAGCTAATGTAGGACAGGCTGTTAAGCGGGGCGATGTTGTTATGGTTCTTGAGGCGATGAAAATGGAGAATGAGATTACCGCTCCGGAAGACGGCACGGTAGCAGGCATTAATGTTGCAGTTGGCGATAATGTGGAGTCTGGTGATACACTTGCTTCGTTAAACTAATTGATGTAGGCAAATCATTTTAGACGGGAGGCAGTGCAAATGGATTATATATGGAATACATTGCAGAACCTGGGTGGACAGACCGCATTTGCAAATCTTTACTGGGGTAACTTTGTAATGATTGCAGTTGCCTGTGTATTTTTGGTTTTGGCAATTAAATTTGGCTTTGAGCCATTACTATTAGTGCCGATTTCATTTGGTATGTTACTCGCAAATATGTTTCCGGGTATCATAGCAGAGGGTGGACTATTTCACTTTTTTTACTTGTTAGATGAATGGAGTATATTACCTTCCCTGATTTTCTTAGGGGTAGGTGCGATGACGGATTTTGGTCCGTTGATTGCTAATCCTAAGAGTTTTCTGTTAGGTGCGGCGGCGCAGTTTGGTATTTATTCTGCATATTTCTTCGCAATTTTATGGGGCTTTGGAGACAGAGCGGCAGCAGCCATATCCATTATTGGTGGTGCTGACGGCCCGACATCTATTTTCTTAGCAGGAAAGCTGGGAATGGGTGGAACGTTAATGGGTCCTATTGCCGTGGCGGCTTATTCATATATGGCGTTGGTGCCTGTGATTCAGCCACCGGTGATGAAACTTCTCACTACCGAAAAAGAGCGCAAGATTAAAATGGAGCAGTTGAGACCGGTATCCAAACTGGAAAAGATTTTATTCCCGGTTGTTGTTACGATTGTAGTGGTAATGGTTCTTCCAACTACTGCACCACTGGTAGGTATGCTGATGCTGGGGAACTTGTTTAGAGAGTGTGGTGTAGTAAAACAGTTGTCTGAAACCGCCTCAAATGCACTGATGTATATCGTTGTTATTCTGCTTGGTACTTCGGTAGGAGCAACAACAACAGCGCAGTCATTTTTGAAAGCATCTACCCTGAAAATTGTTGTGTTAGGTTTGGTCGCATTTATTATCGGAACGGCTGCCGGTGTATTGTTTGGCAAATTAATGTGCTGGATAACGCATGGCAAAGTGAATCCGCTGATTGGTTCTGCTGGTGTATCTGCTGTACCAATGGCAGCGCGTGTTTCACAGAAGGTTGGTGCAGAGGCAGACCCTACCAATTTCCTGTTGATGCATGCTATGGGACCTAATGTGGCAGGTGTTATCGGAACTGCGGTAGCAGCCGGAACATTTATGGCAATTTTCGGAGTATTTTGATGACAGGTATTGGAAAACAATATGATGTCAGATGTTAATGTATGATTTTGAATACAAAATGGAGGATTAGAATATGGCAAAGCAAGCAGCAAAGCCGGTAGGAATTACCGAAACAGTTTTACGTGATGCGCATCAGTCATTGATTGCTACCCGTATGACAACGGAACAGATGCTTCCGATTGTTGATAAGATGGACAAGGTTGGATATCATTCCGTGGAGTGCTGGGGTGGCGCAACATTTGATGCTTCCCTTCGTTTCTTGAAAGAAGATCCGTGGGAGAGACTTAGAAAATTAAGGGATGGATTTAAGAATACAAAATTGCAGATGTTATTCCGTGGGCAGAATATTTTAGGATATGCGCCATATGCAGATGACGTGGTTGAATATTTTGTTCAGAAGTCGATTGCAAACGGTATTGATATTATCCGTATTTTCGACTGTGTGAATGACCTTCGGAACTTGCAGACAGCAGTGAAAGCAGCAAACAAAGAAAAAGGACATGCGCAGGTTGCGCTTTCTTATACATTGGGAGATGCTTATACATTAGAGTATTGGAGAGATATTGCCAAGAGAATTGAGGATATGGGTGCAGATTCCATCTGTATCAAGGATATGGCGGGGCTTCTGGTTCCGACTGCCGCAACGGAGCTTGTGGAGGCGTTAAAGGATGGTTCCAAGCTTCCGGTACAGCTTCACACACACTATACATCCGGTGTGGCTGCCATGA
>JAMPAW010000006.1:18870-65566 GCA_023666975.1 Clostridium sp.
AAATATAAAAACATTTCTTAATATTTAAAATGGATTCGTTGTTTTGTTTAAATTATACCGACTTTATTCAAATTTTATACGGCTAGAATTGAATTGACTTTTATGATAAAGAGCGATAAAATTATCCAAAAGATGACTAAAATTAAGAAGAAACACAAATGGTGATTTTTAAGGAAAAACAATCTTAGGAATATTAAGTTTTGGATAGTTTGCTGCAGAATGTATTTAGCAAGCTGTTGCCGGAAAGGAACATTATGGAAGAATCAATGAATATGCTTTGTGAATGCAGACAGCAAAAGAGCTTGGATTGTTTTTATGAAGAGTTAAAGCAATTGCTCCAAGACAGTGATGCCTTAGAGGAGAAGAAAAAAGTCCAGGACAGCTTGAAAAATATGGCAGAAAACATCACGTATTTTATGTTGGGCGAAGAGGGTGCAGGAAAGAGCAGCCTGTTGCACGCCTTGTTTTTCAATATCCTTCCGGAGGAAGAAATGTCTGAAAGTATCTGCGAGTACCGTTGGGGAGAAGAAGATGCGGCTGTTTCCCTTGCAGACGGTTTTGAAAAACGGTTTGTGAATAATGAAAACATACGAGGGCTTTCTATCATTGACACGAAAGGACCCCAAATAATGAGTGCGGGAGCAATGAAGAAGGTAACGGAGATAGCAGGAAAATGTGATGTACTTCTTGCAGTCTTTGATGCGAAATGTGTAGAACGCGGCAAAGTCTGGGATATCATTGCCAGCCAGCCGCAGAAAAAGATACTGTTTTTTCTGACAAAATGTGATTTGTACTCTCTGGACGAGATACAGGAAAGCAGGGAAAAATTAGAATGTTATGGGAAAGAAGCAGGTATTTTACCGACTGTTTTTCCTGTGAGTGTGAAGGGGGAGGAAAATTCACTTGAAATTGCGCCATTGGATGAGGTGCGTTCTTATATCAGAAAACAGGTGGTAGGGGAAAATCCCATACTGATGAGGCAGAAAAAGAATGTAGAAGAGATGAATGGTATTCTGGAAGAACTCCAATGTTCTTTTCTTCTGCGGAAGCAGCAGTATGAGGAAGACATTGCGATTCTTCATAAAATTAACCATGCCATGGATGGATATGTGGAAAATCAGGAAACAATTGTGCAGTCTTTTACAAAAGAGCTGACAGGCGAGATAAACAGTGCGATTGACAGATATCAGAAGGAAATCATTTCAAAAATGGATCCTTATAAGATTAAAGAAAGATTCCAGACGAAGGAGGATTTCACAGATTACTTGAATATGGTAAATGAAAATTACAGGAATATGATGACGGATTCTGTTAACCGCAAAACCGTTGAGGTAATAAAACGCTGCCTGCACGATTTGGAAATCGTGTTCAAGGAAGCGGTGGGCTATTTTAACCAGAGGGAAAACATTCTTGCTTTGAATGACAGGTTTTACGGCTCTATGTCGAAAAGCCACAAGGAAATGATAGCAGGCACGAGGGAAACTTCCCTTGCGGCAGGAGAATTTTATAAGACGTTAAGTGAGGCATCGGATGATTTGTTCTTGCAGATCTGGCAGGAACGGGAAAAGTATGATAAAAGCATCCGGAACAGGAAAACATATTCGGATGTAGGTGGGGGTGCAGTGGGGGGCCTGATAGGCAGATTGATTGCAGCACGTGTGCTGGATTCAGGAATTCTTGCAGTGCTTGGAACAGCCGGTCTGGTTGGGGTTGGTGTGATTCTAGGGGCAGCAAAAATTAATAAGATTGCGAAAACTCTTTATGACCCAAAGGCAGCGGCAAAGATGGAAAAGGCAGCCGAAGAGAGCATTCAGATGTTCCGTAATGAGGTGGAGAATACTAGAAAGGTAATGGCAGAACGTGTCATGGAACAGATTACCTCTATTTTCCAGAAAGAAGTGCAGAATGCAGATGAATGCTTTACAGAATTTCGGATGTCCGTAAATATTGAGGAGCGGAAGCTGCCGTTTTTGGAAGAAATACTGAAAACAAGCATGGAAACAATGGAAGAGATAAAGGCATTAGAAAGGAAACAGCAGGAAAATGAACAGTGAAAATATGATAACAGAAAACGGTCAGAAAGTATCTGTCAGCCAGATTGAGGGGGAGATTAAGAGAATGGTTGACAGGTGCAGGGGTGAAAATCAGGATTCCGTAGGTGCTGTTTCAAAAAGCAGAGGGTATATCATTCAGAATGTTATGCTTCAGATGAGGGATATGGAGAGAACAAAAGCGCACTATGACGAATTGAAAGATGAGATACGGTATCGTGGATTCTTTGAGAAGATAAAATACGAATATGATGACAGCACGAAAAAACTGTGTCAGGAACTATTGTCGGATGTAGAAGGGAACTGCAACCGCATGATGGAGTCTGTAGGCAGCATGATGCGGAGCGTGGACGGTCATCTTTTTGGATTTGGAAATGAGAAGTTCTATCATGAATATGGGCTAAAAAAAGAAGGAATCAAAAACAGTGTCCTGCAGGACATGGAAGGTGAAGAAAATGGGAGTACCGAGATTGTGGAGTTTGGTGAGAGGACATGGCAGACGGTAAATATGATTACCAAAAAACTGAGGAAGAGAAAAAAATTGCTGTTATGGCTTCCGGTTTTCCTTCTTATTGTGATTTTTTTAGCATATTCTATAATTTCTTATGATGGAAATATACAGAAGATAGAAGAGACCGCACAGGAGGAAGCGTATGGGGAAGAGTCCGGCATATCCCGTATCGCAGGGGAGCTTTGGGAAGAACATAAAGATGAGGTCGTTGACTTAGGAAAGGATATGGTCATGGAGGCGGTACAGAAAGGGATGTTGGAAAAAGTGATTTCTGCGTGTGGTGTTTTTCTGGGGTATTTAGCCATTAGTCTGGGAAGTGTGCTTGTTTTTCTGATTTTGCTAATCATTGTTTTATACGCTACATATGTAAATGTTCTGGGGAGATGGTGCAAAAACCAGATATGCAGTCGGAGCGAAATTTATATAAGTGGGGAACTGCAGCAGTTTGAAAAGGGAAACAGCATGATGGCAGGAATGGAAAATATCATCCAAAAAACAGTGGGGGAATTTGAACGGCGTTATCAGGAAATATTGAATCACATTTTCATGCAGGAGGATTAAGGAAATGGCTAAGATTAATAATATGCTTGGACAGATAAAAGAGAAGGCAGGGAGTCTGACAAATAAATTGACGGAAGGGATAGCGGAATCCCAGATGGAATCGGGAGCTTCCTTAAGGGAATTGAATAAGTCGAAGGAATCCTTGATTCGGGAAAAGCAGAAATTTTTTGGTTATCTTGGGATGGCTGTCTATGATGCGCATATGGAAAAGGACATGGAGTTCCAGGAATTTTCCATGGAGTTAGGGAAAATAAAAAAGATTAGCGCAGATATTGCCGAACTGGATAAGCTCATTAAGATAAAAGAGCAGGAAAGGACAATGAGCGGGAAAAATGTGTGTCAGAATTGCGGGGCAAAACTTTCGGCAGGCGCAAAATTCTGCGCCGAATGTGGAACGGTAGTGAAAGGAGATACAATTATATGTCATTGCAGCGTTCCGGTAAAACGCAGCATTAAATTTTGCCAGAATTGCGGAACCAGCGTGGAAATTTTGCTTCAGGAGGAGCAGCAGAGGGAGAATCTGGAAAATGCGGCAATGGAGGAAGAAAAAGTGTGCATTTGCGGGGCTAAAATTGGCATGGGGCAGTTCATGTGCATGGAATGTGGACGGAAAGTGATGGATTAACGGTTTGTTAAATACAAAAATCTTTTTAATGGAATGGCACCGCAGGGAGTTTTGGCTCAGGCATTGCAGGAGGAAGTTACCCGGGCATTAAATTTGAGTTTGCTAAAGTTGGTACTGCATTTGGGTAGAGATGAAAGGCACAAAGTATTGATGAAGACGAAAATAATTGTAGCAGGCGGCGGCGCCGCCGGCATGATGGCGGCAGTTTTTGCCGCCAGAAACGGAAAAAAAGTCATACTAATCGAGAAGAATGAGAAATTAGGAAAGAAATTATTTATTACCGGAAAGGGCAGATGCAATTTTACGAATGCCTGTGATACAGAGGATTTGTTTGCCAATGTGGTGACAAATCCCAAATTTCTATATAGTGCATTTTATTCGTTCTCCAATCAGATGGTGATGGATTTTTTTGAAGAAATTGGCCTGCCCTATAAAGTAGAACGGGGAAACCGTGTGTTCCCGGCATCCGACCATTCTTCGGATGTCATCAAAGTATTGGAACGGGAGTTGAAAAGACAAAAGGTTGAGATTTTGTTAAATACAAAAGTCGAATCCCTGATTATCGAGAAAAATATTTGTAAAGGCATCAGGTTTGTGGACAGCCGCCAGCCGGCAGGGAAAGATCTGCCAAATGAGTTGTATGCGGACAGTGTTATCATTGCAACAGGCGGTATTTCTTATCCGAGAACCGGAGCATGCGGGGATGGTTATGATTTTGCCAAAAAAGCAGGGCATGCGGTGACAGACCGGCAGCCTTCTTTAGTACCGTTTGAACTACAGGATGACTGCTGCCAGGAGCTTATGGGGATTTCCCTGAAAAATGTTTCGGCATCCATATATGCAGATGGAAAAAAGGTCTATTCCGAGTTTGGAGAGATGTTGTTTACCCATTTTGGCATCAGCGGTCCGATTATCCTTAAGGCAAGCGCGTATATCCATAAATATTTGGAAAAACCGCTTACGCTGGCGATTGATTTGAAGCCTGCACTGGATGGGAAACAGTTAGATGAGAGGATTTTAAAAGATTTCCGGCTTTTTCAAAACAAACAGTTAAAGAACAGTCTGGATAAACTGCTTTTGCGGGCGCTGATTCCGGTGGTGATTGAAAAAAGCGGTTTGGACGGGGAGAAGAAAATCAATGCGATGACCAAAGAAGAACGCATAAGGCTTGGCGAAACAATAAAGAACCTTTCCTTTACGGTTAAGGGGCTTCGGGGCTGGGATGAGGCAATTATTACCAAAGGCGGTGTCAATGTAAAGGAGATTGACCCCGGCACGATGGAGTCAAAGCTTACAGGGGGCTTGTATTTTGCAGGAGAGGTATTGGATGTCGATGCACTGACCGGAGGGTTTAATTTACAGATTGCATGGTCTACCGGATATCTGGCGGGGATCAGCAGCTGACCAGAGTAGGGGATTCCTCTTCTTGCTGCAATATAAGTGAATCGTTAAGCCGATAATGTTAGAAGCAGCACAAATCATGCGGTTATCGTGCGTTTTTTTATGTTGTGAGGAATGTTTATTTGTAGTATAGTAATTTACAGAATGCCCAGGCGGCAACGGTCATTGCGGAGCTTTGTCCGGCTGTGATTTATCTATATTACACAACGGTTAGTGTATTGGTTGCGAAAACTCAGGGTTTGCTTATGGCGATTGCCTATGTATGTGGGATGAAGAAGGGAGAGAAAAATGAGCAGGAGAGGAAAACAGGTTAGCGAAATCGAGTTGGGGTTTGTGATCTTTCAGGCATTTGCAGGAATGATGCTTTTGGGGATACTTTTCTCCTGTCTGGGGGCAGTTCTTAGTTTTCATGGCAGTGAAGATTACCTGCCGGTTGAGATAACGTATTCGGCGACGAGATCATATACGACGAGTGAGGGGCAGATACAATATAAAAATACTTATAGTTATGTTGTAGACGGGAAGGTATATGAAAAGGAGGAAACTTCTCATGTGGAGCGGGAACCGGGAACGACAATTCAGCGCTATTATTGTCCGTCAAATCCCGATTATCTGTCCGAGTATTCCACCAGGAAGGAATGGCTTCTGGATCTCCTGGCATCGTCTGTGTATGTCATTGTGCTTTTTGTGTTTTTTGAAGCCATTGCCATTTTCTATCTGGTAAAGGTGAAGAAAAAGAAACGTGAGATTGATGCTGCAAATACGGCTTATGAAGAAAAAATCCGCCGTGACATGCAAAAGAACCGGGATTTATATAAAAATCTTGGGGTTCACATAGATGAGCAAAAGATGTTTTTGACATTAGAGCCTTTGCGGAAGCGGATTCGGAAAAACCAAAAAGCACTGGATCGGCTGGATCGGCATATCATGGCTATGGGAAATGGGCTTATCTTTATCCTGATTTATTCTTTGGTGGTGGCTGTTGAACGTCTTCGGGAGAACAGCATTAAAAACCAATTGAATACAGACCTTCGGAATTTTTATATAGACTATAAACGGAACATTGGTGAGCCAGTGTTAAAGCTGCTGCTGGAGGACGTGCAGTACAAACCGGGACAGGGCTTTTCTAAGGAAGAAATAATGGATTTTAAAGTATATGGAAACCGGCGTGCAAATTACCAGTCCGAAGATTATATTGAAGGTATTTATAAGGGCGTACACTACCGGCAGTCAGATGTGAAGATAGAACGGCCCCGGAATGAGAGCGAATTAAGTGCAATGACACAGGGGCTGACCGGCAGGATTTCCGTATATGATTTTAAGAAGGGGCTAACCGGGGATATTTTAATTCGCTCACGGTTAAACAGTGACGGCGTGATAGGCAATCTAACAAAGGTGAACATGGAAAATGTGGCATTCAATGAGAAATTTGAGGTATATGCGAAGAGTGCGCACATGGTCTTTTATTTGCTGACACCGCAGTTTATGGAATATCTGCTGGGGCTGGATTTTATGGGAAGCCTTGTCCTGCGTTTTACCGGCAATCAGGTTATTGTGCTTCGGAACCATATTAGCGGTATCTTTGAGCCGGATTTGAAACGGCCGCTGGATATTCCGTATGAAATAGGAAAGAGTTATCAGGAACTGAAGGACATTCTGGATTTTATTGATCTCTTAAATCTTGACAGGGTGGCAGAGGAAGCAAATGCAAGGGCGGAATACGGAGAGAGTATGCCTTTTGAGGAATCGCAGGATACGCAGGAAGAAAAAACGGTATACGGTGTCGTGGATCAGGAGGATTCCGTATTTGGAGGACCGGATTTGGAGAAACCGGAAGATGTTCCGCCGGAAGAACCGCTTTTTGCAAATCCGGTCAATAAACCGTCCGATAGTGGTTTAAGGCTCAGGCTGTGATGAATGTAGATTAGATGGGAGTATTTGTATGGGAAGAGTGGAGTTAAATGGTGCGGAGATTTTGCATACATTGGAACCGTTGAGAAAAAAGTGGAATCGGTATAACACGCTGGGAAAGCTGTTTTCCTATATCGCCGTTTTCGGCTTTATCGGGTTTACGTTTTCGGATATGATTTTTATCCGGTATGCGCAGCAGATTACTGCGCTTTTTCCGGTTGTCATGATTGTATTTCTGGTTAACATTATGCTAGGGAATACGCTGACAGGGTTGTCCCGAAAGACAAAGCAGCAGTATGCAGATACTTATAAACGGCTGATTTCCAGACCGGTATTGGATTCTGTTTTTGAGGACGCAGTATTTGAACCGGGTGCAGGCTATCCGCAGGCTGATTTTAAAAACAGTAAGCTGATGCCGGGGTTTGGCGGAGGACATACTTATACCTCGGAGGATTTGATTATAGGAACCTGTAACGGAGCGGCTTTTCAGCGGGCAGATGTCAAGGTTACACACCGAAGTGATAAAAAGACGGTGGTGGACGTGGACGGAAGGCTGCTTGAGGTTGCTTTTCCCAAACAAATTAACGGCATGGTGCGGGTGGTCAAGGAAGGTGCGGTAATCAATTTAATGGGAGCCGACAGTTCGTTAGTGGAAATGGAGGATGCGGATTTTAACCGGAAATTTAATGTCTATGCGGACGATAAGCACAGTGCATTTTATCTGCTGACACCTCAGTTTATGGAGTACATCAAGAAACTGTATAACCGGGACAATTGTATCGCCATCACCTTTGACGGAGAGAAACTCTATTTTCTGCAGTCCGGGCATGGCGGTATTTTTGAACCGCCGGAAGGAACGTTTAATGCATGGGACGAAGTACGCAAATGCAGGGAGGAGCTTTCCGAGATACGGGAAATTATTGAAATATTACAGGTGGATGATGTAGTCGAGAGGGAGCGGCTTTCGCAGGAGGCGGCAGGAACGGTTTTGCCAAAGGCAGGAGCGGTACAGCAGCCTGAAATTATATTGGGGGTTGGCAAGGCGCCAAAGGCGGTTGCTCTTGTGGTAATCATTGCCCTGATCATGATGATGCTGCCGAACATTCTTTTTGCGATTTTTTTCTCTTCGATGCATTAGTGTGCTGACCTGTTGATAATTAGCCAAACTGCACTGCCTATATCGTCATCTGCTGCGTTGTTGTCAGTCAGCGTAGCCACCGCTACGCCTCCCTTCGCCGCCTTGCAGAATGACAATATATCCAGCACAGTTTAACTAAATATCGACAGGTCAGCACACTAGTGTACTGTCACAAATATATTTAACATAATATTTCTTTTGTTTCATGCCGTTTCATGGTATACTAAAAGAAACGGCGGTGATTCATTATGGCAAGACCAAAAACATATCATATTATGCTCAACGACAATGAAATGGCAACTCTCCGTAAGGTTATCAGGGATAAAAAAACCTGTAAAACCGTCTTAAAGAGATGTCAGATTTTATTAGATCTGGACGAAGTCCATGGTACTGGTTTGACCCACTCACAAATTGCACATACTTATGCGGTATGTCCGGCTACGGTTACCAATATTATCCATTCTTATGTTAAGAATGGTATTACTGAAATTGTTAAATATAACATCAGCCCAAATTCAAGTGCGGCATTACGCAAAGCAGACGGACGGGCGGAAGCACATTTGATTCAAATTGCCTGCAGCCCGGCACCCGAAGGACATTCCAGATGGACTCTCCGTCTTCTGGAGGAGAAAGCCCGCATTGAATTGGAAACACCAGTCAGCAGGGAAACGATCCGCAGAGTATTAAAAAAAATGAACTTAGACCTCACCTCAATGACTACTGGTGCATCCCACCCAAAGAAGATGCCGAATTCATAGCATGTATGGAAGATGTTCTTGATGTCTATGAATTTCCATATAACCCTATGCGTCCGGTTGTCTGTATGGATGAAAAGCCATACCAGCTGCTGGGAGAGGCAAGGGAAGCCCTGCCAATGCGCCCAGGTAATGACAAGAAAGTGGATTCTGAATATATCCGTAATGGTACATGCAGCATCTTTGCTTTCGTCGAACCACTTGCCGGGAAACATCACGTCAGTGTGCGTGACCACCGGACCGCAACAGACTGGGCAGAAGAAATCAAATATCTTGCTGATGTCATGTATCCGGATGCAGAAAAAATCATTCTTGTAATGGATAACCTTAATACTCATAAACCAGCATCTTTATATAAAAGGTATCCTGCAGCAGAAGCACGACGGATCATAAAACGTCTGGAAATCCATTATACACCGAAGCACGGAAGCTGGCTGGATATTGCAGAAATAGAGCTTAATGTCATGAGCCGCCAGTGTCTGTCACGTAGGATTGATGATATTAACCATCTTCGCAACGAGCTGTTGGCATGGGAAAATGAACGCAATACAATGGCGGCAAAGGTACATTGGCAGTTCAAAACTGCTGACGCCCGGACAAAACTGAGTTCTCTATATCCCAAATTTACCGTAGCTTCCGAATAGGGAACGGTAATACTAAATATAAACGTGTCAGCACACTAGTGGCACGGCAAAAGTTGCATATTATGGCAAACATGATATAATATGAATACTTAATATATATGTATTGTTTCGTTAGGCGATTGCGAAACTCCCAATTTCAAAAACCTAGTTGTGTAATATGGACAATATCGCCAGCAGGGTATTGGGGAGTCGTCGGTGCTTAGCGAGGTGTTTTCGAGCTTAGCACCGTTACGAGCGACACATAGCGAAAGCGCCCCTGCGGTGATTTGTCTATATTGCACAACGGATGTCTTGAAAAACTTACATTTCGCAAATGCCTAATTGTTTAGTATTAAAAAGGAGAAGGAAATATGGCAAGTATAGCAATTGACGGGCCTGCAGGCGCAGGGAAGAGCACGATAGCGAAAATGGTAGCAAAGGAATTAGGGTTTATCTATGTGGATACCGGGGCACTTTACCGGGCGATTGCCCACTATTTAGTGACAAACCGGATTGATATTGAAGATGAGGCGGCACTGGCAAGAGCCTGTGAGGGGATTGCTGTGGCGATTGAATATGAGAAAGATGTACAGCAGGTTTATCTCAACGGAGAAAATGTAACACCGTATCTGCGAACAGAGGAGACGGGAAATATGGCATCGAGGTCGTCGGCAAAACCGCCGGTGCGTGCCGCATTACTGGATTTACAGCGGGATATGGCAAAGCAGTACAATGTGGTAATGGACGGCAGGGATATCGGGACGATGGTGCTGCCGGATGCAGAGGTCAAAATTTATCTCACGGCATCTTCTAAGGAACGGGCAAACCGGCGATACAGGGAACTGGTGGAAAAGGGGGAGCAGCCGGATTTTGATCAGATTGAGGCGGATATTATCGAACGAGATGAACGGGATATGAACCGTGCGATTGCACCATTAAAGCAGGCGGACGATGCCGTGCTGGTGGACAGCTCTGCTATGAATATCGACGAGGTTGTGGACACAATCTTATCGATCATTGCGCAAAAGAGAAAGGATAGCCTCTAAGAGGTTTTGAGGAGAGGGAAAACAGGATATTCTGAATTGCCTGACCGTAGAAGATGGGGCTGCGGAAGGCACAGGCAGCCTGATGGGTTAAGGGATAAAAAGGAGAGAACAGATGGAGATCATGTTAGCGAAAACAGCAGGCTTCTGTTTTGGCGTAAAACGGGCTGTGGATACGGTATACGAACAGGCGGATAAAGGAAACGTATATACATACGGTCCGATTATCCATAATGAAGAGGTCGTAAAGGATTTAGAGGCAAGAGGGGTAAGGATTCTTGAGTCCGTGCAGGAGCTTAAGGCATTGGAACAGGGGACGGTTGTGGTCCGATCGCATGGCGTTGAACGGGAAATATATGATATCATTACAGAAAAATCATTGGAACTTGTTGATGCAACCTGCCCTTTTGTAAAGAAAATTCACAAAATTGTCGATAAAGATAGTGCAGAAGGGAAACAGATTATCATTATCGGCAACAAAAATCACCCGGAAGTAATGGGGATTGTGGGCTGGTGTAATCAGCCGCCTATTGTAGTGGAATCCGTGGAAGAAGCACACAATTTGACAATTTCCCCGGAAAAAGAAGTTAGTCTTGTATCCCAGACCACATTTAATCATAAGAAATTCAATAAGGTAGTTGAAATTTTTGAACAAAAAGGTTATAATATAACCGTTTATAACACCATATGCAATGCAACGGAAGAAAGACAGAAGGAAACTGCTTCTATTGCAAAGCAGGTAGATGCAATGGTTGTAATTGGTGGAAAGAATAGTTCTAATACACAAAAGCTATACGACATTAGCAAAAAAGAATGTGCAAATACTTACTATATACAGACACTCGTTGACTTGGATTTGGCTGCTTTTGAATCCGTTGGTAGGGTAGGTATTACTGCAGGGGCATCTACCCCTAATCAAATTATTAAGGAGGTTCATGGTAGCATGGCAGAAGATTTTGGAAAAATGTTTGAAGAAAGTCTGGCTGAGGAGAGCAGAATCAGTCCGGGTAAAATTGTAAAAGGAACGGTTATTGATGTCAAAGAGAATGAGATTATCCTCAACATTAATTACAAGGCTGACGGAATTATCACGAAGAGTGAGTATTCAAATGATGTGAATATTTCACTGAAGGATAAGGTTCAGGTTGGCGAGATTATAGAGGCTAAGGTAGTTAAGACAAATGACGGGGACGGACAGGTGCTGTTATCGGTTAAGCGTGTAGCAGCGGAGAAGGCAAATGAGCAGTTAGAGGAAGCCTTTAATAATGAAGAAACGCTAAAGGGCATTGTTACTCAGGTTTTGGACGGTGGATTGAGTGTTACCGTCGGAGAGGCAAGAGTATTTATTCCGGCAAGTCTGGTTTCGGATACATTTGAGCGGGATTTGACAAAGTATAAGGATCAGGAGATTGAGTTTAAGATTACAGAGTTTAATCCGCGTAAGAGAAGGATTATCGGTAACCGTAAGATGCTGATTGAAGCAGAGAAAAAGGCAGCAAAGGAAGCACTGTTTGCCAGAATTAATGTAGGTGATACAGTAGAGGGTACGGTTAAGAATGTGACAGACTTTGGTGCGTTTATTGATTTGGGCGGCGCAGACGGGCTGCTTCATATTTCGGAAATGTCATGGGGCAGAGTGGATAACCCGAAGAAGATATTCAAAGTAGGGGATAACGTGAAGGCACTGATTAAGGATATTCAGGGTGAAAAGATAGCGTTAAGCCTGAAGTTTGCGGATACCAATCCATGGCTGACTGCAGAAGACAAATATGCTGTTGGCAGCGTGATCACAGGCAGAGTGGCAAGAATGACGGACTTTGGTGCTTTTATTGAGTTAGAACCGGGAGTAGATGCTTTACTTCATGTTTCGCAGATTGCAAAGGAACATATTGATAAGCCGTCAAGTGTATTGTCTGTGGGACAGGAGATTGAGGCCAAGGTAGTTGATTTCCGTTTAGAGGAGAAGAAGATCAGCCTGAGCATGAAGGTGCTTCTTGCCGATGAGGACGAGACAGAGGAAGAAGTTATGGAGGCTGTATCAGAGGAAATGACAGAGAATGCCGTAGAGGAAGCGGTGGCAGAAGAAGTACCAGAGACAGAAGAATCCTCAGAAGAGACAGAGGAATAATGGTTATCAGGAAAGTAATCTCGCCTTAGGAGACTAGGGCGGGATTTTCTTTTGTATGGTTTTATCCATCAGTGTCGCCATACAAGAAAGGAGATTATATGTTATATGATTATGAAAGTTTCAAAAAGGACATTTACAAACTGATAAATATTAATCTGTCATTATACAAAGAAAGGCAGATGAAGCGCAGAATAGAATCACTTATGGAGAGAAAGGGATATCACAACTTTGAGGATTATTTTCATGCACTCAAAAAAGACGATGAATTGCTTCGGGCCTTTGTCAGCTATCTCACGATTAATGTGTCTGAATTTTACCGCAATCCGAATCAATGGGAATTGTTTGAAAAGAACATTATTCCTTATCTGCTGAAAAAATACGGAAAACCGCTGAATATATGGAGTGCGGCGTGTTCAACAGGAGATGAGCCGTATACGATAGCCATGATTCTGGCAAAACATCTGCCGTTGGATCAGATTAAGATACATGCGACGGATATTGATGAAGATGTCCTTAGCTTTGCCAAGGAAGGATACTATTCGGCAAAAAGTGTGGCAGGACTGCCCAAAGACCTTTTGAATAAGCATTTTACCAAAATGGATAATGGCTATCAGATTAACAGGGATATTAAACGATGTGTGGATTTTCGCAAACATAATCTGCTGGAGGATTTGTATCCTGCGGGTATGCATATGATTGTATGCCGGAATGTGGTCATTTATTTTACCGATGAGGCAAAGGACGGCGTGTATAAGAAATTTCACCGGTCTATGGCGAAGGAAGGCGTCCTGTTTATTGGCAGTACGGAACAGATTATCCATGCCAAGGAAATTGGCTTTGAGGCTGTGGATTCCTTCTTCTACAAAAAACTGGACGTATCGGTAGTCTGATTATGTTTCATGAAGGTTAATGAATCCTGAAGATAGGCGATTTGCTCTGGCAGACTGGCGGCAAGGAGAGATGCCGTGGTTTGAAAACCGTTTTTCGCATTGGAAGAGGTTTTAAACAGGTCGTAGCGGTCAGGGGTATAGCAGGGAATAAAGGCATCTGTTTTTTTGATATAACAGGTGTCTTTTGTTGCTTTTTCTTTGTTGGCGGCAACTACATATGCAGCAATGCTTTTGTGTACTGCCATATCTTCTTTTGGAAGATAGTAGTAGTTTTTGTAATCATGGAAATAATGTATCAGCGTTCCCTCGGTAATGGGGACATACAGCTGCGCATATTCTTCAATGGCATTTAGGAAGATTCCCCCGGCAGACAGGGCCAGCCGCTTGGGGAGAAAACAGAACGGAGGACAGGTGAAAGCAAATTTCAATTTGTTTTCCTCGGCTGTTATCTGTACCGAGATTATGTCATTTTTCTCGAAAAAGGCCTTATAGTTAAGTATGCGGCTGACTTGGGGCATGCCGAGCAAATCGTCATGGTTGTGCAGCAGAAGAAGCTTTTCCTTTTGGGAATCGGGACATGCCACATACCGCTGATAGATATTAATCAGTTCCTTGCCGCTGTATGTATCGTCCCTGTCAATAGCAAGGTATTTCTCCAAGGAGGTCTGTTTCATGCTTTCCAGCAGCAGGACATTTTTATAAGGGCGGATTTCTTTTAGGATATCAATTTGGGTAAGCCGGGAGTCAGCGGAAAAGGGGATTTGGAGACTTGCGGATTTTTGTCTTAAATAGGGCAAATCAAATCCCAGACCGTTGAAGTGTACCAGATGCGTAAAATCTTTGCTGAAGGCCTCAAAGGCGGAGAGCAGTTCGCTTTCACAGTATCCGTTGTCGTTGAACCATTGTGTTATCCGGATACAGTCGTCCTGGTACCATAATGCACCGATTAAGTAAAGGGTGGAATGTTTGGCGGCAAAGCCCGTGGTCTCGATGTCAAAAAACAACAGCTTTGAATCGGGATAAAACTGTCGGTAATAATCGGGGAGGATATTCGGTGTGGAAAGTGGTTCGCTGTATTCTATAATTTTCATCGGTGTCTCCTTGTATAAATGATTCTGCGTTTCGCTGTTTTGGCTGAGAGGAAGCTGTCAAAAATGTAATATTGATAATTCTATAATAGCATAATTTAATGTAATGTGCTATAATGTGAATACTATGATTTTATCGAGGTGTTTTATGATCGGATATATAAAGGGTTCTGTGGAAGGAATCCTTGCAGACAGTATGATTTTGGAAAATAACGGGATAGGGTATCAGATATATACCTCCGGCATGGTTTTGAACAATTTACCGGACATGCATCAGGAGATAAAAATATTTACCTATCTGCATGTCAGGGAAGATGAACTTTTACTGTTTGGGTTTCCGACTACAAGTGAACTGGACACCTTTAAACGGTTAATCAGTGTCAATGGAATCGGTCCTAAGGCAGCATTGGCGATTCTTACCGTGTTATCCGTACAGGAATTGACACTGGCTGTCATGGCCGGAGATACCAAAGCCATTACCAAGGCGAACGGTGTGGGTGCCAAGGGGGCAAATCGTGTGATCATGGAGTTGAAGGATAAACTTACCCTTGATGATGTGTTTGCGCAAGATAACGGTGCGGTATATGCAGCGGCGGCTGCCGGAGAGAGCAGTGGCAGTGATAGTGTTCAGGATACTGTACTTGCGCTGGTGAGTCTGGGATATTCGGAATTTGAGGCACTGAAGGCAATTAAACAGGTTGACGGAGCCGAGAACATGGAAGCAGATGCGCTGTTAAAGGCGGCACTGAAGAAGGTATTTTAATGACCGGAAGAGAATATGGCATAGTGGTGTAATATGATAGATAGAATGATTTCAACCCAGATTCTTCCTGAGGACATCAAGATTGAAAATAATCTTCGACCGACGATGCTCTCGGATTACATTGGGCAGGAAAAAGCAAAAACCAATTTAAAAATATTTATTGAGGCGGCCAAAAACCGTGGAGAGGCGTTAGATCATGTCCTGCTCTACGGCCCTCCGGGACTGGGAAAGACGACAATGGCTTCCATCATCGCCAATGAGATGGGGAGCAGCTTAAAGATTACATCGGGACCGGCTATTGAAAAACCCGGTGAGCTGGCAGCGATTTTGAATAATCTCAATGAACATGATGTGCTGTTTATTGATGAGATTCATCGCTTAAACCGGCAGGTTGAAGAAGTGCTTTATCCGGCAATGGAAGATTTTGCCATTGATATTATGATTGGAAAGGGGCAGGCGGCCAGAAGTATCCGTCTTGACCTGCCGCATTTTACGCTGGTGGGGGCAACGACCAGGGCGGGAATGCTGACAGCGCCTCTGCGTGACCGCTTTGGCGTGGTCAACCGGCTGGAATTCTATTCCAAGGAGGAGCTTGCGCAGATTGTGGAAAGGTCTGCTAAAGTATTAGAGGTGGATATCGATGAAAAGGGAGCCGTGGAGATAGCAAGGCGTTCCAGAGGGACTCCCAGACTGGCTAACCGGCTGCTGAAACGTGTCAGGGATTTTGCGGAGGTTTCGTTCGAGGGATTTATCAGTGAAAAGGTTGCAGAGGAAGCGTTGGACCGTCTGGAAGTGGATTCTTTTGGACTTGACCAGATAGACCGCAATATTATTTTGACGATGATTGAGAAGTTTGGCGGTAAACCTGTCGGACTTGATACGCTGGCAGCGGCAATCGGTGAAGATGCAGGAACCATTGAAGATGTCTATGAGCCGTACCTGATTAAGAACGGATTGCTTTCGAGGACGCCTCGCGGCAGGGTAGCAACGGAGAACGCATACCGGCATTTTGGACTGGAGCATTTAATAGATAAAGGAGAATAGATATGGCAGATAAGAATAATATACCAGTAGTGATTAACGGGCGTATTTACAATTTGAGCGGATATGAGGATACGGATTATCTGCAGGAGGTTGCCAATTATATGAACAGTAAGATTGGGGAATGTAAGCTGGCAGAGGGATTCCGGCGCTTGAGCCCGGAATATCAAAATATTCTTCTGGCGATCAATATTGCAGATGATTACTTCAAGGCAAAAAATGAGACAGGCAGGCTGTTTGCCCAGGACGACGAAAAGGACCGGCAGATTTATGATTTGCGCCATGAGGTGATAGAGATGCAGATTAAGTATGAATCTTCGATGCGCCTTGTCGATGAATATAAGGAGCAGGTCAATGCGCTCCAGCGCAAGATTATACAGTTAGAAGCGGAGAAGACCAGACAGGAGTAGTGGTAATGAAACCGGAGATTTTGGCACCGGCAGGTTCAATGGAGGCATTAAAGGCGGCGGTCAGTGCCGGGGCGGACGCCGTATATCTTGGCGGCAGCCGTTTTGGTGCCCGTGCTTTTGCGGATAATTTTGATGAATCTGCCCTGATAGAAGCAATAGAATATTGTCATATATATGGTGTTAAGGTTTATCTGACCGTTAACACCTTATTTCGTGATGAGGAAATAGAGGAATTGTATGACTACATCGCACCATTGTATGAGGCGGGATTAGATGCGGTTATCGTGCAGGATTTAGGGGTCATGTACTACCTTTACCGGCAGTTCCCGAAGCTGCCGATTCATGCCTCCACGCAGATGACGATTACGACAGCATATGCCTATGATATGCTGAAGGACTATGGCGTGACCAGAATTGTTCCGGCAAGAGAGCTTTCCATCGAAGAAATCAGAGAATTGAAGGAGCGGTCTGCCGTGCCTGAGGTGGAGGTGTTTGTACAGGGGGCACTCTGCTACTGTTATTCAGGACAATGCCTGATGAGCTCCATGTTAGGGGGAAGAAGCGGTAATCGCGGACGGTGTGCGCAGACCTGCCGTCTGCCTTACTGTGCTTATGACACGCAGGGGCGAAAGCTGTCAGGGGACGAAATGTATTTATTAAGCCTTAAGGACCTGTGCGGATTGGAAATGGTGCCGGAACTGATGAAAGCCGGAGTAGACTCCTTTAAGATTGAGGGAAGAATGAAACGTCCGGAATATGTGGCAGTCTGTGTACAGGCTTACCGGACGATCGTGGACGCATGGAGTGCGGGAAGCTGTTCGGATAAACTGATTGATGAGTGGAAAGGCAGAATGGCGCAGGTGTTTAACCGGAGCGGATTTACCGAAGGGTATTATCAGCAGCAAAATGGAAGAGAGATGCTGTCTAAAAGGACTCCGGGAAATACGGGGGTAGTGGTTGGAATCGTAGAGGATATCCGCAAAAACCAGCTGCATATACGATTGTCGGAGGAGGTTTTTCAAGGGGATATTTTGGAATTATCCGGGAAGATTTCACTGACCTGTAATGTAAATGAAAAGAAAAACCGGCAGATTTGCTTAAACACGTCCAAGGCATGGGAGCTGCAAAGGGGAATGGCGGTCTACCGTAAGGTAAATGCGCCTTTGATGAAGAGTCTGGCGGAGTATGCGGCAAATGACCGGAAGCTTGCACTCGAAGGAGAAGTGCACATGGAGATTGGCCAGCCGGCTGTTTTTTCGCTGAGTATGAAAAACGGAGAGCAGACATATCGGGTCAGCGCAGTCGGAAATGTGGTCGAAGAGGCGGATAACAATCCGCTCACCGGGGAAACTGTGTCGGACAAATTGGGAAAGACAGGTGATTCACGGTTTTATTTTAAAAAACTGGATATTACTATGGGGGAGAATATATTCTATTCGTTGAAGGGCTTAAAAGAATTAAGAAGAACTGCGCTGGCAATGCTTAAAGCCGAGGTTTGTGACAGAGGAAGAAGATTCCCTGAGAAAAAAATGTTTTTTACGGCTGATGACCGTCTTGCGGAAGCGCTCGTTGAAAATAATCCGCACAAGGACAGCGGGATTTGTGCAATGGTATCCGACAAGGCGCAGATGAAGCTGTTGTCAGAAGATGAGAGAATAAATGCCCTTTATCTTGATTTGCAGTATTTTGCAAAAGAGGTTATAATAGAGGCGGCGGACAGCCTTGGTGAGAAAAAGAAGATTTATATTGCATTGCCGCCTGTGTTCGGGAAACGCTTTATGCAGGAGGTTGTAGATATTGTCGAACTGGCAGAGGCGAAAGGCTTAGGACTGGTAATCCGTAATGTGGACGGACTGGCCTATATCCGTCAGAGAGGATTTGTGGGACCCGTTGTGACAGACTACAGCCTGTATGCGATGAATGGGTATGCGGCAGCTTTTATTTTGGAGCAGCTCCCGCAGGCGAGGATTACTTTTCCGGTTGAACTGAATGGCAGGCAGTTATCGAAGCTGCCGTTTATCCGGAACAGTGGTGAGATAGTGGTATATGGCTATCAGCAGCTCATGGTGTCTGCGCAGTGCATTGCCAATACCGTAGAGGGTTGCGGGCGGAAGAATCAGACGCTTGTGCTGAAGGACCGCTATCATAAGGATTTCTATGTGCAGTCAATATGCAAATACTGTTACAGCCTTTATTATAACGGGACACCGACGGTGCTGTTTGACGAAAGCAGGAAATTTCCGGGGGCTGATACGGCACAGAGGCTGCATTTTACAAGGGAAAATGGCGAAGAAGTACAAAGGGTGATGAATGCTTTTTTTGGTGGAACGGGTCTGGTGGGTCCCAAGACCAGAGGGCATTATAATCGTGGAGTAGAGTAAATGGCAAATATTATCATCAATGTATCCAAATATATTATACTGATCTTTATGGCGCTTTATACGATGTCCTGTTTTACCGTGGTTCAAGATGTCGGTGAGAGGGAGAAGGAAAGAAGGCTCAACAAGCAGATTGTTTATGTGTTTTTAATTCATTTTCTGTGCTATCTGACCCTTGCGCTAAGTAATGCAGAGGAAATGGTTTCTATCGTGATATTTTATGGTTTGCAGATTTTGGTGGCAACGATTTATATGTATCTGTATTACTATATTTATCCATATTCCAACCGGGTTATCATTAACAATATGTGCTTTTTGCTGCTTATCGGTTATACCGTGCTGACGAGGCTGGATTTTGCTCTGGCAAAGAAGCAGTTTATCATTGCCACGGGGACGATGATTATCGTGTCCGTGATACCGATGATTATGGATAAGTATAAGAACCTGAGAAATTACGGGCTTGCCTATGGCATTGTCGGCATACTGGCGTTGAGCTCCGTGTTTGTGATCGGTGTGGAGCAGTACGGTTCCAGAAACTGGATTTCCGTTGCCGGAATATCCATTCAGCCGTCGGAGCTGGTGAAAATTCTCTTTGTGTTCTTTATCGCCAGTATGCTGTCGAAGAGAAGAGATTTGAAGCAGGTCGCAATAACCACTGTGGCAGCGGGACTGCACATGGTTGTTTTGGTGCTGGAAAAGGATTTAGGAGGGGCACTAATCTTTTTTGTCATCTTTATCTTTATGATTTATCTGGGGACAGGAAAAATAAGGTATCTTATCGCTTATATTATCGGAGGTGCCGCTATGGCGGGGCTGGCATTTGTCCTCTTTAAGGACAGGCTGTTTGACCACGTGATGGTCCGGGTAAATGTCTGGAAGGACCCGTGGGCGGATATCAGCGGCAGCGGCTACCAGATTACCCAGTCGCTGTTTGCAATCGGAAGCGGAGGGTATTTTGGCACCGGTCTCACAAAGGGTTCACCAGATGTGATACCGGTAAGCGAGAGTGATTTCATTTTTTCTGCTATTGCAGAGGAATTTGGCGTGTTGTTTGCCGTGGCGCTGATTCTCGTGTGTTTCAGCTGTTTTATCAGCTTTATCAGCATTGCCATGAAGGTACGCAACCGTTTTTATAAGACTATGGCCTTTGGCTTTGCGATATGTTATATTTTTCAGACATTTTTGTCCATTGGAGGGGTAACCAAGTTTATTCCGTCTACCGGAGTGACGATACCATTGGTCAGTTATGGAGGAAGCTCTGTGTTAAGTTCCCTGGTGATGTTTTCTATCATGCAGGGGATAAGTACAATTGAAAATAAAGAGGCTAAGAAAATTGAAGAAGAAAAGCGAAGCATCGAAGAAAGCGCCGGCAAAGGGAAGGCGGCACCAAAGGGGAAAACAGAAAGAGTTTGACAGCAGGCTGCTTACTCCGGAACAGCAGGCGTTTTTGGAGAAAGAGGAAAAAATTGATAAGATTAATGAAAAACTGAATCGGCCGATTATCGGCGTTGCCTATCTGTTTGGCTTTGCCGTGATCGCCATGATCGTGTATGTTCTGCATTTTATGGTCGTTGACAGGGACGAGGTCATTGCAAATGCCGCTAATCCCCGGCTGGACAGCTATGCAGAGAATGTAAACCGTGGCGATATCGTGACGAGTGACGGCAAGACGGTAGCCACGAACAACGGTGAGGACAGATATTATCCGTATGACAATCTTTTTGCACATGTGGTGGGATATTCCAAGTATACCAAGGCGGGAATTGAACTGGTAGGGAATTATCATCTGTCGTCCAGCCATGCCAATGTAATCGAACGGTTTATCAATACGCTGCGGGAGGAGAATAACGAGGGAGATACCGTGGTGGCGACGTTAAACTATGACTTGCAAAAGACGGCCTATGATGCACTGGGAAGTGCTGACGGTGCAGTGATCGTGATGGAGCCGGATACCGGAAAAATATTGGCGATGGTGTCCAAACCGGATTTTAATCCCAATGATATCGATGATGTCTGGGAGGAAGCAAACCGGGAAGGCTCGGACAGCTCCATGCTGTTGAACCGTTCTACGCAGGGACTTTACCCGCCGGGTTCCACCTTTAAGGTGATGACTGCGCTTGCCTATATGCGCCAGCACCCCCGTAAATTTCGGGACTATACGTATAACTGTGCTGATGAAGAGCAGATATTTAACAGTGTTTCCGTACATTGCTACGGCAGAAAAACCCACGGTGAGCAGGATATGTCGGAGGCATTGTCCAATTCCTGTAATCAGGCATTTGCGGATATAGGAACGCAGCTGAATGTCAGTAAATGGAGGGACATGCTGGAGGAATTTCTCTTTAATAAGTCTCTGCCATATATGGACGCCAGTGCCGACAGCCGGTTTGTGCTCGATGGCAGTTCAAATACAGGATATATTCCGCAGACTGCTTTTGGCCAAGGGGATACACTGATTACGCCGCTGCACAATGCAATGATTATGTCGACGATTGCTAACGGCGGATTAATGATGAAACCGTATTTAATTGACAGTATTGAAAATGATAAAGGGACCCGGATTAAAAAATTTACGCCGGATTCCTATGATACACTGATGACGGCTGAAGAGGTGGATACACTTATCCCCTATCTCCGTAAGGTGGTGACGCAGGGGACGGCGGCAGCATATTTCAGCGGGGCAGCTTATGATGCGGCCGGGAAAACCGGAACGGCGGAATACGACAATGGAAAACATGATTTTTCGTGGTTTGTCGGTTTTAACAGTGTGGACAATCCGGAGATTGTGGTGAGTATCATCATAGAGGAGGCCGACGTGAACGGTGTTCGTGCGGCAGCAGTGGCACGAAGTATTTTTGATCGATATGAAAGCCTTAACTCCGATTAATCCTTTATGTTGTGGAAAGAGGAGATTGTGATGAAAAAGAAAACGGTCATTAATATAATCATGGTATTATGCCTGCTGGTTGCGTTTGGCTGCGGCGCATATCTTTTATACTATTATTATCGCACCTCAAAAAGCGAAGGTGCAGTGGAAGATTTAAAGCAGATGATTGACTGGGAAAACGAAGAGACGGAGGACCGCCGGAATAATCCGGAAATGGTAATGGTTGAGGGTGTCATGGTACAGAAGAAATTCGCAGAGCTGTACCGGACAAATCAGGATTTTGTCGGCTGGCTCACCATTGAAGACACGGACGTAGATTATCCAGTGATGTATACACCAGGTGAGGCCGAAAGAGGAGAATATTATATTCATCGGAACTTTGACGAAGAATATTCAGCGGACGGCCTTCCGTTTGTCGATGCCAACTGCAGAGTGGATAATCCGACA
This sequence comes from Clostridium sp., assembly GCA_023666975.1. The sequence continues at coordinate 41,522 of JAMPAW010000006.1, forward strand.
GATAATCTGATTATCTACGGGCACAATATGCGTTCGGGAAAGATGTTTCATGATATTCTGCAATATGACGATACGGATTTTTACCGCCAGCACAAAACGTTTTCTTTTGACACGATTTATGAGGACGGGACATATGAGGTCGTGGCAGCGTTTTATGGACAGATTTTTGAGGAACCCTCAACGGAATTTAAATATTATGAATTTGTCAATGCCGGCAGTGAGGAGGAGTTTCAGGACTACGTGGCTAACATTAAGAAAATGTCGGTTATCGATACCGGCGTAGAGGTGCAGTATGGGGATAAATTAATTACGCTGTCCACCTGTGCTTATCATGTAAAAAACGGACGTTTTGCGGTAATCGCAAAAAAGAAGAATTAAAGTACGGATATTTATATTATTTTTGCCTTGTATTTTTATTCGTACATTGTTATAATTAATCTAATTGAGCAACACACCAAATATGACAGGGCATGCAAATACCCTGTGTTACAGGAGGAACAGCTATGATAGAAGCAGTGAGCTGTGGTGGTGTGGTAATCTTCAGAGGTAAGGTGTTGTTACTTTATAAGAATTATAAGAATAAGTATGAAGGCTGGGTTCTGCCGAAGGGTACGGTAGAGGAAGGCGAGGAGTACAAGGAGACGGCACTTCGTGAGGTCAAGGAAGAGACCGGAGTAAGTGCCCAGATTATTAAGTATGTAAACAAGAGTAATTATACCTTTAACACGGCTTATGACATAGTGAATAAGGATGTGCATTGGTATCTGATGATGGCTGACAGCTATTACAGCGCCCCGCAAAAAGAGGAATATTTTATGGATTCAGGGTATTACAAGTATCATGAGGCGTATCATCTGTTGAAATTTCCAAATGAAAAGCAGATATTGGAACAGGCATATGGTGAATATCAGGATTTGAAGCGCAATAACCTATGGGGTTCTAAAAAGTATTTTTAGTGAGAGAAGACCGGAAGAAATTCCGGTTTTTTTCGCTGCGGGCAGCTGATTCAATATGATCTTGATAACAGAATGGAGTATTCTGAAAGGTTAGCCATAATCAAAAGATGAAAAAAGGAGATATTTACATGAAAAAAATAACCGTACTTATTCTGACCGTTATGTGCATGCTCTCTTTTGCTGGCTGTGGGAAAAAGGAGGATTTGCAACAGCCGGTGGAAGATAAAACAGATGTAACCTTTGAAGGGAAAAATATGGAGCTGGAAGGGATAGACGGCAGGGTTGTTTCCTATACCATAAAAAACGGGCAATTGTATGTGCTGGCTGTCGATGAAGCAGACGGTTCTTACCAATTTTTTTCAGCAGATGAGGAAGAGAAGCATGCAGCGCTGATTTGCTCCGAGCCACTTACGGAAAAGGATATTTCCTTTTTTTGCGTGGATGCGGCAGGTAATATGATATATTTGCTAAGCAGTGCAGATCATCAGGAATCCGGTATAGAGCTGGTAAAAGTGGACGGCAGCGGGAAGGAACTATTCAGGCAGGATATTGCGAAAACGATTCATGGTGATCCTGTTTTAATCAGCGGAATCGTTTCCGACAATCGCGGACAGACGGTGCTTGCCTGCGGGGAGAGGATCTATCTTTTTGATGAACAGCTTCAGCCGGCAGGGGAATTGCAGACGGAGGAAGGATATGTTGTCGATCTTGCTTTGACAAAAAATGGAGAGATTGTATGCGTGACCGATCTGTTAGACGATATGCTTACCCTGAAGGTGTATTTGCCGGATGCCCAGGCTGGAAAGTGGGGTGAACCCGTTGCGGTACCGCTGGAAGGGAATGCAGGAAATGATTATGTCGCAGACGGAGCAGAGTATGATTTCTACTATAAAGGGCGGAGCGGGATATATGGATATGATCTGGAAGCGGGCGCGCAGACCGAGTTGATCAATTATGATGCATCTTATCTGACAAGTGTAGATACAGACGGAATGATGTGTATGGATCAGGATATGTTTATCGGAAAGTCGGAGAGCTTTGCAGACGGAAAAAAGCAGATTACTTTGGTCTCTTATACCCGTAAGGATCCGGCAGATGTCTGTGAAAAAGAAGTGATTACCTTTGGTACATTTTATGCGCATTCTGGTTTGAAAAGTGCTGTTGCAAGGTTTAACAGAGGGAGTGCGGAGTATCAGGTCGTCATTGAAGAGTATTTTGACATGGACGAGGAGCGGCTGCTGGCAGATATTGCGGCAGGGAAAGGACAGGATATTATGGACTTATCTACATTTCCTCTCTCGCTCCGGCAATGCATTTCCCAAGGGTTAATTGAAGATTTGACACCATATTATGAAAAGGATTCCGAGTTTTCGCCTGATAATATGATTGCTTCGGTCAGGGAAGCAATGGCGTATGACGGTAAATTATATTATGTTACACCCTGCTTTTCGGTGACGACGATTGCCGCCAGAACAGAGGATGTCGGTGACCGGGACGGATGGACGGTTGCCGAGCTTAGGCAGTTAGTGGAGGAAAAGGGGAAAGAGGTTGATCTGTTTGATTCGGTAGACACGAAGATGGAGTATTTCTGGTGTTTGCTGGAAGATACGATTTCGGATTATATGGATTGGGAGAGCGGTACCTGCCATTTTGACAGTGAGGATTTTCGCTACATACTGGAGCTGTGCAACGAAAAAGGAGCTGCAAAAGAGGAAAATGTTTCCGATGCAGAAATCATGGAGGAGGTAGACAGCCAATATACGAGATTGCAAAACGGTGCATATATGCTGTTGCGGGAAAGTGAAATAAGCCTGAGAAAGATTCAGTTTGATCGGAAAGCGCTGGATGCCGGCATCACGTATATCGGATTGCCAAACCGGGAAAGGCAGGGTTCGTATTTCTCTTTTAACTGGCAATTTGCGATATCCTCCCAGTCACAGGTCAAAGAACAGGCATGGGAGTTTATCCGCACATTTATGTCAAGGGAATATCAGAAGTCACTCAATAATGACAGTTGGATGCCGGTTTTTCAGGATATGTTTGACAGCAGGATCAAGGAATTAACGGCAACGGAAGCCTATGTGAACGAATACGGAGAGGTGATTGAGCCGATAGAGGAAGATACAATGGAATGGGGAGATGTGCAGGTTGTAATGGGTGCTCCGGCGCAGGAGGATATCGATGTATATTTGGATTTGATCCAGCAGACAAAACGCTGCGGTGACGTTGATGAGGTTGTTTTTGACATTATCTGCGAGGAAGCAGAAAGCTATTTTAAAGGCAGGAGAAAACTGGACAAGACGATAGATATTATACAAAAGAGGGTAACGACCTATATGAGTGAGCAGGAAAAGTAGATGGGGAAAATTTAGTTGAAAAAATATTAAGAAAGAAAGCAGCAACTAATAAAGAGTGAAACAAAGAAAAATAAGTGACAAACAACGCAATACCCCTTATAATATAACTAGTTTTAGATAATAATTGAATCAGAAAGAAGGTGGAAGCGTGGGAACATATTTGAATCCGGGCAGTGACAGATTTGAAGAAACAATTCATTCTGAGATATATGTTGATAAGACGGAAATGATTTCTTATTTGAATACAATATTAAAGACGGAGAAGAAGTATGCCTGTGTTTCCCGTCCGCGCCGCTTTGGAAAATCTATTGCTGCGAATATGCTCAGTGCTTATTACGGAAAGGGAGACAGCAGGCAATTATTTCATAATCGAAAACTTGCAGAAAGTGATGGTTGGGATCAGTACCTTAACCAATTTGATGTTATTAAAATTGTTATGACAGATTTTATTAAGAATAAGCAGGAAGTTGAGAAGTCACTTCATATATTGACAAAGAGAATATTAGATGATTTGGCAGAGGTATATCCTGATGTCAAATATGATTCGGAAGATTTAGCATACAGTATGGACAGATTTTACAGAACATCCGGTACTCCATTTGTAATTATCATTGATGAATGGGATGCTGTATTCAGAGAAAGAAAGAACGATAAAGAAGGACAGACGTTTTATCTTGATTTTCTAAGGGAGTGGCTGAAGGATAAGAGTTATGTTGCTCTTGCATATATGACAGGTATTCTTCCTGTTAAGAAGTATGGTAAGCATTCTGCCCTTAATATGTTTGATGAGTATTCGGTCATAGCACCTATGCAGCTTGCTCCATATACAGGATTTACGGAGGAAGAGGTAAAGAATTTATGCAGTGAATATAATATGCGGTATGAGGACATCTCGGATTGGTATGACGGGTATGAGATAAGCACGAGTATTCCGATTGCGCTGCGGGAGAAATACCGCATGGGAGAATATGGGGAAAAAACAATATCGGTATATAGCCCATTGTCTGTTGTGAATGCCATGTCATCAGGTGTGATCCAGAACTATTGGAATAAGACGGAGAATTATGAGGCACTGGCTGAATATATCAGAATGAACTATGATGGACTAAAGGATGCTGTTGCTTTAATGATGGATGGTGGAAGTGTCAGGGTAAACATTGGCACCTACCAGAATGATATGACCACATTTAACAGCAGAGATGATGTACTTGCATTACTGATTCATCTTGGATATTTAACATTCAATTCAGATACGAAAGAGGTGTCTATTCCGAATAAGGAGATACTTGATGAATTCAAGAATTCTACGGAATCAAAGGAGTGGATTGATACATTTACATCATTTAAGAAGTCACAGGAACTCTTAAATGCAACATGGGGTTGTAATGAAAACAAAGTGGCTGAACTCCTTGAGTGGTTTCATGATTCTGCTGAGAATAAGACATATAATTCAGAAGCAGCCCTTTCTTATGCCATACAGATGGCTTACTATGCAGGACAAAAGTATTACACTACGATACAGGAATTGGATAGTGGAAAAGGTTATGTAGATTTAGTGTATCTCCCTTCGCCCAAACATACGGATAAGCCTGCACTGTTGATAGAACTTAAGTACGCTCAGTCCGTTGGGACTGCTGCTGACCAGATAAGAAGCAGGAATTATCCTCAGAAGCTGGAACATTATAAGGATAATATGCTGCTTGTAAGCATTAATTATGATAAGAATGTGAACAGTACAGATTCTTCTTATAAACATCATAGCTGTGGGATTGAGAAAGCATAGCTATTGGTAATAGTTCTTTGCACCCCTGACTATCAATGTGATCTATTTGCATTGTTACCTGCTGAATATGTAATTGTATATGCGAAAAAGGATTATTATGATTCTGCGCTGGATTACGAAACGGTAAAGAACTTTTATCTCAAATTTACGGAAGACTTTTTTTAAAGAGGTTCGTTCTGTTATATTATGGGGAATGCGTTTTGCGGAGTTTAATTTTCAGGATATCTAATACTTCATTTTGCTCTATTTCCGGAAGATGATCAAAATAGTAAATTAATTCTTTTTCCTTTTTGGTCAGATTCTTTAGCTTTCTTGCGTTTGTTTCATTTTCAATATAATCCAGAAAAGGATTTAACTCATCAATTGTTGTATATGTGGGGAAAGTGTGCGGATTATTGCTATTCTGCATGGAAAGATTGATTATAATATCAGAAGAGATATTATAAAGATTTGCAATTTTGCAGCATGTATCATTTGGGGGAATCGCACGTCCGGTTTCGTAGTGGGAATATGCCTGTCGGGATATGTCCAGATTGGAAGCGACAAATTCCTGTGTGTACCCAAAGGATTTGCGGAGTTCTCGTAAATATTGGCTTAAAGTTTTATCTGACATTATAAACACCACCCTTTTTACAAAAGTATAATGAAAATCTTGACAAAAAAGGATAACAATATTATCATAAAACAATAAAAATGCTAATTGAATTATCAAAAAAGGAGAAACCAATGAAAAAAACAGGTAAATTACAGAAAACAGCATTATTTTTGCTTTTATTGATGATTGTATTGACAACCGTTGCAGACAATACTGCTTTTGCAGCTTCTAACGCTAAGAAGGTTACGAAGCTGACGGTGAAAACCACAAACACCATGCTGAATGAGGGGCAGGTGCTGACCAAAAGCATGCTGAAAAAGTCTCTGAACGTGACGGCGAACCTTAAGAACGGGAAAACGAAGAAAAAGTACACATTGTATAATACTAAGCAAATCGGAAAAACAATTCAGCCGAACAGCAAAGGAAAGTACAAGGTCACGATAACCGCCGGTTCTGTTCAAAAAACGGTATCCATTAAGGTAAACCGAATTGTGAAGATTTACTTTAAGAATCCCAGCCCCAAGCCTTTGACGGAGGGAGGGCGGTTTGATGCCAAGGCATTTAAAGAGGATTATACGGTCTATGCTGATTACAAGAAGGGTGCGGATAAAGAAATTACAACTTATACGGTAAGTGCGCCTGATGTAGTGACGGCAAATGCGGATAATCAGTTTGAGGTAACGGTAAAATATGGCAAATATACTGCCGAGATCGCTATACCAGTCACAAAGCCCGCACCGGAGACTGCAACGACGGAAGACAAGACAGCCACAGAACCGTCACCAGAAAATCCGACACCGAATCCAACTCCGGATAATCCGTCTGTGGGTGAGAATCCAACGCCGACTCCTGATCAGGATCCAGAGGTTCCTGAAGTTGAGGAAGTAGAGTGGTTGTATTATAAGAGTTATGGCAGTGATTGCTTATATTCATTTGATTCTGAGCGATTTACCGTATGGATTTATCCAGCCATAGCAATACCAGATGATTACACTAATATTGAAGAATTAACTCTTGGTGTTATTTTTAATGATATATCTTTAAATACAAATATTGAAGATAATCTGTTCATAGGACATTATAATTACAAAACTAAAAAAGTAGTTTCAAGCTTCAATAAAAAATATTCGTCCATCTCTAATCTTCCAGATTCGCCAAGTCGTATTTATTCAGAAAATACTAGTTTTAAATTTCCCCAAGAATGGTGGAATAACAAAGAAACTGTAAAATTTCGTGTGTATGCAGCAATAAAAAGAGGAGATGATGTAGAACTTGTATTTGGTCCAGTTCTTGCAGTTCAGTTAGACCCGGAGGCAGAGTAATTTCATCTTCATTCCCAAACAAAGCAGAGTTTCCTCTCTTTGCAACCTATAGACAAAGCGCCTCTGGCAAATTCTAAGCCAGAAGCGCTTTTTGCCTTTTCAATGTAAAAAGCAACAGTAATAAAATGCAGATATGCAGAGGATATGCCGCTATTTTTACGGAGAACAATCTTCGCATTCCGCTACGGTAATGCATCTGATTTCCTTAAATTGCTTTAACTGATTATCATTCGTAAGGAATACGTCACATCCGGTTAAACATGCTGTAGCTAACTGCAAAGCATCCATAGCCTTAAAAGCTTTATACTCTGCCCGTATCTTTGCCGCTTTTTCTGCTATTTCCCTGTCAATATTGCTGATTTCTATATCCATCCCACAAATAAAAGCATAAAAATCATCAATCATTTTCAAGTCATTTTGACCATACGGGTATGTCAAATACTCTGTTATCGTAATCGTCGAAGTAATATAATCACAATCGGCATATTTTTCCCAAAATAACTTCATTTTTGAATAAAACGATTCATTGTTCTGCAAATAATATGTAAATGGGGAAGTATCTAAGAAGATTTTTTTATAATCTGTCATTTGCCCGTAACTCCTTGATATAATTATCTATTTCCTGCGTTGTTCTCGCAGATGGCATGACATAAGCACCGGACTCAATAATCTTTCTCCTCTGTTCCGTCCGTGTATCTGTTTTTATCCTGTCTAGAATCGTGATAATCAATTCATCTCCCATATTAAAGTTTTTTCGATCTTCCGCATTCACCACGATCTGGGTTCCATCATAATAACCTTTTACCGCTGTCATCATAGCTGTTCCCTCCTTTTTAATATTGCCTTATAAACTTTATTATAGCATTAATACCTCTATTTTACTATACAAAAAATGCGGATACCTTATATACCAAAATGCAGAGCAGACTGCCCCGTTTTATTATGCTACCTGTTCTTTTTCGGCAGATGGCATATCTATCCGGAAAAGAATATCGTACAGAAGGAACTTTTTGGAAATACGAGTGAACCTTTTCCCGGATTGCAACAATATAATAGTAGAACCGATATAAAGGTCTGGACAGTGGAAAAGGAGGATACAAATATGGGATGCTTAGGGAATATACTTTGGATTATCTTTGGAGGAGCGGAGGGTGCTTTGGCATGGTTTTTATATGGCTGCCTCTGGTCGATTACGATTGTGGGGATTCCAATTGGAAGACAGTGTTTCAAATATGCAGGGCTGACATTATTTCCTTTTGGGCGGGACGTTGATTATGGCGGAGGCAATATGTCGCTGATTGCGAATATAATTTGGATGATTGTGACGGGAATCCCAATGGCGGCCGCGCATTTATTGACAGGCTGTGTATTATGCATTACCATCATTGGCATACCGTTTGGCTTGCAGCATTTTAAACTGGCGAAGCTTGCACTGATGCCGTTTGGAACAAGGGTACATTGATGTTTTTTATGGATATTCCGGCAGAAAAAGCATTTACAGTAATCACAAAACAGGCAGAGGAAATGTTGAATCTTGCAGTTTCAACAGATGATAAAAAAATCTTGACAAAACAGTGTTCGCATTATATAATCATTTTCGTTGGTTTTTTTGTACGCCGGTGTGTCGGAATTGGCAGACGAGGCAGACTCAAAATCTGTTGGTGGCAACACCGTATGGGTTCAAGTCCCATCACCGGCATTTGTATTATTGTGAATATCCGTTTAGCTGGATTTTGCAGATAGAACTCCCTTTCTTGGGAGTTTTATTTGTTTAACGGTATTGTTCAATATTAAATTCTTTTAACACCTTTAGAAAGACGCCGACAGCGGTATAGTCATGAATGGCATTGGGGGAAATGACTGTGCCGAAACGGTTTATCGGCATAAGCCCGGCAGCAGTGTATCTGCGTATGTATATACGTCCTTCCCTGTCGGCGTACAGGACAATATCATTGTCCTGCGGAAGGTGTTTGCGGGAAAAGAGCAGTATATCATTCAGGCAGTAGTACGGTTCGTAGTCGCTGGATAATATTTTGATACCGAAATCGACAGCGTTCTTTAAGCTGTAGGGGTGCTCCGTGATATCCAGTGTCTCAAAAAGCGTATTGTCGTAAAAGTATCCGTCCCTTATATTGCCGGTAGGCAGGAAAATCTGAATGGTATCCCTGCCTGTGCTTGAAGCGGTCAGATGACTTATTTCTTCCAGCTGAATTAATGCCTGCACGGTCTGGAGAGAACGTCCGGAAAGCTTTCGCAATCTGCGGATTAAGTCTTCTTCCTGACCGGAATATACGGAACGGCTGAGCATTGTGTCGATAGAGCAGTGGAATGCGTCAGCTATTTTGACTAACGTGGACAGCTTTATGTCCTTTGCTTCGCCATAAATGAGGGAGCGGAGCGTATCTTCTGATAAGTCAGCCTGTAGTGAAAATTCGTTCAGCGTTAAATCAGATTCCTTTAGTTTTGTTTTTAGATTATTTCGTAGACTGTGTAAATTCATTTGTCCGCCTTTTTCAAATAAATTCAGTACATTCTGTTATTTTAATATGATTTTTGTAGCCTGTAAATACCTTGATGAGAATAAATTATATTTGTAGTTAAAGACGAAAAATGTTATAGTAAAGAAAGATATAGGATGGGTGATATTATGGAATATAACTGGGTGGAAATAGGTGAGCCTTTGCTGCAATGGTATCAGAATCACCATAGGGATTTACAGTGGCGGAATACAAAACAGCCATACCATATCTGGATTTCGGAAATTATGCTTCAGCAGACCCGTGTGGAGGCGGTAAAAGGGTATTACGACCGTTTTTTGCGGGAAATACCAGATGTGGAAACGCTTGCGCGGATACCGGAGGAGAAGCTGTTAAAGCTGTGGGAGGGGCTGGGCTATTACAACCGTGCCCGCAATCTCAAAAGAGCGGCGGAGATGATTATCGAAGAGTATCAGGGAAAATTCCCTGTTTCCTACGAAGATGTGATGAGGCTTCCCGGAATTGGAGAATACACGGCAGGTGCAATTTGTTCCATTTGTTATGAACAGCCTACGCCGGCAGTGGACGGTAATGTTTTGCGGGTGATGATGAGGCTTGCCGATTGCCATGACAGCATAGATGATGTAACGACAAAGCGCAGGGTGAGGGAGGAACTGCTTGCACTGTATGAACGTGGAAGCTGTGGGGATTTGACGCAGGCGCTAATGGAGCTTGGCGCTATGGTGTGCGTGCCAAAGGGAGTGCCGAAATGTGAGGAATGTCCGCTCCAAAGCCACTGCCTTGGTTTTTCACGGAAAACCTACGGCTGCCTGCCAGTGCGAAAGGAAAAGAAAAAACGGAGAATAGAGGAAATGACAGTCTTTATTCTTCATGACGGAGAAAATTATGGCATTCGCAAGAGAGAAGATAAAGGGCTGCTGGCCGGTATGTGGGAGCTCTACCATGCAGACGGGCAGATGGGAGCGGAGGAAGCCGTACAGTTTATCAGCCACCAGGGTTTTGAACCGGTACTGCTGGAAAGAGAGATTCCGTATACGCATGTGTTCAGCCATGTCGAGTGGAGAATGACGGCATACTATATTTCCTGCCGCAGACAAAGCAAAGAGCTGAAATGGGTGGAACGGCGGGAATTGGATAGAGAATATGCACTGCCGACAGCATTTAAGGTGTTTTTTGAGAAGGAGTCCTGACCATGACCTGTTTAGAGGCACAATCAAAGATTATTGCATATATCGATTATCATCTGGAACGTGAGGAGAAACAGGATTTTCTCCGGCACATTCAGGGCTGTGATAATTGCAGAGAGGAACTGAATATCTATTATACAATGATTGAGGGGATGCGGCAGTTAGACGATAATATGCCGCTGTCTACTGATTTTACCGCTGAGCTTGACGAGCGGATAGAGTGGGAAATGGAAACAAGCAGAAGAAAGCGTGGATTTCTTCGCTCCTCCGTGGTGCTGATCATCGTGGCTGTCATGGGCTTCTTAATTTTCGGCTACGTGAACTTTTTGGATTTACTGCATGAGCAGGAGCAGAATGCGTTAAAGGACAGGCAGGGGGAATACTACTATAGCCGGACTTTTGACGATATTCTTTTTTCGCCTGAGGAGGAAGAATTAGTGCGCAGCATTAATATGTCCGCATCGGAACAGGAAATCGGCTTTTACCGCAGGATTCGCCAGTATAATGTAATAAACAATAATTGAAAGAAAGGACAGAATCAATGGACAAAATTTTATTAGTAGATGGACATAGCATACTGAACCGGGCATTTTACGGGCTTCCTGATTTAACGAATTCGCAGGGACAGCATACCAATGCTGTGCTGGGCTTTGTCAATATGATTTTAAAGGTGATTGATGAGGAGAAACCGTCACATTTGGCTGTGGCATTTGATGTGCATCAGCCGACGTTCCGTCATCAGATGTATGAACAGTATAAGGGAACCCGCAAGGGTATGCCAGAGGAGCTGAGAAGCCAGGTGCCGCTGGTCAAGGAACTGCTAAAGGCGATGGGGATAACGGTAGTGGAATGTCCGGGGTTTGAAGCAGATGATATTATCGGAACACTTTCCAACAGGGGCGAGGCGGCCGGCATGGAGGTGGCAGTGCTCTCCGGAGACAGGGATTTACTGCAGCTTGCCACGGACAGGGTAATGATTAAGCTGCCGAAGACAAAGGGCGGACAGACCGTAGTGGAAAATTATTATGCCGGCAATGTGGCGGAAAAATACGGCGTGACACCGAAGGAATTTATCGATATGAAAGGACTGATGGGGGATACATCTGATAATATTCCCGGTGTTCCGGGAATCGGCGAGAAGACGGCGGCCAAAATTATAGCCGATTATCATAGCATTGAGGAAGCATATGCCCATTTGGAGGCAATTAAACCGAAGAAGGCAATGGAAAATCTTGGAGCGTTTTATGACCAGGCATTGCTGAGTAAAGAACTGGCGACAATCCGGCTTGATGTGCCCGTGGAAAATACGTTCGATGAAATGATGATGGGAGATTTGTTCACCGAAAAGGCATATGACTATATCAAAAATCTGGAATTGAAGAGTCTGTTAAAATATTTTACTTCTTCTGCAAATACCGTGGATATGGAGTTCACCGTTCATACGATTACAGATTTGGCGGAGATGGAAAATTATTTTGCCGGGCTTGGACAGGAAAAGTGTATTGGTGTGTTTGGCCTTTTTGAGAAGAAGGAATTTATCGGACTCGGTATCACAAAAGACGGTAAGCATGTCGATTTCATTATCTGTTCGATGTTTATTACCGCAGAGCTGGTTGCCGCACGGTTCATGGACTGCTGCCGGAATCATGGAGAGCTTACGGTTATCACCAATGACCTGAAATCGCTGTTGGATATTATGCCGCTGGAGGATAACGGACAGGTCGAGGATACCTCCGTGGCGGCATATCTGTTAAATCCCATTAAAGATACCTACGGTTATGATGATATTGCAAGAGATTATCTGATGCTGACAGTGCCAAACAAAAAGGAATTACTGAATAAGCTGGAATTAAATGCCTTTGTGCTTCAACAGGAGAATGTGCACAGTTATCTGGCCTATGAAACCTGTATTCCTTATCTGGCGTGGGACGCATTGAAGCAGAAGCTGGAAGAGATGGAATTGAAGAAACTCTATGATGAGATTGAGCTTCCTACCGTATATGTGCTGGAGCATATGGAGCGGGAAGGGATACGCGTAGACGGAGCAGCGCTTAACGAATATGGTGAAATGCTGGGGACACGGGTTGAACAGCTTGAACAGAGAATATACGAGGAAGCGGGAGAAACGTTTAACATCAACTCTCCTAAACAGCTTGGCGAAGTACTGTTTGATCGCATGAAGCTTCCGGGTGCCAAGAAAACCAAGACAGGATATTCTACCAGTGCAGATGTGTTAAACAAGTTAAAAAAGGATTATCAAATCGTGGAAGATGTACTGGAATACAGGCAGGTGGCAAAGCTGAAATCTACCTATGCAGACGGTTTATCTGTGTTTATCAGAGAGGACGGAAGAATTCACGGAACCTTTAATCAGACGATTACCGCAACCGGACGAATCAGCTCTACGGAACCGAATCTGCAGAATATTCCAATGCGGACAGAGCTGGGACGGAATATCCGCAAAGTATTTATTCCGAAAGAGGATTATGTTTTTGTGGACGCAGATTATTCGCAGATTGAACTGCGGGTGCTGGCACACTTTTCAGGGGACGAAAAACTGATTGCGGCCTACCATGAAGAACAGGACATTCATGCACTTACTGCCTCGCAGGTGTTTGGCGTACCGATTGGGGAAGTAGATGACTTAATGCGGAGAAATGCCAAGGCGGTCAATTTTGGCATTGTCTATGGCATCAGTGCTTTCGGGCTTTCGGAGGATTTGAATATTCCCCAAAAGCAGGCAGCAGAATATATCGAGAGTTATTTTGCCACCTATCCGGGCGTGAAGCGCTTTTTAGATGATACGGTGGCAAAGGCAAAGGAAACGGGAATGACGAGAACGATGTTCGGAAGAATCCGCCAGATACCGGAGCTGTCGTCATCGAATTTTATGCAGAGAAGCTTCGGCGAGCGGGTAGCCATGAATTCTCCGATTCAGGGAACGGCAGCGGACATTATTAAAATTGCGATGATACGGGTACATCAGCGGCTCAAAAAAGAGGGGCTTAAGTCAACGCTGATTTTGCAGATTCATGATGAATTGTTGATTGAAACCTATAAAGATGAGGTGGAACAGGTCAGGCGGATTCTGGTGGAGGAAATGATGGGGGCAGCCGAATTGGACGTTCCGTTAAGCGTGGGAGTAAGTACAGGTGCAACCTGGTATGAGGCAAAGTAGAGATGAAAATTATTGGTATTACCGGCGGAATTGGAAGCGGGAAAAGTACTGTGCTTAGTATATTAAAGGAAAAGCACAATGCCTGTATCGTGGAGGCGGACAGACTGGCACACAGGCTGATGTCTCCGGGATATTTGGTTTATCAGCAAATCGTGGAGGCGTTTGGCGAAGGGATTTTGGCGGACGGAGGCGGAATCGACAGAGAGCGGCTCTCCGAAATTGTGTTTAATCATTCCGGGGAACTTGAACGCTTGAATGGGATTGTCCACCCGGCTGTTAAGGAGTACATTTTGCAGGATATTCAAAAAAAGCAGAGGGAGAAGGCGGAACAGCTTTATGTTATCGAGGCGGCACTGCTAATTGAAGACGGGTACAGGACAATCTGTGACGAGCTGTGGTATATTTATACGGACCGTGAGGAGCGAATCCGCCGCCTGATTAGCGGACGGGGAGGAAACCGCAAAAAATGGGAGCAGATTATCCAAAATCAGTCTGATGATGAATTCTATTTTGCAAATTGTGATGTGGTGATTGATAACGGCAGCAATATTGCGCATACCATAAATGTAGTAAAAGATTTATTGTCTTAATCTACAGGTTGTGGTATAATAGGAATACTTGATGAATATGGAGTATAGTATGGCAGCAATGACAAAATATCCAGAGCCGCTGGTGTTCGGTCTTGATATCGGAACCAGAAGTATTGTCGGCACGGTAGGATATAGAGAGGGCAGCAAATTTAATATCGTAGCGCAGTGTGTGAAGTTTCATGATACGAGAGCGATGATGGACGGGCAGATTCATGATATCAGCAAAGTCGGTGAAGAGATTGTCTATGTAAAGGAGCAGTTGGAGCGGCAGCTGTCCGGAAGAAAGCTCAAAGAAGTGTGTGTTGCTGCCGCAGGGCGCGTACTGCGTACTTATATCGGAAAAGGGAATTATGAATTTCAGGAGAACACGGTTGTCAATCAGGAATATATTCACTCCTTGGAAATGCTGGGCGTGGAAAAAGCACATGAGCAGATGCTCAAGGACAATGATACAGATGTGAAGCTGTTTTGTGTCGGGTACACGGTAATTAAATATTATCTGAACGATTATGAGATTAGTAATCTTGAAGGCCATAAGGCACACAATATTGCTGCAGATGTATTGGCGACGTTTCTGCCGGAGGAGGTTGTGGACGGTTTATATGCCGCCGTTGCACTTGCAGATTTGGAAATTGCCAATATGACGTTGGAGCCGATTGCAGCAATACAGGTTGCGATTCCGGAAAGCTACCGGCTGTTGAATATTGCCTTGGTGGACGTCGGTGCAGGCACGTCGGATATCTGTATTACGAAGGACGGAAGCGTAGTCGGATATGGCATGCTGCCAAAGGCCGGTGATGAGCTTACGGAGACGTTGATTAAGGAATATCTGGTGGATTTTGATACGGCAGAGAAAATTAAGACGATAGGCTCCAAAAAGAAGAGCTTCACTTACAAGGATATTATGGGTGTCAGCCACAATATTACCTCTCAGGAGATCAACGACAAGCTGGAACCTGTTTTGGAGGAAATTACCGAACAGATTGCCCGGAAAATGATTACCCTGAATGGAGATAAGCCGGTATCGGCGGTCTTCGTGGTGGGTGGAGGCGGAAAACTGCCGGGATTTACAAAGAAGCTTGCCGGTCATCTGAAGCTGCCCGAGGAACGTGTGGCTCTGCGGGGCGAAGAGGTTATGGGATTTGTCAACATTTTGATGGAAGGTGTTAAGAAGGACCCGCTGCTGGTTACGCCAATCGGTATCTGCCTGAATTTCTATGACCAGAAAAACCGCTTTGTCTATCTGCTCGTTAACGGAGAACGGGTGAAGCTGTACGATAATGATAAGCTGACGGTATTTGATGCTGCGTTGTCTTATGGGTTTACCAATGATTCCATTTTCCCTAAGCGGGGAAAGGACCTCAACTATACGATAAACGGCAAGAAAAAGTTTATACGGGGGAGTGCCGGCGAACCGGCTGCCATTACGTTGAATGGCAAAGAGACGGGAATGAATCACCCGGTGAAGGCGGGAGACCAGATACAGGTCAAAGAATCAACAACGGGAGAGGACGCTAAGGCTGTTCTTCATGAGGTGGTGGATTTGTCCTCCACGATATCGATTACGGTCAATGATGTTACCGTGACCTGCCCCCGGTATGCAACGGTCAATGGCAGAATGGAGTCGGAATTCTATCCGCTTAGTGAGGGTGACAGCGTAGAATTGCTCAATTACTATACATTGGCACAGCTTATGCAGTTTATGGATATTGAAACGCCTCACGAGGTGTTTGTCAACGGTGCACGGGCGAATGCAGACACAAGGATTTATGAGAATTTTAATGTTGCATGGTTAGATAAGGAAGATGTGTATAAAGCGGAGCGTTTTGTCAGTGAGGAACAGGCTGCCGGGATAGAGGAGCCGGAGGAAAAGAGTGACGTGCCAAAGAACCGGCAGGAGAATGTGGAAGGTGAACCGGAACCGCCTGTAGATGAAGCGGCACAATTACAGGAGCTTCAGGTTCCGGTGAAGAATGCCTTAGTGAATCAATGGATTGAGGAGAGAGGCAGGAATGCCAAGGCAGTAGAGATGAACGTAACGGTAAATGACAGTCCGATTACGCTGACAGGTAAATCCAACTATGTATTTGTAGATATTTTTGACGAATATGAATTTGATTTAAAAACAATTAAAGGGTCAGTTCTTGTACAGAAAATAGACGGACAGGCAGCAGAACATTTCAGTCCGCTCCATGACGGAGCAGTGATTGAACTATACTGGAAGGAATAGCTTATGGAGACAAAGACACTGATAGAACTGCAGAAAAAAGGAATATTAATACATCGTCTGGTATATGCAATATTTTTCGTTTTCCGGATTATATTGCAATTTATGGATAAGAGCATTCAGCTTCAAAATACGATATCCATTTTGGGATTTCTTGCATTTTGCTGGATATTGGAGGAGATATGCAGTTATAACCATTATTTTGACAAATTATTTGTGCTGCAGGCACTTCGCTATATTCAGTGTGTTTCTTCAATCATCATGATTTGTTTTATCAGTGTTGATGATACATTGATGCTTGCTTTGGTTGCCGTCATGATTATGTTTTTTGTGGATTTTTTCCTGACGATGAGAGTGAATGACAAAAGCACGTTGATATCCTATATGCTGTATGTGTCAATACCGGTTCTGACCGTGCTGGTTGTCAAGATTTCCTTTAAGCACAGCAATTGGTGGTTCTTTATGTTTTTTAACATTATTCTGCTGATGATGGTGTTGTTTTTTGAGGCATATACGTTTATGGAATACATGGGGATAATGGATAATA
Organism: Clostridium sp.; assembly: GCA_023666975.1. The sequence goes on from JAMPAW010000006.1 coordinate 58,762, forward strand.
TGCTGTTTTCCCAGAGAAACCAGTTGGATAATATTGCCGAGAGAAATGAAGAAATCTTACAGATGCAGGAAAAACTCAAGAATACAAATTCTGCGCTGACGGTACAAAAAATTAACCTGCAAAATGCCAACAGGCAGATTCAGATGGCGAATGACGAGATGAAGGCACAGACGGAGATTTTGCACTATATTGCGAACTCTTTTGATGTTGCACAAATCTCTAATCAGATAACGGACGCCATTATGGCAGTGAGGAAGCTGAGCTTGTGTGCTGTATATATTCGGGAAAAGGCATATCTGAATAAGCATGCCAATTATGTCATTAAGACAAATGTCGGAGAATGGAATGCCGGAATCAAGGAAAATATATCCGATATTTATCTTAAAATGAGCGAAGCCGGGGACAAGGAAGTAGTTGCACATAGAAACATCAAAGAGAAGTTCCCGTTTTTGGAGAATACGGATATTCAGTCTTTATATATCAAGGTATTGTATACAGATAATGATTACTATGGTCTGTTTATGATTGGTGACAGCAGACCGGATATGTTTCTGGACAATATGTCGTTCTATGATGCGATTATCGCACAGTATGATATTGCGATCAGTAATTGCAAAATCTATAATGAGATGCAGCATATGGCGAGAAAGGACGGTTTGACGGGAATCAATAACCGGATTTATTTCAATGAGCTATTCCGCAAGACGATTGGCCAAATCCAAAAGGAGAACGGCTGTATCAGCGCTGCATTGTTTGATATCGACAAATTCAAAAATGTCAATGACACATATGGACATCTGGCAGGAGATGAAGTGATTAAAAGAATTGCCTCTGTGACAGAGGAATGTATTGACCAATATGAAGGCTTCGTCTGCCGTTACGGTGGGGAGGAATTTGTCGTTGCACTTCCGGGACGCAATCTTGATGAAGCGAAGCCGATCATTACAGAGCTGTTTGAGGAGCTTTGCAGACAGGTTGTGCGGTATAATGAATATGAAATTCCGATGAGCGTAAGCGTGGGACTGACGTCCTATCCGGAGGTTTGTAAGAATCCCGAAGATTTGCTGAAGCGTTCAGACTGGTGCATGTACTATGCAAAAGAACATGGCAGGCATCAAATATGCGTAGATGACGGAAGTATTGAGAGAGAGTAAATGAGAGAAAAGGAATAACATGGAGGTCACAAAATGAATGTATTTGTTGTAAACTGCGGAAGCTCGTCCCTGAAGTATCAGTTGATTGATGCGGGAACGGAGGAAGTGATTGCGAAGGGTCTGTGTGAGCGTATCGGAATTGACGGGCGTTTGACACATAAGCCTGCAGGAAAGGAAGAGGTGGTGCGGGACGTAGAAATGCCGGACCATAAAAGTGCGGTTTCCTATGTGCTGGAAGCACTGACTGACCCGGTATCCGGTGTCATTGATAATTTATCTGCGATTGATGCGGTGGGACACCGTATTGTACACGGAGGGGAAAAGTTTGCCGGCTCCGTGCTGATAACCGATGAGGTTATTCGCACTATTGAAGAATGTAACGACTTAGCACCGCTGCATAATCCGGCGAACCTGATTGGCATATCCGCCTGCCGTGCATTGATGCCGGAAGTTCCGATGGTGGCCGTGTTTGATACGGCATTTCATCAGACGATGCCGACAAAAGCGTACCTTTACGGCTTGCCATACGAGTACTATGAACAGTATAAGATTCGCAAATATGGCTTTCACGGTACATCTCACAGCTTTGTGTCAAAGCGGCTGCTACAGATAATCGGCAGAGAGAATCAGGATTCCAAGGTGATTGTCTGTCATCTCGGTAACGGTTCTTCTGTAACGGCAGTCTGTAACGGGCAGTCCGTGGACACCAGTATGGGATTTACTCCGTTGGACGGACTGATTATGGGAACCAGAAGCGGCAGTATCGACCCGGCGGTTGTTCAGTTTCTGGCGGACAAGTTAAACTGCTCTTTAGATGAAGTGATTAATATTTTGAACAAAAAGTCTGGAGTGGAAGGGATATCCGGTGTATCCAGTGACTTCAGGGATTTGGATAATGCCGTGAGTGTCGAGGGCAATGAGAGAGCAGCAATTGCTCTTGATATGTTTGCCTATCGGACGGCACAGTATATCGGTTCTTATGCGGCGGCAATGAACGGTGTAGACGCAATTGCATTTACGGCAGGAATAGGAGAAAATAATGCCAAAATCAGACAGGCAGTCTGTGATTATCTCGGATATCTGGGCGTGGTTCTTGACGAGCAGGCTAATCAGGTGCGGGGGGAAGAGATTAGAATCTCAACTGCGGATTCCCGGACGGCGGTTTATGTAATTCCAACGAATGAAGAATTGGCAATCGCCAGAGAAACCGTTGCGCTGGTGAAATAGAAGAAAAGTATCAACAAGTAGCGAAAAAATGATTGACAATAATATTTAAACTATGTATAATGGTCGACGTGTGAGTTTATCGTGGTCGTATTAGGAGATAAGTCAATGAAAATAAACTTATATGATATAATGTCACCGGCCGGGACAAAGAGGAGGTCGATGACGGGTGCGGACATCAGCGAGTTCCATGATAAAACAATTTCAGTGCGGGCAGTGGTAGAGGACGTGCATACAAGCTTTCAAGGAGAAGAGATGATTGTACGGAGCAGTAAGCCGTTTGAAATTGTGCTGAAGCAGACAGACAGAGACACTCTGATTGTGGAGTCAGATGTCAGCGTCACTGTGGATAGGAGCTGCAGCAGGTGTCTGGAAAAGGTTGTCTGTGATTATGATTTACATATCGCACGGACAATCGATGTTGCCAGAAAGGAAGCTTATGTAGACAAGGCTTCTGAAACTGACGAGATAAGTTATATCGAAGACTGTACTCTTGATGTAGACATGCTCATACTCGATGAGTTGTATACCGTTATTCCGATGAACGTTCTCTGTAAAGAAGACTGTAAAGGAATCTGTAAGGTATGCGGAACCAATCTGAACAGGGAAACCTGTGAATGTGAACAGACGGTTCCCGATCCAAGAATGGCAGTTTTTAGTGATATCTTCAATCAATTTAAGGAGGTGTGAAATATGTCTATCTGTCCAAAAAATAAATCTTCAAAGGGAAGAAGAGATAAGAGAAGAGCGAACTGGAAGATGACTGCTCCGACGTTAGTAAAATGTTCTAAGTGCGGAGAGTTAATGGTTCCCCACAGAGTTTGCAAGAAGTGTGGAAGCTATAACAAAAAAGAAATTCTTGAAGTATGATGAGATAAAGAGAAAAACGGCAAAAAATGCTTGCATTTTTTGGTAAGAAGTGGTATTCTTTTTATGTAACATATTGATTGATAAGAGAGTGGGCAACAGTCCACTCTCTTTACGTGTAGAGGACGTTTTGTACAAATCCGGCATAGGTGCAGACGTTAGCAGAGAAAGGTTTTATGTATGACAAAGAAGCAAATTGAATCCACCTGTGAGGAATTGGTGCTTCCAATTGTTGGAAGACGGGGATTTGAATTGGTGGATGTAGAGTATCTGAAAGAAGGTGCAAACTATTATCTGCGTGTATATGCGGATAAGGAGGGGGGAATTACCATTGACGACTGCGTAGAGATAAGTCGTGAGCTTAGCCCCATGCTGGATGCCTATGAGGGAGAGATAAAGGAGCCATATATTTTAGAGGTGAGTTCACCGGGACTGCTGAGACCGCTGAAAAAGGATAAAGATTTTGCGAGAAATATCGGCAAGATGGTGGAAGTTAAATTGTTTAAACCATTAGAAGGTGACGGAAATAAAGAATTTGAGGCGGAACTGAAGGCTTATGATGCCAAGACGATTACAGTTTTGCTGGAAAATGACGAGGAAGCAGTAATTGATAGAAATAATCTGGCGCTGATCAGGCTGGCGTTTGAGTGGTGATTGCGCAGATAGATGAGAAAAGGAGGAAGACGGAAAAATGTCAGAGTTAATGCTTGCGTTAGAGCAGATTGAAAAGGAAAAGGGAATTGAGAGGGAGGTAATCATTGCGGCAATAGAAAAATCGCTGCTGGATGCATGTAAAAAGGATTTTGGCAAAAGTGAGAATATCACGGTGAATATGAGCCGTGAAACCGGAGATATCGAGGTGTTTGCGGGAAAGACTGTTGTAGAAGAGGTTGAAGATGGGGCAACAGAGATTTCCCTGGAGAATGCAAAAATGATTAGCTCCAAGTACGAAGTCGGAGATTTGGTGAATGTGGAAATTACGCCAAAGAATTTCGGCCGTATTGCCGCACAGCAGGCAAGAAGCGTGATTGTACAGGCGATTAAGGAAGAGGAAAAAAGGGCGCTTTACGGGCATTTCTACTGTAAAGAAAAAGATGTGGTTACCGGTGTGGTACAGCGCTATGTCGGAAAAAATATTTCGGTCAGTTTAGATGACAAGATGGACGCTTTATTAATGGAGAATGAGCAGATAAAGACAGAGCATTATAAGCCGACCGACAGAATTAAGCTGTATATTGTGGAAGTGAAGGAGACGAACAGAGGACCGAAAGTTATCGTATCCCGTACACACCCGGAGCTGGTAAAGCGTTTATTTGAAAAGGAAGTGACAGAGGTAGCCGACGGAACGGTAGAGATAAAGGCGATATCCCGTGAAGCGGGGTCGCGCTCCAAAATTGCGGTCTGGTCAAATGATGCCAATGTTGATCCGGTTGGCGCATGTGTCGGAATGAACGGTAACAGGGTAAACACGATTGTGGACGATTTAAAGGGAGAGAAAATCGACATTATCACGTGGAGCGAGGACCCGGCAACGTTTATCGAAAATTCGTTAAGCCCGTCAAAGGTAGTATCTGTCCGTGTCAATGAAGAGGAAAAGAGTGCTTTTGTGGTGGTTCCGGATTATCAGCTCTCGCTGGCAATCGGTAAAGAGGGGCAAAATGCAAGACTGGCGGCGCGCCTTACCGGATATAAAATCGATATCAAGAGCGAGTCACAGGCGAGAGAAGCCTATGATTATGATGAGTATTATGACGACGAGGAATATGCTGACGAGTATGATGAGGAATATGCTGACAGTTATGACGAAGCTGACGGATATGATGATTATGATGAGGATGCAGAGTATGTCGATGAAGGCTATGATGAATCGGATTATACCGGTGAGGAAGTGGCAGAGGAAGAATACGATGACTATGCAGACGAGGAAGTGGCAGAGGAAGAATACGGCGACTATGCAGATGAGGATACAGAGGGAGATAATGGCGAATATACCGATGAATAATTGATTTTTTTGGTATAGATTGGCAATTTTAGGCGTATGCTTTTATGTGGTGAATATTGTATTGGCAATACTGCATAAGGCTTCTGGAAGTATGATGAAGACAAAAGGATGTGATGGCGATGGCAAAGAAGACACCGCTTCGTAAATGTGTAGGTTGTGGTGAAATGATTGCAAAGAGAGATATGCTTCGTGTGATTAAGACGAAGGAAAATGAAATCAAACTTGACCCCACAGGTAAGGAAAATGGCAGAGGAGCATATCTGCATTTTAGTGGGGAATGTTTGGAGAAAGCCGTCAAATCCAGAGGACTGGAAAGGTCATTTAAAATGTCCATTGATGGGGATATTTACAATAAATTATATGAGGAGTTGATGGGCATTGAAAAAGAATAGCGGGTTATCCATGCTGGGGCTGGCAACCAAGGCAGGCAAGATTGTCACCGGTGAATTTTCCACGGAACGGGCCGTGAAATCAGGTACGGCATTTCTGGTGGTTGTGGCGGCAGACGCTTCGGATAACACGAAGAAAAAATTCCGGAACATGTGTGAATATTATCAGGTGACGATGAGGGAATTTTCGGATAAGATTTCACTGGGAAATGCCTGTGGCAAGGAATTTCGAGCCTCTCTGGCAGTGGTGGATATGGGATTGGCACAGGCAGTTGAGAAAGCGATTGATAAGGTTGAGTAATTGGAGGTGCAGTAATTGGCAAAGATTAGAGTATATGAGCTGGCAAAAGGCTTAGATAAAGACAGCAAAGAAATTATTGAGGTGCTGAAAAAAAACGGTGTGGAGGTCAAGAACCATATGAGCTCCGTAACGGACGAAGAGGCACAGAAAGTAAGGGAGCGCTTTTTGGGAAAAGCGGCAGTGAAAGCATCGTCGGAGGGACAGCCTGCGGAAAAGGCGGCACCGAAGCAGGAGGCGGAAGCGAAAAGTGCGGGAGAGAAAAAGAATGTAGTTCCTGTGCAGAGCAGTCAGGGCGAGCACAGACCGCAAGGCGACCGAAGGGAGATGAATGGCAGCCGTCCGCAAGGCGAGCGCAGACCGCAGGGTGACCGGAGAGAGATGAACGGCAGCCGTCCACAGGGCGAGCGCAGACCGCAGGGTGACCGGAGAGAGATGAACGGCAGCCGTCCACAGGGCGAGCGCAGATTCCAAGGCGACCGGAGAGAGATGAATGGCAATCGTCCGCAGGGTGAGCGCAGACCGCAGGGTGACCGGAGAGAGATGAACGGCAGCCGTCCGCAAGGCGAGCACAGGCCACAAGGCGACCGAAGCGGCGGACGTCCACAAGGCGAGCGCAGATTTCAGGGAGAGAGAAAGGAATTTGGCAATCGTCCGCAAGGCGAGCGCAGACCACAGGGTGACCGGAAAAATTTTGGCGGAGGACGCTCACAGGGAGAAAAAAGAGATTTTGGCGGAAGCCGTGGTGGGAGGAGAGAAGAAAAAATATCGATTCCTGCACCGATGGACCGTGCATCTATGGACCGTGACCGGTTAAAGCGGCATAAAGATAAAAAAGAGCGGGATAAGAGTTCTCTGTATGAGGACGGCG